>JBATPX010000094.1:0-31600 GCA_049291695.1 Defluviicoccus sp.
TCGCAGCGCCTCATCGAGCAGGGCCGGCGCGCCGCCGTTGCGGACGATCATGTGCGTCCAGGCGCCCTTGGGCGGCAGTCCCGGAAGCCATGCCGCGATCCCGCCGGCGGTCGCCGCAAAATCCGCCAGCAGATCCGGCGTGATCGGCGATGCGGCCGGATCAATGCCGGCCGTCCCCGCGGCCGCCTCCGCAGGCCCACCGCCGGTCTTCCGATCGTCAGGACTGAAGCCGCCCACGCTACCCTCCCCTTCGCACTTCCGTGCGCCCGCTTGCGCCTTACTACCAGTTTTTGCCGGCACAGAACAGAAACCAAACGCGGTTTCACCGCCGGCTTGCCGGCGCCTCAGCCGTCGATCGCGTTGCGGAGAGCCCTGCCGCCCTGGGCGGCAAAGGCGATTTTCAAGCGTGCAACGGACGGCGGATCGCGCCGAACACGAGGAGGCTAGCGGCTGGAAGAGGGAAGAAGAAGGGCAAATCGCCGGGTATTGTCGGCAAAATACACCCCTGACGAGCCAAAGCGCCGGTCGTGTTTCCCCATACGGGGGAAAAAAATCGGCCCGGGACCGACGGCTCACTCCACCAGCGCCACCGACTTCACTTGTACCCACATCTCGCGGCCGACGACGATGCCGAGCGCTGCCACCGCCCGCCGGGTCAGCCTCGCCCACGCGCACGCGCACCAGCGCCAGGCCGGGGTTGCTCATTGTCGCAGACGGCATCGATCGAGCCGCGCAGCACATTCTCGATGCTCGATGGCGCCCACCGTCGCCGCGACGATAGCACCCGCATCACGCCCGCGCCCGCGAGCTCAGGTCCCAAGGCGCCGCATGTTACAGACCGCGGATCATCGCGGCATAGGTCGCCTCCGCCACCAGGACGTCGTTGACCTTGGCAAGACCCGTAAATTTCCAAACGCTTCCACGGCTTCTCCGCTTTTCCACGTGAAGATACATGGTATCGCCCGGAAGCACCGGCTTGCGAAAGCGGGCGTGGTCGATGGACATGAAATAAACGACGCTGCCGCCGCGCTCGCGGCCCAGCGTGGTGACGACAACCACGGCCGCTGTCTGCGCCATTGCCTCGATGATCAGAACGCCCGGCATGACCGGATGGCCGGGGAAATGGCCGTGAAAAAACGGCTCGTTGATGGTGACGTTCTTGATGCCGGTCGCCCGCAGCCCCGGCTCCATGTTGATGACGCGATCGATCATCAGCATCGGGTAGCGATGCGGCAGCAACCGCTGAATGTCTTCGACGTCAATGGACAGCGCGGTCGTGGTCAACTCTTCCTTCTTCATTCATCCGACCAGTGAGCTGGACACCCCAACCGCGCACCGCCCGAAGGTCACGCCCGCCGTGCCGCGGCAGTGGCGACGCGGCATCCTTTTTGACCATCGAAGCGGGCTTCGCAAGGGCTTTTCGGTGAGCGACCGCCGTTCACTAGCCCTCGATTGCTTGGATCTCGACGGTCGGCAGGATCCGGTTCAAGCGATTGAGCACTTCGTCGGTCACGTCCAGTTCCGCCGCAACCCAGAACGCCTGGTCCCGCCGCAGCACGATCCGGAGATTGCGTTCGGCCGCAAGCGCGCGGATGACCGTGCCCAGCGCTTCGTTGACCTGCTGCCAGGCTTGTGCCCGTGCCTCGTCCAGGGCCTGGCGGCGGCGCATGAAGCGGCGTTGTGCGTCGGCCACGGCCTGTTCCCAGCTGCGGCGTTCAGCGGCGTAGGCATCGGACGGCAGCTCCGCCTGTTTGCGCTTCAAGGCCTCCTGGGCCCCGCGCAGGGCGCTCTCTTCGCGCTCGACGTCGCTCTGGTAGGCACTGGCAAAGGTTTCGAGCTTCTGCGCAATCGCTTTTGCCGCTGTCGCGTCGCGGCGCACGGCGGCAAAATCAACCACCGCCAACCCTTGCACCGGATCGGCGGCGGCAAAGCGGCCGCCAGCGCCGATGCCGATCTCGGCACCGGCGGGTGTGCCAAGCAAGAGCAGCGCAAACAGGAAGGCCCAGCGGACCAATCAGAACCTCGTGCCGAAGTTGATGCGCAGGATTTCGGTCTCGTCATAGCTCTGCTTGACGACCGCGTAACCGACATCGATGCCGAGCGGACCAAACGGAGAGACCCAGGTCAGGCCGACACCGACCGAGGCCCGCGGCTCGGTATCCTCGTCGATTCCCGGGCCTGAGTCTGAGAGGTGCCACAGGCTGCCGACATCAGTGAACACGCGGCCGCGGATCTGCAGCTCTTCCGGCAGACCCAGAGGAAAGCTGAGCTGCAGCGAGCCGGCGTAGAACAGCTCGCCGCCGAGAGCATCGTCAGTGTCCGAATCGCGCGGGCCGACGCCGTCCGTCTGGAAGCCACGCAGGTCGGAGCCGCCCAGAAAGAAGCGATCCAGCACACGAACGTCCTCGCCGATGCCGTTGATGTAGCCGGCCGAACCGGTCAGCGACAGCACGAACCCTTGCGCAACCGGGAAGTAATAGCCGGTGTCGAGCCGATTGCGGAGGTAGGCGACGGTGCCGCCGAGGCCGGCGATATCGGTGCGCAAACGGCCGAAGTAGCCGTCAGTCGGGTTGATGCGGCTATCGCGGCGATCATAGGTAATCGTATGCGACAATTCCGAAATGTATTCCGTGCCCTCGTCCTTGGCGATGAAGACGGATGCATCGTTGGGCACGTTTTTGATTTCGCTCAGCTTGTACGTATATTTCCATCCTTGCGAGATAGTCTCGGTGACGGGATAGTTGATACGCACATCGCCGCCAGCGGTCCGGGAGTCGAAGGAGCTCTCGTCCTGGCGGTCGATCTCGATGAGGAACAGGTCGAAGCCCGCTGCGACTTCGCGATCGAGGAAATAGGGCTCGGTGAAGGCCAAGTCGATCTGCTGCTGCTTCTGACCCAGCAATAACGAGGCTTTCAGGTCCTGGCCGCGGCCCAGAAGGTTGCGCTCGCGAATGCTGAGATCGCCGAGGAAACCGCTGCCGGTCGAAAAGCCCGCCCCGATCGAGAGCGCGCCGGTCGGCTTCTCCTCCACCGCCACCTTGATAATCGCCTTATCGGGCGCACTGCCCGGCAGTTCCTCGACCATGACCTTCTGGAAGTAGTCGAGGTCCTGGATCCGTTGGCGGGAGCGGCGCAGCTTGGCGGTGTTATACGCATCGCCTTCGATCAGGCGGAATTCGCGGCGGATGACCCGATCCAAGGTCCGCACGTTGCCGGTGATGTCGATCCGCTCGACAAACACCCGCCGCCCCTCCTCAACCGCGAACGTGACATTGACGGTGCGTTTCGCGCGGTCGCGCTCCAGCCGCGGCTGCACCTCGACGAAGGCAAAGCCGCGGTCACCGGCCGCCCGGCCCAAGGCGTCGATCGCCTTCTCGACCTTGTCGGCATTGTACCAGTCGCCCTCGCTGAAGCCGATGACGTCGCGCACGTCGGCTGGATCCAATCCTTTGAGCGCGCTGGTCACGACGACGGAGCCGAAGCGGTAGCGCTCGCCTTCCTCCAGTGTAAACGTGATCAGAAAATCCTTGCGGTCGGGCGTCAGTTCGGCGACCGCCGACAAAACGCGAAAGTCGGCGTATCCTTCGCTCAAATAAAAGCGGCGCAACAACTCGCGATCGAGCGACAGCCGGTCCGGGTCGTAGGTGTCCTCGCTGCTGAAAAACCGCCACCAGCGCGACTGCTTGGTGCGAATGACCTCGCGCAACGAGCCGTCGCTGAATTCGTTGTTGCCAATAAAGCGGATCGTCTGCACGTAGGTCGCCTCGCCCTCGGCGATCTCGAACACGACGTCGACCCGGTTCTGCGGCAGTTCGATGAGCTTCGGCTCGACCGTCGCCGCGAAGCGTCCGCTGCGCCGATAGAGGGTCAGGATCCGCTGGACGTCGCTCTGCACCCGCGCTTGCGTATAGACACCAAGCGGCTTGAGGCTTACTTCCGCCGCCAGCGTTTCATCCGACAGCTTGTCGTTGCCTTCGAAGGCGACCCGGTTGACGGTCGGGTTTTCGATAACCGAGACGACGAGGCTGGTTCCCTGGCGCTGGAGCGAGACATCGGCGAAGCGGCCGGTCGCGAACAGATTCTTCAGCGATCGATCGATCCGGTCGGCGTCAAATACGTCGCCCTCCTGCAACAACAGGTAGGTCCGCACGCTGTCGGGGCTGCTGCGCTGCAAGCCGTTGATAACGACTTCTTTAATCCGGACTTGTTCTTCCGCGGCAGAGAGCGGCGCCACCGCGCCAGCCGTGACCAGCCCGAACAACGCCAGGAGCAACAGGATTGCACGTCGCATCGATCACCCTCGGAGCGCGCACGCCCCCTCCCTTACCCCCAAGACCCGCCATGATTGTTCTATTCGAAGAAACCGAACACGTTGAAAGACAACAGATCGTTCCAGGTCGCAAAGATCATCAGCAGCAAGACAAAGATCAGGCCGACTCGAAAGCCGTACTCCTGCACGCGCTTGTCGACCGGCCGGCCGCGGATCGCCTCAACCGCATAGAAAGCCAGATGCCCGCCGTCCAGCATCGGAATCGGCAGGAAATTGATCAGGCCGAGGTTGACCGAGAGAGCCGCCATGAAGAAAACAAGGTTGATGATGCCGTTCTCGGCCATTTGACCGGACAACTGGGCAATCCGCAACGGCCCGCCCAGTTCATCCGCGCCGCGAGCACCGGTCACGATCTGCCACAGTGCCTGCAAGATTTGGACGGTAAGGCCGTAACAGCGCTCTGCGGCGGCCCAGGCGGCGGTCAGCGGCGGCAGCCGTTCATAACCGACCTGAGCCAGATCCGCCTTGATGCCGAGCAGCCCGGTTTCCTGCCCGGCCGAGTCGGGATCCGCCGAGACCGCGCGCGTTGGCGTCGCCGTCACCACCACTTCTTGGCCGTCGCGGGACAGCGCGAACACGAGCGGAGCACCCGGCCGATCGCGCACGATGGCGCGCACATCATCGAACCATGTCACCGGCTGGCCGTCGATGCTGACAATCCGATCGCCGACGAGCAGGCCCGCCGCCGCAGCGGCGCTGTCGTCCTGCACCTCGCCAACTGCCGCCAGCGGCCGCGGCGCGCCTACGATGCCGAACAGGGCGCCTAACAGCACGAGCGCAAAGGCGAAATTGGCGAGCGGGCCGGCAGCGACGATGGCCGCCCGTTGCCCGCACGGCTTGTGCTGGAAGGAGACATTCTGTTCATGCGGCGAGAGCGGCGCTGACGGCATCTCGCCGGACAGGTCTGCCTCGCCGAACATCTTGACGTAGCCGCCCAACGGAACAGCGCTAAACTTCCAGCGTGTCTCGAAGCGATCGGTAAAGCCGAACAGTTCAGGGCCGAACCCGATCGAGAAAACTTCGACCCGCACGCCGTAGCGCCGGGCGATGGCGTAATGGCCAAGCTCGTGCACGAAGACGAGCACGGAAAGGACGAGAATGAACGGAATGACGTAATCGACGGCGTAATCCAGAATGATCATTCGCTGCTTCTTCTCATCCCTTCACGACACGTGTGTTGTCACTGTCTGGCAACGCTGCGTTGCCTCACTGGCAAAGGCACGCGCCTCCGCATCGATCGCGATGACATCAGCCAAGGTGGTGACGCCCCGGTTCGTGACCCGGCTCAACGTTTCCTCGACGACCCGCGCGATATCGAGGAAACCGATCCGGCCGGCAAGGAAACTGTGCACACCCACCTCGTTGGCGGCGTTGAGAATGGCGGGCGCGCCGCCGCCGGCCGTGAGCGCCTGACGCGCCAAGCGCAAGGCCGGGAAGCGCCTGTCGTCCGGCGCCTCGAAGGTAAGCGTCCCGATTGCGGCCAGATTTAGCCGCGCCGACGGCGCCGGCATCCGCGTCGGCCAGGCGAGCGCGCAGGCGATCGGCGTCCGCATGTCGGGACAGCCGAGCTGCGCCAACACAGAGCCGTCGCAGTAGGCGACCAGGCCGTGAATGATCGATTGCGGATGAACGACGATCTCGATCTGCTCGGCCCGGATCGGAAACAGATGAAAGGCCTCGATCATTTCGAGCCCCTTGTTCATCATCGTCGCCGAATCGACCGAGATTTTTGCGCCCATCGACCAGTTGGGATGGGCGACCGCCTGCTGCGGTGTGACCGCCACAAGCTGTTCGCTGGAATACGTCCGAAACGGCCCGCCCGAGGCGGTAAGGATGATTCGTTCGATTTTTTCCGGGTGGTCGGCTTCGAAAACCTGAAAAATCGCGCTGTGTTCCGAATCGACCGGGATCAGAGTGCCGTTGCAGCGCGCGATTTCGGCCATCACCAGCTCGCCGGCACAGACAAGGCACTCCTTGTTGGCGAGGCCGATGATCGCGCCACGCCGCGCCGCCGCCAGTGTCGGCTCGAGACCGGCCGCACCGACGATTGAGGCCATGACGCACTCTGTCGGCCGGACAGCCGCTTCGATCAGCGCGTCCCGCCCTGCAGCGGCCTCGATTCCCGTTCCCGCAAGAGCATTCTTGAGCTCCGCGTAGGCTTGCACATCGGCGACGACCGCGATGCGGGCCCGCACCTGGCGGGCCTGCTGCGCAAGGAGTGCTGCGTTGCGGTTGCCGGTCAGGGCCTCGACCACGAAACGCCCGGGTTCCTGCGCAATCAGATCGATCGTGTTGCAGCCGACCGAGCCGGTGGCACCGAGAATGGTGACACTTCGTGGCTGTACCTCTGCCCTTTGCGCCGTTGCCACGACGTTCACGTCCTTAGCCTCCCCTGCCCACGACCACACAAAAGGCCGTTACCACACTTGCAGTCATCAGCGAGTCGACACGGTCGAGCAGACCGCCGTGCCCAGGGATCAATTTCCCGGTATCTTTAACCCCGAACCTGCGCTTAATCCAGGATTCGAGGAGGTCTCCCGCCTGTGCGGCCAAGCTGAGGCCGCAGCTGGCGAGAATAGCGCTGGAACCGGTCATCAACTCCAGCTTGACCAGCAGAAGCGAACCGCAGGCGGTCGCAAACCCAAGGCCGCCAAAAAAGCCGCTCCATGTCTTGTTGGGGCTGATTCGCGGCGCCAGGTTCGGGCCGCCGGCCAGACGACCAACTGTGTATGCTCCGATATCGGTTGTCCAGACGACGATGAAAAGCCACAAGATGATCGAAGGGCCGAACGCAAACGTCGTGTGCAGCCAGACCAACGCCACGCACGGCAGCCCCAGATACAGCACACCGGCCGCAACCCATGCGTTACGGGCCGAAGCGAGAAACAACGACACCGCGGCGACGACGATCACCGCGACGGCCGATCCCCCCTGGCGGACCAGCGCGGCGGCGACGGCAACCACGACGCTCGCCGCGATGGCAAGCGCGAACACCGACGGCCGGTCGCTCACGCAAAGCCGTGCCCACTCGAAGGCGAGAATGACCGCCCCGAGGCCGACCATTGCCGCAAAGACCGCCGAGCCGGCGTAAAGGCACACGAGCGCAAGGGGTGCCAAAACGACCGCCGCCACGATCCGCGGCAGCGGCAGGCGAGCACGCCAGCCCGGCTCAACCACTCGCCGCGCCGTAGCGGCGGTCGCGGCCGTGGTACTCGCGGACGGCTTCCTCGAAGTCAAGCCGCGTGAAATCGGGCCACAGCGTGTCGATGAACACCAGCTCGGTGTAGGCGCATTGCCACAACAAGAAGTTGCTGATGCGTTTTTCGCCACTGGTCCGGATGAGGAGGTCGGGATCGGGGATGCCACAGGTCTCGAGGTGGCTCGCGATCATCGTCTCGTCGATCTCGTGCGGACGGATCTCGCCGGCCGCAACCCTTTCGGCAACCCGCCGTGCCGCCGACGCAATCTCGCTGCGACCGCCGTAGCTCAGCGCAATCACGAGCGTAAGACGCCGGCCGGCCGCCGTCTCGCGTTCCCCCTTTTCGATCAGGCCGACGATCTCTCGCTGCAGCCGCGCGCGATCGCCGATCACCCGCAGGCGGACGCCGCGCTCAGCTAAATAAACGATCTCGTTGCTGAGATAGTACCTGAGGAGGCCCATCAGGTCCCTGACCTCGGCTTCCGGCCGCTTCCAGTTCTCGGAAGAAAACCCGAACAGGGTCAGGTAGGAGATGCCCAAGCGCAACGCACTTTCAATGGCCGTTCGCACGGCCTCGGCGCCGCGTTTGTGGCCGGCAATGCGGCGCAGCCCGCGGCCCGAAGCCCACCGGCCGTTGCCGTCCATGATGATGGCGACATGCACCGGCGGCGGCGGCGGGGCCACCGTAAGCGGAAACGCTCCCATGGCCTCAGACCTGCATGATTTCCTTCTGTTTTTGCTCAAGCATGGTGTCGATCTTCTTGATGAAGGTGTCGGTCATCGTCTGCACCTGCTTGCCGTAGTCGCGATGTTCGTCCTCGGAGAGCTGATGCTCCTTCTCCGCCCGCTTGAGCTCATCCATGCCTTGCCGGCGCACGTTGCGGATCGCCACCCGCGCCTCCTCCGCATAGCGATGGGCGACCTTGGTCAGCTCCTGCCGGCGTTCCTGCGACAGGGTCGGGATCGGGACCCGCAGCACCTGGCCCTCGGTCACGGGGTTGAGGCCAAGTCCAGACTCCTGAATAGCCTTCTCGACCGCCTTGGTCAGCCCGCGATCCCAGACCTGCACCGTCAACAGCCGCGGCTCCGTGGCGCTGATCGTCGCCACCTGGGCGAGCGGCATCTGCGCCCCGTAGGCATCGACGACCACCGGCTCGAGGAAGCTCACCGAAGCCCGGCCGGTGCGCAAGCCCGCCAGCTCCTTCTGCAGCACATCGGTCGTGCCCTGCATCCGCTTTGTCAGGTCTTGCTTCAAGGTTTGCAGGATCGTCTCAACCACGACAACCGCCTCCGTCATCGATAAGGGTGAATCGCCCGCGGGCCCCGATCACGGCCGCGAACGCGCCAGGCTGGTGGACTGAGAATACCAGAATGGGCAAGCGGTTGTCGCGTGCAAGCGCAATTGCTGCGGTGTCCATCACCCGCAGATCCTGGGCCAGGACGGTTTGGTAGGTCAGCTGGTCGAAGCGGCGTGCGCCGGCGTCTTGCTTCGGGTCGGCGGAATAGACGCCGTCGACCTGCGTTCCCTTGAGCAGGGCGTCGCATCCCATTTCCACCGCGCGCAGGGCCGCTGCCGTGTCTGTGGTGAAGAATGGGTTGCCGGTACCGGCGGCAAAGATGACGACGCGGCCCTTTTCCATGTGCCGGATCGCCCGGCTGCGCTGGTAGGGCTCGCAGATCGGCGCCATCGGGATCGCCGACTGGACGCGCGCAGCGACGCCTTGGCGTTCGAGAACGCTCTGCAAGGCAAGCGCGTTCATCACTGTCGCCAGCATGCCGATGTAGTCGGCGTTGGCGCGTTCGACCCCCGACGCGGTGATCTCGGCGCCGCGAAAGATGTTGCCGCCGCCGACGACGAGGCAGACCTGCACCCCCATCGCGTGCACTTGGCCGATGTCGCCGCAAATTCGCTCAACGGTCGCGACATCGAGCCCGAATGCCCCCGCCCCCATCAACGCCTCCCCCGAAAGCTTGAGGAGGACGCGCCGGTAGGGGTGCCTCAGGGGGGCCGGAACGGCCGTGGGTTGGCTCATCGCGAACGCGGCTCAGGCCTGCGCTTCGGCGGCGGCCTTGGCCGTTTCGCCAAGCGCGATGCGAACGAAGCCAGTCACCGTCAGCGGCCCGCCCGTCTCCTTGGCAACCTGATCGACGACGGCGCCGACCTTCTGCTCGGCATCGAGAACGAACGGCTGCTCCAAGAGGCACACCTCCTGGAAGAACTTGTTCAGCCGGCCGCCGACGATCTTTTCCAGCACCGGGCCGGTCTTGCCGGTCGCCTGCGCCTGTTCGGCAATGACCCGCTTCTCGCGCTCGATGACATCTGCCGGCACCCCCTCGCGGGAGACCGCGACCGGGTTCGATGCCGCCACATGCATCGCCAGGTGCTTCGCCAGTTGCGCCACCTGCGGGCCGCCGGCGCTACTTGCTACCGCCACCAACACGCCGATGCGCCCCAGACCCTCGCCTTGGGCAGCGTGCACGTAGGCGCCGATCAGGCCGTTCTGGACGTCCAAGGTAGCAGCCCGGCGCAACGCCATGTTCTCGCCGACGGTGGCGATCAGCTGCGTCAGCCGCTCGCCGACCGTCTGGCCTGTTTTCGGGTACGGGACTTTGGACAGCGCCTCGACGTCGCTGCCATTGTCGAGCGCCAGGCGGGCGACGGCGCGCACGAACTCCTGAAAAACGGCGTTGCGGGCAACGAAGTCGGTTTCCGAGTTGATCTCGACCACAGCGCCGCGGTTGCCCTCGACGCAGAGCCCGATCAGACCGTCCGCGGTCGCGCGGCCGGACTTCTTTGCGGCAGCGGCAAGGCCGTGCGTCCGCAGCCAGTCGACAGCGCCTTCGAGATCGCCGGCCGTCTCGGTCAGGGCGCGCTTGCAATCCATCATGCCGGCGCCGCTACGCTCGCGCAGGCTCTTGACCAGCGCAGCCGAAATTTCACCCATGCTTACCCTCTTTTGCCCTAAAGACGCCTGAACAAGCCCCGGAGTTGCCGCGCAGTAACCGCATTTACGCGCCTGCGCCGCCTCAAACCAAAGCTTAGCCCCTGATCGTGTTGCCCCCGCGTGCGGACCGCGACCGGCCAAGCGCGGGCCGATGCGCCTCAGTGGATGGTTGCTTCATCACTCGGCTGCGCCGCTGCCACCACATCATCGCTCACGACGGCATCGACTGCGGGGCCGTCGCCCGCGGTGGAGTCCGTCAGGTCGGGATCCGTCGCGTCGGCGGCGACCGTCTCCAAAACCTCTTCCGCCGCGCCGACGTCGACGCCGGAAGCCACCATTTCCTGCTGCAGGCCGTCGAGGACCGCCTCGACAACGAGATCGCAATAGAGATGGATCGCCCGGATGGCATCGTCATTGCCCGGGATCGGAAAGTCCACACCTTTGGGATCGCTGTTGGAATCGAGTACGGCGACCACCGGAATGTGGAGCTTGTTGGCCTCTGCGATCGCGATCGCTTCCTTGTTGGTGTCGATCACGAACAGAACATCGGGAAGGCCGCCCATCTCCTTGATGCCGCCCAAGGCACGCTCCAGGCGGTCGCGCTCGCGGGTCAGCCGCAGCGTCTCCTTTTTGGTCAGTCCTTCGATGTTGCCCTGCAGGCGGCCATCCAGCTCACGCAAGCGCTTGATCGCATTCGAAATCGTGCGCCAGTTCGTCATCATCCCGCCGAGCCAGCGATGATTGACGTAGTACTGCCCGCAGCGGTTGGCGGCTTCCGCAATCACTTCGCTCGCCTGGCGCTTGGTGCCGACCAGCAGCACCCGCCCGCCCTGGGCGACCACGTCGCGCACCGCCAGCAGCGCCTGATGCAGAAGCGGCGAGGTCTGTTCCAGATCGATGATATGGGTGCCGTTGCGCACGCCGAAGAGGAACGGCGCCATCTTCGGGTTCCAGCGCCGCGTGCTGTGACCGAAGTGCACGCCGGCCTCGAGCAGCTGTCGTAATGAAAACGTCGGGAAAGTCATCTCGACTGTCGATCCTGTTTTTCCGGTTGTCCCTCCGCGGGCCGGTCCGGAAGCTCCGGACACCGGCACGGCGGCAAGGCCATCGCAACAGCCAACCGCCAGCCCGCGTGCGAATTTACGGCTCCTCGCGAAGCCGCCCTTGAAATACTGAGGTTCGCGAGCCGATGCAAGAAACACGATGCAAGAAACAAGAGACTGCCTGAACATTCTCTCGCGCCGTTTCCCCACGGCCTTCGTTTCGCCGCCAAAATGGAATGCTTGTGCGTTGCGGTGCCCTCCTTCTCCGTTGTGCCAACGGGACGCGGCTCGTCCGCCACAATCGCACCCCCTGCTGCCGGTCGTCCCGAGCGGGACGGTGATGGCCGTCACTGTTGCCGGAGCGCGCGCCGCGTAACGTGCTTCGCGCGGAGGCACGGACCAAATCGTCTCCGGCTAACAACTTCAGGCACCACCTTGGCCGGGCCACGTGCCGGCCCGGCCACTTTACCCTCCCCGCCTTGGCCCCGCGCCCCCCCCTGGCCGAGCGTGCCGCCTACTGCGGTGACGCGCGCGCCTCCAGGCAGCGGGCGTCGTCGTTGGCGACCCGGTTGACGTAAGGCCCCAACGGCTGCGCCTGCATCCCGGCGGCAGGAGCGGGGCCCAGCAGCCGCTGCACTGCCGTGGCCGAATGCCCGCTGCGATCGAGCCACGCGGCATAATCGCCGGCAGCCAGGATGACCGGCATCCGGTCGTGGATCGGCCGCACCACCGCGTTCGCTTCCGTCGTGAGGATGGTACAGCTCAGCAGCGCCCGGCCGTCCGCCGGCGACTGCCAGCGTTCCCACAGTCCGGCGAAAGCGAACGGCGCGCCGTCGGCCATGGCAATGCGGAATGGCAGCTTCGGCCCGCCAGCCTGCGCCTGCCACTCATAAAACCCGTCGGCCGGGATCAGGCAGCGGCGGGCGCGCATTGCGGCGCGGAAGGCGGGCTTTTCCGCCGCTGATTCAGCGCGCGCATTGATCAACCGCACCCCCATCCGCACGTCCTTCGCCCACGCCGGGACCAGCCCCCAGCGCATCGGCAGGAGTTCACGCCCTGCCGCGCCCAGGCGGATGACGGCAACATCCTGCGTCGGCGCGATGTTGTAGCGGGCAAGCGCGTTCGGCGCCGGTGCGGCCGTCACGGCGGCGAAAATCTGCACCAGCTCGGACCAGGATCGGAGTTGCGTGTAGCGACCGCACATGGAGGCAAGCTTACGCCGTTTGCCCGTTCGCAACCAATGCAACGAGCGCCGTGCGAACGCCGGCGGCACTGAAGGCCGTCGTCGTAGCGCCCAACGAGTAGATGGGGTAATAGAACCTTCATTCCAGAACAAGAACACCCCAAAAGTGGCCACTGTTGCGCTGAAGCTGAGCCCCATCGCCGTCTTTGGCCAGCGCCTGCAGGCTGCCGGCGGCTGGCTCGCCGGTGAGTTCCTGGCCGAGCGCGACCGCTGGGCGCTGTGGCTGCCGGTGGCTCTCGGCCTCGGCATCGGCATATACTTCTCGCTGCCGCACGAACCGCAGCTCTGGCTCGGCGCCGCGTTTGCCGCCGTCTTCGCGCTTGTAACCGCAACGGCCGCGCTCGTGTGGCACGACCGCCGGACCGCGATCGTTCTCATCGGTGTCCCGCTCACGGTGGCGGCGCTCGGCTTTGCCGCCGCGCAGGTGCGCACGCGTACGGTGGCAACGACGACACTTGCCGAGCGCATCGGTCCGCTGACGCTGACGGCGCGCATCGTCGAGGCCGAGTCCCTTCCCGACAGCCTTCGCCTGCTGCTCGACCAGCCGGCGAGTCCGGGCTTGACCGAGGAAAACCACCCGCGACAGGTGCGGATCCGCGTCCGCGGGGTCCAGGATCCGCTCCGCCCGGGCCAGCGCATCCGGCTGCGTGCGGTTCTGGCGCCGCCGCCGGGGCCATCGGCGCCGGGCGCCTTCGATTTCCAGCGCCATGCCTACTTCGCCGGTCTGGGCGCCGTCGGCTACGGCCTCGGCCGGGTCGAGATCGTCGCGGACGACAACGACGATGCCGCCGGCGCGCCGGCGCTGTGGATCCAGCGGCTGCGCCATGCGCTCGGCGTGCGGGTGCAGGAGCACGCGAGCGGCACCCCCGGCGCAATCATTCTGGCGCTCTTGATCGGCGAGACCGCCGCCATTCCCGCCGAGACGCTGACTGCGATCCGCGATTCCGGCCTCGCCCACCTGCTCTCGATTTCCGGCCTGCACGTCGGCCTGGTCGCCGCCTTCGTGCTGACCGCCGTGCGCGCCGGCCTCGCGTTGATCCCGGCGGTCAGCCTCCGCTATCCGATCAAGAAATGGGCCGCCGGGCTCGCGGTGGCCTTTGCCGGCGGCTACACGCTGTTGGCCGGAGCGCCGGTGCCGTGTCAGCGGGCGTTCCTGATGCTGGCGATTGTGATGCTGGCGGTTGTTCTCGATCGCCGCGGCATCTCGATGCGGCTGGTCGCTTGGGCTGCCGCCGTCATCCTGGTGCTGCAACCGGAGGCACTGTTGGGCGCCAGCTTCCAGATGTCGTTTGCCGCCGTCATCGCCCTTGTCGCCGCCTATGAGAGCGTATCGCTGCACCGCCTGGTCACTGCCTTCGATCGCACGCCAGTGCGCCGCTCTCTGTTGTATCTCGCCGGCATCGCGCTAACCACGCTCGTTGCCAGCACCGCGACCACGCCGCTGGCGGCGTTTCATTTCAACCGCATCGCCTGGTACGGGTTGGCGGCCAACCTCGCCGCGGTGCCGCTCACGGGCGTGTGGATCATGCCGTGGGCCGTCATCGCCGTGTGCCTCTTGCCGTTCGGCCTCGATGGCCTCGCCTTCACAGCGATGGCGTACGGCACCGCCGGCCTCGTTACCATCGCCGAGACCGTCGCCGCCTGGCCGGGCGCCGTCAGCACGCTGCCCTTGATGCCGCTGGCATCGCTGCTCGCGTTCACGGCCGGCGGCCTCTGGCTCTGCCTGTGGCGGCGGCGCTGGCGCTGGGCCGGCGGGCTGCCTCTTTGCATCGGTCTCGCCGCCATGCTCACCACCAGCGCGCCGGATGTCCTCGTTGAGGGCGGCGGCAAGCTGTTCGCGGTGCGCGACCGGCAGGGCGACATGATCGTCTCCTCGCATACGGCAGCGCCGCTGGCACGCGAAGCGTGGCTGCGCCTGGCCGGAGCGGAGGAAGCCGACAGCGGCTGGCCGCGCCGCGGCGTGAGCGCCGACGGCAGCCTCGCCTGCGACCCGCAGGGCTGCCTCTACCAGGCCAAGGGCTATCGCGTCGCCCTGGCGCAGACGGCGGATGCGCTCGATGAGGACTGCCGATCGAGCGATGTCGTCATCAGCCTCGTGCCCGTTCGTGGGCGCTGCCCGGCCGCGCGCGTCGTGATCGACCGCATCCGGCTGTGGCGCGAGGGCACCCACGCCGTGTGGCTGGAGCCACAGCGGGTGCGCGTTGAATCGGCGAACGCGCGCCGCGGCGACCGGCCTTGGGTCATTCGGCGGAACAGTGCCGCGGCGAACGACGATCCCGCCGATTGAAGTCGACCACCCGAAAAGGCCGCGTTTGGACGCTCAATAGCGGCGGATCAGGCCCACCAGCCGGCCCTGCACCCGCACCTGGTCCGGACCGCAGATGCGCGTTTCATAGGCCGGGTTGGCCGGCTCCAATGCAATCGATTGACCGCGTCGGCGAATCCGCTTCAGAGTCACCTCCTCGTTGTCGACCAGCGCGACGACGATGGCTCCGTTCTCGGCGTTCTCGGTTCGCTGGATGATCACCGTGTCGCCGTCGAAGATGCCAGCCTCGATCATCGAATCGCCTTCGACCTCGAGCGTGTAGTGTTCGCCGGGGTCGAGCAGGCCGGCCGGCACCTCGAAGAAGCGGCTGTGATCAGCAAGTGCCGCAATCGGCGTCCCGGCGGCGATGCGGCCGTAGCATGGCAGGCTGACGGCGCCCGCAGCGGGCGGCGGCACCACCGGCTGCCGGACCTCGGGCTTGAAATCGCCCTTGATCACGTTCGGTGCGAACGGCGCCTCACGCCGGCCCTGCGCGCGCGGCTTCGTTGCAACGTTGTCCGGCAACCGCAGCACTTCGAGCGCGCGCGCTCGATGCGGCAGCCGGCGGATGAAGCCGCGCTCCTCAAGGCCCATCATCAGCCGGTGGATGCCCGACTTGGAGCGCAGGCCGAGGGCATCCTTCATCTCATCAAAACTCGGCGAAACACCCTGTTCACTCAGATACTTATTGACGAAGATCAGGAGTTCGTACTGTTTGCGCGTAAGCATCAGGTCCCCTCTGTTTGCTCGCCGAGCGCGCGAGGCATGCAACAAGTTCTTAACGCTCCGACCGATCGCCCAGATGCTGCAGGTCGGCCGCGCGGCGACCCCAAGATCTGGAACAAAAACAAAACAACTCGGATTGTTCTAGTTTAGTTCGCGGCGCCCGTCAAGGTGCTGGTGCACGAGTGATGCAGGCTGATGAGGGAGGCCTTCCTTAACTCCCGCCGACCACTGTTAAACGCCGTTCGCTGCGTTTCGCCGCTCCCTCGACGCCGACCACAGGAGTGCAAATGGCGGATTCGTTCTGGTTATTAGCGCTGACGATGGTAGTCTTAGTGTCACAGCCCATCGGCGGGGGTTGGATGACGATTATCGACTCTGCGCTGTCGCGTGGTCGGGAGCAGCCGCGGTTGCCACGGAAGGCAGCATCCCTTGCGGGTGATTGGCGGTGCGCGCCGCCGCGTCGGTTCGCCCCGCGGCCGCCGGGTCCGGGCGCGGCTGACCGCGAGGCGATGATCGACTCGCCGATGCCTGCTGCCTCGATGGGCGCGCCGGATTTCGACCGGCCATTGCGAAATGGCCACAGCATGAAACCGCTTCCCGCGGTTGCCCTGATAAGGGGTTCCGCTTCCTTTTCGCGCCTGTTATTCTGACGACCGTGTCAAGACAGGGGCTGCGCGTGGCACCCATTGCCGGCAGGAGCCGCGCGATTGCTTCAAACTGGATCAGACGCCAACCGAACTCCACGGGTCTGCCAATGACAAGAATCCCGCTCCGAGGTTGTCAACGGCGTGCGGTCGTGACCGTCCGCGTGCACGCGTGGCGCCGAAAGCGGGACAAACACCATGCGTCGGGTTGCACGGCGCACCGCCCTTTGCCTTGCTGCAGCAGGCCGTGCGGCCAGGATTGCGCTGCCGGGTGGTGCGACATGGCTTCCCTCTGAGCGAACGAAGAGCGTACGGGCGAAATCAACGATGTACACGCACAAGGCGGCGCATTCAGCGTCCCTAGCGCAGCCGCTTCCTGCGGGGCCGGAGGGAATGGCGGAAGCACCGATCGGCGCGGATTATGGATCGCACTCGGGTGCGGCCGATGCGCCGGCGTTTGGCCGCCGCAGAGGCGTTTTTTCAGACCCCAAGTTTATCTGTTTCATCCTGGCGATTGCCGATGCGTTGGCCGTCCTGGGCGCATCCAGCTTCATGCTGCATGCCTACGTGAGCGGCCGCGCAACCGATCTTGCACCGTATGTCGTGATCACCGGCCTGCAACTGGGCCTGACCATTCTGTCACTGGTCTGGTTTGGCTCCTATTCCGTTTCCTTCATTACCTCCTGGCCGAAGCGGTTCGGCCAGATGGTGTATGTCTTCGCCGCGCTGACGTTCATTCTCATCACGGTTGCGTTCGCCGCAAAGCTGACCGACCAACTGTCGCGGGTCTGGTTCTTTTCGTCGCAGACGCTGATTCTGGCGTTTCTCGTCTGCAGCCGCTCGGTCGCAAAGTCAGTCATGAAGTCGCTTGCGCGCAAGGGCGTGCTGCAGCGAAACGTGGCGATCGTCGGCGCGACGGCGCAGGCGGGCAAACTGATCGCCCGCTATGCCGCCGAAGAGGCGTTCGCGCCGACCGTGGTGGGCGTGTTCGACGACCGGACGACGCGCGTCCACGACTCGGTCGCTGGCGTCCCCGTGCTTGGCCACCTGGAACAACTCACGGATATGGTGCGTCGCGGCATCGTTCATCACGTCGTCATCGCCTTGCCCTGGTCGGCCGATGCGCGGATCGCCTCGCTCGTCGCCAACCTGCAAGCGCTTCCAGTCCACATTTCGTTGAGCGACGATCTGGTTACGCACCGGCTGCCGGCCATCCGCAGGGCCGACGCCTCGACCTGGGGCACGGTTGAGATCACGGCACCGCCGTTCGATGGCGTGCGCGGAATCATCAAGATGCTCGAGGACAGGATCCTTGGCACAATTGCCCTCCTGTGCGCCCTGCCGCTGATGCTGGTGGTTGCCGCGCTGATCCGCCTCGACAGCCCCGGCCCGGTGATCTTTCGCCAGAAGCGCTACGGCTTCAACAACGAGGAAATCATCGTTTACAAGTTCAGGACCATGCGCTCGGCCGATGGCCTCCACGCGGCCTTTCGCCAGGCCCAGCGCAATGATCCGCGGGTGACGCGAATCGGCCGTTTGCTGCGCCGCAGCAGCCTTGACGAACTGCCGCAGCTCTGGAATGTCCTCCAGGGCACAATGTCGCTGGTCGGTCCGCGTCCACATGTGGCCGAGCTCAACAAGACCTTTGCGAAAACGATCGAAAATTACGAGGCGCGCCACAAAGTCAAGCCAGGCATCACCGGCTGGGCACAGGTAAACGGGCTGCGCGGCGAGACAACACTTGAGAGCATGCAGGCACGGGTCGCGTTCGATGTCTGGTATATCGAGAACTGGTCGTTGTGGCTCGATATCAGGATCCTGTTTCAAACCGTTTTCGGGCTCTGGCTCAGCAAGAACGCTTACTGAAGCGGTCGCCGGTCGAGTGCCTCAACCACAACACATGGTGTCGCACCGGCAGATTACAGGGTTTTGTCATGGCCGGTGGTCGCCGGACGCCCATGGCTGTGGAGGCTTTTGATCATCAGATGCGCGGACTCGCTTCGCGCGCGCCGGCCAATCCGAGCAGGCGCCCCGCTGATTTGATGTGCTGTCATTTCTCTCAGACGCTGAGGTCTCAGCCACTGCCGCAACCGGCGGCGATTGCCACTTTCTCTTGCCCGACCCGCCCGCAGGCACACGCGCGCTATTTCGCTCAGCCTCTTTTTGGGGCCGCTGCGGTCACGTTCAGCCCGAATTCTGCCACGGATTCGGGATAGCGATCAGTGGGTCGAGGTGATATGACGCAGATCGTTCTCGGCATCTGCACCTGCCGGCGCGCGGTAGGGCTTGAGCGGCTGCTGACAAGCGTCGCGGCGATCGATTTTGCAGGATCGCTCAGCGTTGTCGTCGTCGACAACGACGAAGCCAGGGAGGGGGTACGCGTTTGTGAACGGATGGCTCGGGGTTACCGCTGGCCGCTTGCGTGCGTCGCTGAAGGACAGCGCGGTATTTCGCATGCCCGCAATCGCGCCGTCGCGGAAGCGTTGCACCAAGCTCCCGATTTCATCGCCATGCTGGACGACGACGAATGGGCAGCACCCGCTTGGTTGCAAGAAATGATGGATGTCCAACAGCGCTCCAATGCCGACGTCGTCTGCGGTCCGGTTCTGCCGGTGTTTGCGTCCGCTGCGGAGTCGTGGCAGCCGCTTGCCGAGTACTACGGCGCACAACTCAATCTCGCCGACGGAGCGCGTTTTTTGCCGTTCGCCGGTGGCAACATGCTCGTCCGCGCCGCGTGCTTCCGGGAATTGGCACCGGCGCCCTTTGATCCGCGGTTTGCGACCACGGGCGGCGAGGATCTTGTCTTCTTCCGCGTGCTCGACCGTCGTGGCCGCCGGATGCACTGGGCGGCCAAGGCCGTCGTTTACGAAGAGGTACCGGCCGAGCGGATGTCGCTGCGCTGGCTGCGCCAACGCCAGTTTCGGGCCGGCAGCTTGAATGTCGCCGTTCAGCGCATGTTTGCGCCCGGCCTCCTGGCAGAGACGGTGCGTCTCGCCAAGACCGCCGGGGTGATCATTCTCAGCGTTGCGTTTCTCGTCGCTGCGCTGCCGCTGCGGACTGCCCGGACGCGCGCACTCCTGATGCTGAGCCGCGGTCTCGGCAAGGTAATGGGGCATTTGAACATTCGCGTGCATCAATACAGGACGGTGCGGTAAAACAACAGAACGCGACGGGTGTGCAGATGAACATTGAGACCGACAGAGGCCGCGCGGCGGCTCCCGATTGGACGATGTCGATGTTCGTCGGCCAGCGCGATGACGTTGTCCGCAGCTTGGGACACATCAAGCGGCGCTGGCGGTTGGTCGCGGCCATCGTCGTTGCGGTCGCCCTGGCAACGACGATCGTCGTCTTCCAGGTGCCGCCGCGCTACACCGCCCATGCGAAGATCCTGGTCGACCCACGCAGCGCCCGCTTCCTTGAGGAGCAGACCCCGGTGATGCCGGGGATGCTCGTCGATCGCGAGTCGATCGAAAGCGAGATTCAAATCATCACCTCGCGGCACCTCGCCGGGCAGCTGGTTGACCGGCTGAACCTGATCGAAAGCCCCGATTTCAATCCGACGCCCGCCCGGTCGTCGTTCCTCAATTTGGGCGGCTGGACAGCGCAGATCCGCGCCTACATCGAGGACAGACTCGGCGTTGGCAGCAGCACAGAAGCCGAGAGCGGGATCGACCCGCGTGCACGCATCCGCTCGAAGGTGATCGATGCGTTCTCGAAAGACTTGACCGCCGTGCGCGAGGGGCAGTCGCGCGTGATAACGGTTTCGATGACGGCGAAGAGCCCCGTCCAGGCGGCGGACATCGCGAACGCCGTCAGCGAATATTATCTCGTCGACCACCTCGACAATAAGCTGGCGCAGCGACGACGGACCTCGAAGTGGCTCGAACAGCGCCTTGCCGAACTCAAGACGGCGGTCGCCGCCTCCGACCGTGCGGTCGAGGATTACCGTCGCGCAACCGGCCTTCTCCAGACCCAGGACGACTTCGGCCGGGTCCAGCGCCTCGACACGCAGCAGTTGACGAAGGTCAGCTCCGAGCTGATTGACGCACGCGCCGACCGGACTCACCTCGAAGCCAAGCTGCGCGAAGCCGAGGCATCGAGAACGCGCGGTCAGGAAGACGTGCCTGAGGTGATCAGCAGTAATGTGGTTGGGCAGCTGCGCGCCCAGGAGACGCGCGTAACCCAGCGGATCGCCGATCTGCAGAGTGATTATGGCGCGCGTCACCCCCGTCTGATTGCCGCCGAGAACGAACTCGTCGAGATCCGCACGAGCATCAAGAAGGAAATTGGGCGGATCATCGCGGGGATGCGCAACGAGCTCGCGCGCGCCCGGGCCCGTGAGAGCGCTCTCGAGAACGCCGTCAAACAACTGGAGCGCAAGACCGCGGATCAGAATTCGCGTCAGATACGGCTCAACGAACTCGCGCGCGAAGCCGAGGCGAATCAGCAAATTCTTGAGCAGTTCATGGGCCAGACCAAGCAGATCGCCGCCCGCCAGGCGCTGCAGGAGCCGGACTCGCGCATTATCGCTGCCGCCGAACCGCCGGTCACGCCCTCATGGCCGAAGAAGCAGTTGATCCTCCTGGTCGCATCACTGGGCGCTCTGTTGCTGGGTTGCGCCCTCGTCTTGTTCCTCGAGCGCGTCAATTCCGCCATCCGAACCGAGAGTGACGTCGAGGAAGCGACAGGTTTGCGGGTGGTCGGTGTCATCCCGTCGATGGGCCGGCGGCGCTCGGGCGCATCGCTCACCCGGGCGATCGTCAAGCATCCGTCCTCGCACTTTGCAGAGGCCATGCGCTCGGTGCACACATCCTTGCTGATGGATCCTTCGGGGGCGCCGCCCAAGTCGATCCTGTTCACCTCCGCCTATCCGGGCGAGGGAAAATCGACCGTCGCGGCCTGCTTCGCCCGCGCCGTGGCAGATCAAGGGCTGCGTGTCGTCATCATCGACGCGGACCTGCGGCGACCGCAAATCTCTAAGATCTTCGGCCTCGGCGACAAGCCGGGGCTGATCGATCTCCTGACCCGGCAGGCATCGCTGCAGGATGTCCTCCAGGCCGACAAGGGTGCACCGCTGTGCGTCATCCCGTCGGGTAACAAGAAACAAGGGCCGGCCAACATCCTGGCCGGAGATGGGCTTGCCCCCCTGTTCGCCAAGCTTGGCGAGCATTTCGACCTGGTGGTGGTGGACACGCCGCCGATTCTCGTTGTCTCCGACGCGCTGCTCATTTGTCGCCACGTCGACACCACCGCCATCATCGTGCGCTGGAACGACACCGGGCGCGAGGACGTGGTCAAGGGCGTTCGGCAACTGCGCGAGGTCGGCGCCAACATCCGCGGCATCATCCTCAACGCGGTCAAGATGCGGGCCTATGCCGGTTATGCCTACGGCAAGCCAAACGCCTACATGCGCGCCTATTCACGCTACTACCGCAGTTGACGATGCCGCTGCAGTTCCCGCCGAGGCGAATCGCGCCGCTTCTTTGGTCTTTCCTCATGGCGGCGTGCCCCGTCAGCGGCGCGAACGCCGGCGCCAACGACGATGCGATCCACGCCTGCCGGGCGGAAACGGCGTCGCGGTTGTCTGTCCCCGCGAGCGACATCCAGATCGCGGCTGTAACCGCCAACCGGAAAAGACCGGAACGCGTTGCCGTGCGGTGGCAAGTGCGGCAAGGCACGGAAGGCCGCTGCGACGTTCTCAACGCCAACGTATTATCGTGGACGCTCGAACGCCAGCCGCCCGGCGCGACCATGTTCCGGACCTCGCCCGAGGATGTCTGCATCCGGGCGGTTGCCCGCCACGTCGGCAAGCGGGCCGATGACGTCGATGTTCGCGATGTCGAGCAGAAGGATCGCGATCGCGCTGTTGTGCATTGGGAAACCTACCAGGGCGACCGTGGGACCTGCACCGTTGCGGGAGCGGCGATCGAGAAGCTGGAGTTCGAGTAGGGGGCCGTGATGATGGAGGATTTTCGCTACAGCCGCGTCATCGTTACCGGCGGCGCCGGTTTCATCGGCTCCGCCGTCGTCCGTGCGCTCATCGGCCGGACCGCGGCTTCGGTCATCACCGTCGATCAGCTGACCTACGCGTCGAGCCAGGAGACCCTGGCCGCGGTCGAGGGCCACCCGCGGCACAGCTTCGAACGCATCAATATCTGCCGCGCGGACGCGCTCGGGCCCCTGTTCGCGCGGTATCGGCCGGACGCCGTGCTGCATTTGGCGGCGGAAACCCATGTCGACCGCTCGATCGGCACGCCTTGGCCCTTCGTGGAGACCAACGTCAACGGCACCTACGTCCTGCTCGAGGCGGCGCGGGCCTATTGGAGCGCCCTTGATGCCGGGTCCCGTGCCCGCTTCCGCTTCCTGCACGTCTCGACCGACGAAGTCTACGGCAGTCTCGGTCCGACCGGCGCCTTCACGGAGGCCTCGCCAATCCGTCCGAACTCGCCCTATTCAGCGAGCAAGGCGGCCGCGGACCATCTGGTGCGGGCGTGGCACCAGACCTACGGCCTGCCCGTGCTGACGACCCATTGCTCGAACAATTTCGGCCCCTTCCAGCATCCGGAAAAGCTTATTCCGGTCCTCATCTTCAACGCCGTCCGCGGCCACCCGCTGCCGGTCTATGGGACCGGTGACAACGTCCGCGACTGGCTGTTCGTAGGCGACCACGTCGACGCCCTGTTGACCGTCGTCAACGCCGGCCGGCTGGGAGAGACCTACGACATCGGTGCCGGAACCGAACTCAGCACGCTCGCGATGGCGAAGGCGGTCTGCACGATCCTGGACGAGCGCCTGCCGGACTCGCCGCACCGGCCGCACGCAGACTTGATCCGCTTTGTTGCCGATCGGCCCGGCCACGACAAGCGCTACGCCATCGACGCCGCAAAGATCCGCGCCGAGCTTGGCTGGCGGCCAAGGAGGGACTTCCGCGACGCGCTCGGAGAAACCGTTGCATGGTATCTGCAGAATACCGCGTGGTGCACGCGGATGCGCCAACGGGTACCGCTGACAGCGGTCGGCGACGATGGCCGTTTCGATGCAAACCCGCTGTGGCGTGCGCCGGCCGCCTTCGGACCACGGTGAGCTGCCGTGGAAGTGCCCACACCCGCCGCCACGCGCACGCGAAAAGGGATCATTCTTGCCGGCGGCCATGGCACGCGCCTGCACCCGGCGACGCTGGTCGTCAGCAAGCAACTGCTGCCGGTCTACGACAAGCCGATGATCTATTACCCGCTCT
Source organism: Defluviicoccus sp. (assembly GCA_049291695.1). Lineage (GTDB taxonomy): Bacteria > Pseudomonadota > Alphaproteobacteria > Rhodospirillales > Defluviicoccaceae > Defluviicoccus. The sequence goes on from JBATPX010000094.1 coordinate 23,673, forward strand.
CGGTGCTCATGCTGGCCGGGATCCGCGACATCCTTGTCATCACCACACTCACCGATGCCGAGAACTTTCGACGCCTGTTGGGCGACGGCGGCCAGTGGGGCCTGCGCTTATCGTATGCAACCCAGTCCAGTCCGCGCGGGCTGGCCGACGCCCTGATCGTCGGTTCCGCGTTCATCGGCGATGACAGCGTCGCTCTGATCCTCGGCGACAATATCTTCTTCGGCCAAGGCTTGGCGAAGCGGCTGCAGGAAGTCGCGGCGCGGCGCGAGGGGGCCACCATCTTCGCCTACCCGGTCAGCGACCCGGAGCGCTACGGCGTGGTCGAGCTCGATCCGACGCTGCGTCCGCTCAGCATCGAGGAAAAGCCGGCGCACCCGCGTTCACGCCTGGCCGTCGCCGGCCTTTACTTCTACGACCGCGATGCGGTGGGCTTCGCCCGCGCGCTGAACCCGTCCGGCCGCGGCGAACTGGAGATCACCGACCTCAACCGCCGCTACCTCGAGGAGGGCCGCCTGCGGGTCGAGATCCTCGGCCGCGGCGCTGCCTGGCTCGATACCGGAACGCCGAAGGCGTTGCTCGATGCCGTCAATTTCGTCGCCGTCGTCGAGGCTCGGCAGGGCCTCAAGATCGCCTGCGTCGAGGAGGTCGCCTGGCGAATGGGCTATATTGACACGCCGCAATTCACCGAACTTGCGCGCTGTCTCGAAAAATCGAGCTATGGCCAGTACTTGCTGGCAATGCTTGACGGCGGCGCGGATGCTGCCGGCGAAAGGCGATAGCGCAGCCTGTCAAGCCGGGCTCAGGTCAGGAGCCCGCGCGTGCCAACGATGACAAGGCTCGCCACGGTTGCCAGACGGATCAGGCGCAACTGGTTCCGGTCGCGGACAAAAACGAACTCACAGCCGTAAAATAGGGCCGTCAGCGCGATCACCGGCCCGCCCAGTGTCGGCGGCATGACCCCGCCGACCATGCCTCCGAACAGCCCAAGCGCCGCCAGGACGGCCAGACCATCCTGGGTCGAGAGCGGGAACACCTGTCGACGCGTGACGCGGACCGCGATCGTGAGCAGGCCCATAAAGCCGATGCCGAACCCGACCAGCATCCACCCCGAGGGCACGCCTGTTGGCATATAGCCCTGCATCATCAGGTGACACGCCATCATGGCAGCCGCAAATGCCCCGAGCCGCGACATCGCGAAACCGCCGGCAACCATGCCCCTGTCCTCCAGCAGCACGAGCACGGCGGCGAGCAGCGCAACAACCGCCAGTCCGGGCGGCACCTCGCCGGGAATGATCGAGCCGAGAAGGAGGAAGACGGCGACCGCGATGCGCACGAGGGCGGAACTGAGCGACGGCAGCCAGCGCTGCCGGCGCAGCCACTGATTGCGTCGTTCAGCCCCGGAGGGTGCCGCGAACTCTTTGCCCAGTTCCTCGCGTTGAGCCTCGGCTTCGAATTCGGCTTCAGGCCGATAGCGCCATCCCAGAAGCGCCGGCAGCTGAATGGCAAGGACCGAAAGCACCGCCTGCACGGCGAAAACCAGCAGTACCATTCGTTCCGGCGCGTCGCGCAGGATCAACGCCGAGCCCATCAGCAGCGCCTGCAGGGCATAAAGGACGAGCACCGCCTCCCGGTGATGCAGGCCAAGGCTGAGAAGACGGTGGTGCAGGTGACTCCGGTCGGCCGCGAACGGCGAACGGCCGCGCAGCAGGCGGACGATGATCACTTGCATGGTATCGACGATCGGCAGGCCGATCAACGGCAGGATCAGGATCGGGCTGACCGCGCCGTTGCCTGCGCGACTCAACAAAATGCCCGCAACGGCCAGCACGAGGCCCAGCAAAGTGCTGCCGGCATCGCCCATGAAGACCATCGCCCGGTGGGAATTGAAGCGTAGAAAAGCGAACAACGCGCCGATCGCCACCGCGGCCACCAGTGTCGCCGGCGCCACGGCGGCGGAGGGAGCGACCACGGCGATTGCCAGGAACGAAAGCAGCACACAGCCGCCCGCCAGACCATCGAGGCCGTCCAACAGATTGACCGCATTGGTCACGCCGACGATGAAGATGAGGGTTAGCGGCAACGCCAGCCAGCTCAGCGCCGGATCGCTGCGCAGAAACGGCACATGCTCGATCGTCAAGCCGGCCTGGACAATCAAGATCGCTGCCACCGTCTGCCACAGCAGCCGCCAGCGGAAATGCAGCCCGCGGCAGTCATCATAAATGCCGACGACGAAGACGAGCAGCCCGGCTGCCAAGCACTGCAGGGTCCGCTCGTCCGCGGGCGCCCACAGCAAGAGCGGCAGCGCCGCGCCGCAGACCATCGCAATGCCGCCGCATAGCGGCGTCGGTCGGGCGTGCAGTTTGCGCGCGTTTGGGTGATCGACGATGCCGAACTGGACCGCGAGCCGCGCCAAGGACGGCATGACGGCAAACGTGACCAGAAGGCTGACCAGACCACTCGCAAGATACGCCATGCCCGCCCCTATCGTACCTTCCCTCCCAGGGCACCGGCGGGAATTTCCACCGCTGCCGTGCCGCCGGTGCCGGGCTGATCACCCAGCAGCAAGCGCCACTGTCCGTCGCTCTGCCGGTTTCACGCACGATTTCAATGGCTTGACAACGCCTGCAGTCCCGCAAGCGCATCTCGGCGCACTTCGTCGCCCGTTCCGGTCTCAATACTTTGCATCAATCTTATAATCAAAATGCAGCGCCAAGGATAGGACCGCATGCGCGGGTATGGCCATGCGGCGTGCAGAAAAGAACGGCGGTGTGGCACGTCCGAGGCCTCAAATGCGGGAAATTGTCCGGTTCGCTTAATCGCGCGAGTTTGCGATTGCACGTTCCAGTAACTTCGAGCGCTCTATTGCGCGGAAAGAGAGCAATTGCGATCGCCGCTCAGGAAACCGATCGAGCCGGAGCGGGAAAGCGAAGCTTCTTCGCGCGGCGGCTGTGAGTTCCGGTGACACGATAAGGACGTCAGACCTCCTGCACATCCTCAACCCCAGCCAAGGCCTTCAAGCGCAGCGGCAGGGCGGGGTCGAGCGTGAAGGTGTCGGCGAGCGCGATTTCGACCTCCGTGTCCGCCTCAAGCCAGTAAACGAGCCGAACGCGCGAGCGCCCGCCCGCCTGCTCCCGCAGGATCCGCCGGATGCCTTCGATCGGCGCTGCCGAACTCACCGTGATCTCGATCGTCGCCGGCATGCGCAAGATCACAGCATCAAGCGGGTCGACCGCTTGGGCGATGCCGCGGACCGTCTCTCCTTCCTGCTGAACATTCGCCTTGATTAAGAGCGATTTGCCCACCTCCAGAAGGTCGCGACAGGTCGCGAGCAGGTCGGCAAAGACGGTGATCTCGAACACACCGGTGGCATCGGACAGCTGCACGAAGGCATAGCGGTTGCCCTTACCCGAGGTCCGCTCCGTCTTGGCCACGACTGTGCCCGCCAGCATCAGCATGCCCTGGCGGCGTTGGCCGACCAGTTCGGCGAACGGGACCACCTGCAGGCGCTTCAGGCGCTGGCCATAGGCGTCCAGCGGATGAGCCGAAAGGTAGAAGCCGACGGCCTCCAGTTCCTGGCGCAGGCGTTCCATCGGCGGCCAGTCCTCGACGTCGGGCAGCGACAGCGACAGCACGTTGGCAGCGGGATCGCTGCCGAACAGCCCCATCTGCCGGCTTGCGCGCGCGTCCGCAGCCGTACCGGCGGCGCGCATCAGCACGTCCGCGCCTTCGAACAGACGCCTGCGGTTCGGATCCAGGCCGTCAAAGGCACCGGACCGCACCAGGTTTTCCAGTTGCCGCTTGTTCAGGTGGCGATCATGCACGCGGGCGACGAAGTCATCGACGGAGAGGAAGCGCACTCCCGTCGCGCGCGCCTCGACGATGGCGGCGATCGTCCCCTGGCCGACATTCTTGACCGCCGCCAAGCCGTAGCGGACGGCACCGGGAGCAGCACCGGGGCCAGAACTGGGGCCAGAACCGGCAGCGGCCGCCGCCTCGACCGTGAAATCGGCTTCGGATGCGTTGATATCGGGCGGCAGCAGCGCAATGCCGTGCCGGTTCAGCTCCTGGCGGCAGATATTGAGCTTGTCGCTGTTGCCGAGGTCGAGCGTCATCGAGGCGGCGAAGAACTCAAGCGCGTAGTTCGCCTTGAGGTACGCGGTCTGATAGGCAATCAGCGCGTAGGCGGCCGCGTGCGACTTGTTGAAGCCGTAGCCGGCGAACTTGGCTACCAGGTCGAAGATGTGGCTGGCCTTGCCCTCACTCACCCCCCTCGCCTTGGCGCCGCTGATGAAGGCTTCGCGCTGGCGGTCCATCTCCTGCTGATTCTTCTTGCCCATCGCCCGGCGCAACAGATCGGCGTTGCCCAGCGAATAGCCGGAGAGCACCTGTGCGATCTGCATCACCTGTTCCTGGTAGATGATGATGCCGTGCGTCTCCTTGAGCGCGCCGATCAGCGTTTCGTGCAGGTACTCCGGCTTCTCTTCGCCGTGCTTGCGCCGGATGTAGCTCGGGATGTTGTCCATCGGCCCAGGCCGGTAGAGCGCGACGACGGCAATGATGTCCTCCAGCGTATCGGGGCGCAGCTTGCGCAGGACATCGCGCATGCCGGAACTTTCCAGCTGGAACACGCCGACCGTTTCGCCGCGCCCCAGCATCTCGAAGGTTGCTCGATCATCGAGCGGCAGCGCATCGAGCGCGAGCGCGATGCCGCGACTGCGGCGGATCAGCTCCACCGCCTTGGCGAGCACGGTGAGCGTCTTCAAGCCGAGGAAGTCGAACTTGACCAGGCCCGCGGCCTCGACCCACTTCATGTTGAAGCCCGTCACCAGCATCTCTGAACGCGGGTCCCGGTAGACCGGGATCAGCTCCTTCAGCGGCCGGACGCCGATGACGATGCCGGCCGCGTGCGTCGACGCATGCCGGTTCAACCCTTCGAGCCGCTTGGCAACGTCGATCAGCCGTTTGACTGTCTCGTCGGCGTCCGCCATCGCCTGCAGCCGCGGTTCGGCCGCGATCGCCTCGGCGAGGGTGAGCGGATGGGCCGGGTTGTTCGGCACCAGCTTGCAGATCTTGTCGACGTAGCCGTACGGCATGCCGAGCACGCGGCCGACGTCGCGCAACACCGCGCGCGCCTGCAGCTTACCGAAGGTGATGATCTGCGCCACCCGGTCGCGGCCGTACATCTCCTGAACGTGGGCGATCACCTCGTCGCGCCGGTCCTGGCAGAAGTCGATGTCGAAGTCCGGCATCGACACCCGTTCCGGATTGAGAAAGCGCTCGAACAGGAGCCCGAACCGGATCGGGTCGAGATCGGTGATACCGAGCGCCCAGGCGACCAGAGAACCCGCGCCCGAACCGCGGCCGGGGCCGACCGGAATGCCGTGCACCTTTGCCCAGCCGATGAACTCGGAAACGATCAGGAAGTAGCCGGCGAAGCCCATCTGGCAGATGACGTCGAGCTCGTAGGCAAGCCGCTGCCTGTAGGGGGCGGTCGGCGCGTTGGCCTCGCCGCCGCTGACGGCTGAGGCGATGGCAGCCAGCCGGCGCGCGAGGCCTTGGCCTGCGTCCTCGCGCAGCCGCCCCGCTTCCGTGACGCCCGCACCGCAATCAAAGGCCGGCAGCATCGGCTTAACGCTCTCCAGCGTAAACGCGCAGCGCTTGGCGATCAGCAGCGCGTTGGCGACGGCATCCGGCAGATCGGAGAACAGGTCGCGCATCTCGGCAGCGCTCTTGAAGAAGTGCTCGGGCGTGAGCCGCCGGCGCTCGAGCTGCGTCATCGCCACGCCCTGAGCAATACACATCAGCGCATCGTGCGCCTCGTACATCTCGGTGTCGGGGAAGAACACCTCGTTGGTGGCGACGATCGGCAGGCCGTGCCGTTCGGCGAGATCGAGAAAGCCGGCCTCGGTGGCAGCTTCGATTTCGAGCCCGTGGCGCATGATCTCGACGTAGAGCCGGTCAGGGAACGCCGCCTGCAAGCGCACGAGCGCCGCTTCCGCCGCCTCGCGCCGCCCCTCGAAGAGGAGTTGCCCGATCGGCCCTGCGGCGCCGCCGGTCAGCACAATCAGCCCTTCGTTGGCTTCGAGCAGGGTTTCGAAGGCGATCTGCGGCGCGGTGTGCGCGTCGGCATCCCGGTAGAGGGCATCGATCAACGCCAAGAGAGAGCGATAGCCGCGCTCGTTTTGTACCAGCACGACGACGGGCGAAGGGTCGCTCCGGGCGTGGTCGTGGCCGGTCAGCCCGCGGCCTTCCGCATCGGGCCGCGTGATGCCGAGCTGGCAGCCAACGATCGGCTGGATGCCGAACTCCGCCATCACGCTGGAAAATTCAAGGCCGCCGAAGATGTTGTTGGTGTCCGTGATCGCCACGGCAGGCATACCGTGCGTTCGGCAGAGCTGGCCCAGCTCCTTGATGCGGATCGCCCCTTCCGAGAGCGAATAGCTCGTGTGCAGGCGCAAGTGCACGAAGCCGGGCGCGGTCGTGTCCTGCGCTGCCGCGCCCTTCTCCTCAGCCATCGCCGCCGTCCCCGCTCATCGCCGCTCACCCCTCGATCAGCTGGCCGTTCTCCATCCTCACCGTGCGGTCCATCCGCGCCGCCAGCGCCGGATTGTGGGTGGCGATGATCGCCGTCAGGCCAACCGTGCGCACGAGGGCGAGCAACAGCTGGAAGACCTCGTCCGCCGTGCGCGGGTCGAGGTTGCCGGTCGGCTCGTCGGCGAGCAGAAGGTCAGGCGCGTTGGCGAGCGCGCGGGCGATCGCGACCCGCTGCTGCTCGCCGCCGGAGAGCTGGCCTGGCCGGTGATCGGCCCGTTCGCCAAGCTTGAGCAGGGCCAACAATTCGCGGCCGCGCCGTTCCGCCTCGCGCCGGTCCAGCGCCGCGATCATCTGCGGCAGCACGATGTTCTCGAGCGCAGAGAACTCCGGCAGCAGGTGGTGATACTGGTAAACGAAGCCGATCTGCCGGCGCCGGATTGCTGTTCGTGCATCATCGGACAGCCGGCCGCACGACCGGCCCGCGAGCAGCACCTCGCCATCGTCCGGTCGTTCGAGCAAGCCTGCGATATGCAACAGCGTCGACTTGCCGGCGCCCGAGGGGCCGACGAGGGCAACGATCTCGCCGCGGCCGAGCGCGAGATCGACACCGTTCAGCACATTGAGACTGGTGCGGCCCTGAACATAGGTGCGGACGATCCGGTCGAGGCGGAACAGCGGCTCACTCATACCGCAACGCTTCCGCGGGATCGATGCGGGCCGCCTTCCAGGACGGATAGAGTGTCGCCAGCAGTGTCAGCGTAAACGCCATCGCCGTCACCGCGACGACTTCGAGCGGATCGACGATCGCCGGCAGCTGCGACAGGAAGTAGATCTCGGCGGCGAACAGCTCGGTCCCGGTGAGCGACTGGATGGCCTGGCGGATCGATTCGATGTTGCTCGTAAACGCGAGGCCTGAGATCACGCCTGCCGTCGTGCCGACGACGCCGATGCTGGCGCCGGCAAGAAAAAAGATCCGCATCACCGTGCCCTTGGTCGCGCCCATCGTGCGCAGGATAGCAATGTCACGGCCCTTGTCCTTGACCAGCATGATGAGGCTGGAAATGATGTTGAACGCGGCGACGACGATGATCAGCGTCAAGATCAGGAACATGACGTTCCGCTCAACCTGAATCGCATTGAAAAAGCTCGCGTTCGCCCGCTGCCAGTCCTGCACCCGGGCAAGGCCGCCGGCCGCCTCGCTCAACGGCCGCACCAGTGCCGTCGCCTTCTCGGGGCTGTCGGCGAACACTTCGAGCGCGGTGACACCCGTCGGCATGCGGAAGTAGGTCTGCGCCGCCGGCAGCGGCATGAACACGAAGTTGGCGTCGTACTCGTACATGCCGATCTCGTAGATCGCGGCGATGCGATAGGCCTTGAGCCTGGGCACGCTGCCG
>JBATPX010000095.1:0-4045 GCA_049291695.1 Defluviicoccus sp.
CGGCCCGGCCGCGCACCCCGTGGGACCTCGATGATGCTGGCAGATGCTTGAGCCGTATGCGGGGAGACCCGCACGTACGGTTCTGAGGGGGCTGGGAGAGCAGAAATGCTCTCCCGGCTACCCGACACCCGGAGCTAACCTTCTCCACTTCTTGTGTTTATTTTCAACGGGTTCCGATTCTCGTGGCGACCGGTGGATTGCCCGCCAGCTATTGCGTGCACTGCTTGACTCGATTGCTCTGGATGAGTGGCGAGCATCGCCTGCGTACGGCGGCCGGCGCTTGCCGCGAGTGGTGCGATGAGGCGCGCCTCGGGAAGGTTTTTCCAGTACCTGACCGGCATCTGTCCCTTCATCGCCTTCAGTTTCAGCCGCGCCGGGTTGAGGATGTTCGCATAGTACCGTCGCCAGACGTCCGCCAGCGCATCCTCCGATGGCACCTCCTGCTTGTCCGTTCCGGGGCCGAATGAGAGGCGCTCGCCATCCCAGTGGGCGCAGCGATCAGGGGTCAGGATCGACCAGAGCATCCCGGCAAAGCGCTGGGCGAAGAATGGACCCACCCGCTCGATGATGAAGTGCTGCGGTTCGAACCAGGCGATGAAATGCTCCGCGCCCTCCTCCTCGGTACTGCGAAAGCGCACGAACGCCTTCATCTTGTGAATATCGCGGTGGACCGTCTGCGCCATTGCCGCCGCCCGGTTCACGTCCGGATCGGTGAGAATGGCGAGAAGCTGCCGCTCTCCCCGGGTCAGCCGCCACAGAAGGCGGTAGAGCAGGTTGAAACGGGCGGGTTGGCGATGGCAGATGACGGAGCGGGCAAGCTCCACAAAGCGGCGCGGTACAACCAGCGCCGGCGCATCGCTGGGTGCCTCGCTGAGCGCACTGGCGCTCTGGTGCGTGAACAGGTCCTGCGCCTCGCCGCTGATCCGCCACGTGATGGCCTCGGGTGCGATCTGGCGCGCGATGAGCGTCCGCGCTTGCGCCCGCCAACCATCAAGATCCGTCGGGTGCGCCAGCGCAACGTCAAACATGGCTCGAGAACAGCTCCAATTGCACCGGTGCCGGCGCCAGCCGCGCCCGAAGGTCGTCGGCCTCGCTCAGCGCGGTACGCGGCCGGTAATCGACGGCGGTAATAAACGGGCTGATTTCCTTCAAGGATACGCCCAGGCGCCCGAGATCGGCAAAGCGCAGCCCACGATGCCGGCGGGTCGAGAGGATTCGGCTGACCGAACGCCGACCGAGTCCCGGAACGCGCAGCAACATCTCGCGTGCTGCCGTGTTGATATCGACCGGGAACCTGTCCCGGTGGCGCAGGGCCCAGGCCAACTTGGGGTCGATGTCCAGATCAAGCATCCCCCCGGCATCGCCGGAGATGATTTCGCCGACTTCGAAGCCGTAAAAGCGCAGCAACCAATCGGACTGATAAAGGCGGTGTTCTCGCACCAGCGGAATCGGCTGCGGCGGCAGGCGGCTGCTCGCATCGGGGATCGGGCTGAACGCGGAGTAATAGACGCGGCGCAGGCCATAGGATGCGTAAAGCCGGTCGCTTGTTTGAAGAATTGTTGCGTCGCTGGCGCCGTCGGCGCCGACGATCATCTGCGTGCTCTGACCTGCCGGAGCAAACCTTGGCGCCCGTTTCTCGGCTTTCGTCTCAGCGATCTGCAGGTTAAGGCTGCACATCGATTTCTCGATGGCACCGAAGTTCTTTTCCGGCGCCAGCTGGTGCAGGCTCGCCTCGGTCGGCAACTCGATGTTGATGCTGAGCCGGTCGGCGTGGCGGCCGGCTTTGGTCACCAATTCCTCAGACGCACCCGGAACCGCCTTGAGGTGAATGTAGCCGCGAAAGCCATGCTCTTCGCGCAACATCCGCGCGACCTCGGCGATCTGCTCCATGGTGTAATCCGGGTTTCGGATGATTCCGGAGCTGAGGAACAGGCCTTCGATGTAATTGCGCTTATAGAGGGCGATCGTCAGATCGGCGACTTCGGCGGCGGTGAAGCGGGCGCGCCGGACGTTGCTCGATCGGCGGTTGACGCAGTAGAGGCAATCGAAGACGCAGACATTGGTCAGCAGGATCTTCAGCAGCGAGATGCAACGGCCATCCGGCGCATAGCTGTGACAGATGCCGGCGTGCTGCGTCGATCCAATACCCTGGGTGCCGAGAGAATGCCGCCGCGGCGCGCCGCTCGAAGCGCAGGACGCATCGTACTTCGCCGCATCGGCCAGGATTTCGAGCTTCGTCGGAAGATCCATGTTTGCGCCAAGCATCGGGCGAGGGATCTTGGCCCAGGCTCCCATCCCGGGAGGAGCACCCCTCGTGTTCTTCCCTTGTTCTAAACGACATTGAGACTCCACGCAACGGGCAACAGCGGACCGGCGCGGCCTTCCCGGCCCGGCGTCGAGCACACCCAGCCTTCACGCATGGAGCATTTGGCTTCAGTCGCGAAGCATTGCGTCACTCAGCTTTGTCCAAGACCTCGTCGATCCTGTCTCGGATGATCGACACCCGGATGTTTTCGGCGATCTCGACCGTCACCGTTCGCTCGTTGTCGAGGCCGACAACGGCGCCGACCAGCCCGCCGGTGGTGGCAACCCTATCTCCGGGTTGGAGGTTGGCGAGCATCATCCTGTGCCGTTGCAGCTTGCGCTGTTGCGGTCGAACCAGCGCCACGTAGAGGACGCCAAATACTCCCAGAACAAGAGCGCTTTGGATCAACATGCTAGTCGCGTCCATGATCAACCTCTAGAGTTGGTTTGATCAGTCCCGGCGTCAATCAATCGTACGTTACGGGGTGCGAACGCGAAAGATGTAGCCAGTCCCAAAGATCCCAATCAGCAGGAGTGCGACGTGACCGAAGACGAATTCCGGGAACCAGACGAAAAGCCCCGCGCTGATGCAAAAGATGGCCGACCACATGAATGCTAGAACCGCCATCAATTGAAAGCGAACGATCTTGGGTAGCTGAACCAGAGGATTCCGCTCCGGGTTCATCACCGTGTCCCATGCGTCTTTTAACATTTTTGTGATCCTCACTATTGAATTTCGTGTTTCGTGCGTGGCCCCTCGCGTATCGGTGGTCGTAAAGGCATATCCGCGCCCGACGTCTAATCCGCGAGATCGTGGCACAAGGTGGCGCGATGCGATCGCATTCACGCGCGGGAAGGAATCGCCGCCATCAGTGGCCCCGTGACCTGATGCACCGCCCACCTGTTTACTCTGAGGCCAACAGCTGCACACGTAAAGCCTAAACGCACGCCTTTGGCGATCGAACCGCCGATAACCAGGCCAAGGATGAGGGTATTTTCCGCAGACGCGGTGATCATCATGCCGATCGACGATACGTCAAACCACATGACCCCCGAGGCCAGAGAAAGTCCAACGGCGGCAACGACGGCAGTCGCATTGGGCAACGGCTTGATAACCTGGCTTTCATTCATAGAAGTGAGACAAAAGATTTTTATAATATTCACAATGTTAATTTTTTATGGTAAATTCCACTTCGTAAACATGTCCATAGATTATCAACATCGATAAATTAGATTGCTTATCCGGTTGAGCCCAGCGTGGTCCCCCGGCCTTATTCCCTTGTGGCGAGCCGTGCGTGTTCATGATAGAACGCATCATGAACATACGCTGTGGAGGGTGCGCTCATGACCGATTATCCACGCTCGCTTCGGGACTTCCAGAAGCGCTTTCCCGACGACGCCGCGTGCGGCGAGCATCTGGCGCGCACGCGCTGGCCGGAGGGCTTCGTCTGCCCGCGTTGCGGCGGGCGCGACGGGTGGCGTTTTCCGAGCCGCACGCCGCTCACGTTCGGCTGCAAAGGCTGCGGGAAGGAGACGTCAGTCACCGCCGGCACGGTCATGCACCGCACCCACCTGCCGCTCAGCGTCTGGTTCTGGGCGGCCTGGCTGGTTGCCACCCACTCCAACGGCATGTCGGCAAAACAGCTGCAGAGCGAACTCGCCATCGCCTCCTACGGGACCGCCTGGCTCCTTGCCATGAAGCTCAGGGCGGCGATGATCGCACCCGAGCGGACCCCGCTGT
>JBATPX010000096.1:0-5815 GCA_049291695.1 Defluviicoccus sp.
GCGCGGCAGAGCCCCGGCCTCGCGCCGGTGATCGCGGCGCCGGCACCGGTGGTTGCGGCCATGCACGGGTCTATGGCGGCAGCGCGAGCCGCGTGCGAAGCGCGCCTCGGTCGCGCCATCGGGCTGAAAGAGATGGCTGCGCTTGGTCCCGGCCGCTTTCGGATCGAAGCGGCGTGAGGCCTGATGCGCGAGGCCTGCGAAGGAGGTGTGATGACCGGGAGAAAGAGCGCGGAAGAGGCGACGGTGAGGCGCACGGGCGCCCGCTGTCCCACCTGCGGCCGGCCGCGCGTTGAACGCTGGCGGCCGTTCTGCTCCAAGCGCTGCGCCGACGTCGATCTCGGCCGCTGGCTGGGGGAGGTCTACCGGATTCCCGCCGCCGAGGTGGGCGACGAGGAGGAGGGCGACGAGGAGAGCGAAGGGCGGGCGCCGCCCGACGACGAGGCATGAGCCACGCGCCGGCCGGACTGGACAAGCCTAAGGCCCTGTTGCTATACGTCCGGGCTTCCCCGCACAAGGCCAACGGTGCCGGGAACAAGGCGCCTGTCCGCCCGCGCACTGCCCAGGTAGCTCAGTTGGTAGAGCACATGACTGAAAATCATGGTGTCGGTGGTTCAATTCCGCCCCTGGGCACCATTCAGCGGCGGCGGCGCGTTGAGCGTGGGGAGCGCCTGGTGAGGTTTCCGCCATTGTCGCCGCAACGACACAGCGGCGTCCGGCAGCAACCCGGACGACTACCGGCGGCTCGCCGCCTGATCGGTGTGTCCAAGCCTGAGCTTCCCACTGCCGCACAAATCGGCATACGATCGTACGCATTTACTGCGACAAAGGTCTGAGGTGATGGGAAGCGGCGGCACGCGGGCTGAGGACGAACGGAATCCGTTCATCGCCGTTCTCCGCAAGGCAATCGAGGTGGGGCGCATGGAAACGCGCGGGAACGAGCGGGGCGGTCGGCAACCAGCACAAAAATGCGGGCAAGAGAGGATCGCAGCACAGCCGTTGAGAGGTGCGGCGGCTGACGCCACCGGGATGAGGACCCCGGGGGCGTGCGGTGTATGCTTCCACGCTGGCTGCGCAGACAGGATTCATTGTCGCGCTGTTGAAGCTTCTGCCCTGAGCCGTGCGGCCGGCTTCGCTCGGCCGTTGTGTCCGCTCTTCCTAACGAAAGGAAAGGGGGTTATCCTTTAATTAGCCTGAGCCTAACGAAAGCATCCTTTAATAAGGCGGGGATGTGCGGCAGCGGTGATGGATCAGCGCAGAGGGCGGTACATCGAGAGCACGACGGCTGGCGAGAGGGTCAGAGCGTTCGTTCCGCCGCCGCTGCCGCCCGATCCGCCGGTTCGACTTGAAAACCTTTGGGGCCTCCTGGAGCAAGGAGAGCGCTGGCTCGGCCGGCTCGACGGCGTGACGATGCACATGCCGGATCCCACGCTGCTCCTTTCCATGTACGTCCGCAAGGAAGCCCTTCTCTCCTCCCAAATCGAGGGAACGCAGTCGTCTCTGTCGGAGCTCCTGCTTTACGAGAACGAGCAGGCACCCGGCCTTTTAACGGAAGACGTGTTGGACGTCTCCAACTATGTCGCGGCAATGCACCACGGCCTAAAGCGCGTGCGTGCGGATGGCTTTCCCCTTTCGCTGCGGCTGATCCGTGAGATCCACGAGATCCTGCTGAAGAGCGGCCGCGGTGCCGATAAGCAGCCGGGTGAATTCCGCCGTAGCCAGAACTGGGTCGGCGGCACCCGGCCGGGCAACGCGCTGTTCGTGCCGCCGCCGGCAAGTGAAGTCATGACCTTGCTGGGCGACCTCGAAACATTTCTCCACCAGCCTCCCGGAAGAATGCCAACTCTCGTCAAGGCGGGTTTGGCGCATGTCCAGTTCGAGACCATTCATCCCTTCCCCGACGGCAACGGTCGCCTCGGGCGGCTGCTGATTACGTTTCTGTTGTGCGCCGAGGGCGTGCTGCGCCAGCCGCTCCTTTATTTGAGCCTGTATTTCAAGGCTAACAGACAGGCTTACTATGATCTCTTGCAGCGTGTGCGCGAAGCGGGCGATTGGGAGGGCTGGCTCGATTTCTTCCTCCAAGGCGTCCGCGACACTGCGAAAGAAGCGACCGAGACGGCATGCCAGATCCTGGACCTGTTCAAGGAAGATGAAACCAAGATCGCAAGGCTTGGACGGGCGGCTTCGTCGGGGCTGCGATTGCATCAGCATTTGCAAACCCGGCCTCTGGTGACAATTCCCGCGGCAGCAAGAAAACTGGGTCTTTCCCAACCGACGGTCACGAAGGCGCTCGCGCAGTTGCAGGAACTCGGGATTGTCCGCGAGGCGACGGGACGCCTACGCTGGCGGGCCTTCGTTTATTATCGCTATCTTGACATTCTCGCTAAAGGAACGGAGCAGGTCTAACGTCGCGGATCCGGGGATGATGGCGCTGCCTCTCCCGCAGAGGCCTTCGTTGCCTGTTCTTCTTGGCGTCCCCTAGGGGATTCGAACCCCTGTTGCCGCCGTGAGAGGGTTGCAAAGCGGACTTTCGCGGACGCCAGCGCACTGCGGCATGTCGCAATATCAGTCGCTTATGTGCAGAGTAGTCCGCTTGCGTGCGCCCATGGTTTGGAGTAAGTTTGGAGTAAGTCCGTTACATCCTTTTCCAGGCGGTATCCGATGGCACAGACGCGGCGAACGACCAAGCTTGACAGTCGCACCGCGCGCGCCAGCCTCGCAGCGCGGCACGCGCCTTACTGGCAGCACCTAGACCGGGGGCAATCGCTCGGCTACCGCAAGGGCGCGCGGGGCGGAATGTGGATCGCCCGCCTTCGATCCGACGAAGGCAAGGAAGCGTGGCTGACAATTGGCGCGGCCGATGATCACGGCGACGTTGGTCTTGACTATCGCCAAGCGAAGCGCGCTGCCGCCGATTGGTTCGCTCGCAAGGATCGAGAGGCGCTGGGGGGCGATGAGGCCGTTAGCGGCTATACCGTGAGCGCCGCGCTAGACGCCTACTTTGCATGGTTCCGGCAGCACCGCAAAAGCGTCGCCGATACGTCCCGCGCGATCGAAGCCCACATTCGGCCGGCCCTGGGCGAAATCGAAGTTGCCAAGCTCACAACGAAGGCAATCCGCGCTTGGCACGAAGCCCTTGCCGAGGCAGCACCGCGACTGCGCACGCGACTTGACGCGGAAACGCTCAACACACGCCCCGTGCCAACTGACAGCGAAGGCAAACGATCCCGGCGCGCAACTGCAAACCGTGTTTTGACGGTCCTCAAGGCCGCGCTTAATCAAGCTTTCCAGGAAGGAAAGGTTTCCAGTGACGATGCCTGGCGGAAGGCAAAGCCCTTTCGCGGTGCCGACGCGGCGCGGTTGCGCTACCTGCAGCGTGACGAATGCGTAAGGCTGATCAACGCTTGTCCGGCCGGCTTTCGCGAATTGGTTCAGGGCGCGTTACTGAGCGGTTGCAGGTATGGCGAGCTTTGCCGCCTACAGGTAGCAGACGCCAGCCGTGACGCGGGCACGCTGCGGATACGGGAAGCCAAGTCGGGCAAGCCTCGCCACGTGCCGCTTGATGCAGAGGGGCGCGCCTTCTTCGAGGCGCTGGCAATCGGCCGGCCGTCTGACGCCTACCTGCTGACGCGCGCGAACGGCAAGCCGTGGGGTAAAGCGCATCAGGTTCGGCCGCTGGCGGAAGCCTGCAGGGGCGCGCGGATTGAACCGGCCGCGACATTCCATTGTCTCCGGCATACTTGGGCGTCGTGGCGCGTCATGGCGGGGGCGCCGTTGATCGTCGTGGCGCAAGTCCTCGGGCACAGCGACACGCGGATGGTTGAACGCCATTACGGGCATCTAAGCGCGGGCTTCGTGCGAGACGTGATTGAGCGCACCAGCCTCGGGCTTGGCACGGGCGGCGGTGACGCGGGCAAGGTGGTTTCGATCGCCTGACAGAACAGGCACGGCTAGCCCGACGGGGCGAAAGCCGGGTTTCCGCTCCCGGTTGCCGTGCCTCCCCCTCGCGGACTGCACCAGCGGAGGTGCGAATGGTTAATGTTCCGGCGGAGGCAATGAGCCTCGGGCAGTTCGTGCGCGACGAAGCGGGCGGCGAACTGAGTGCGATCCAGCACGCGTTTGAATGTTTGGCTGCGGCGCGCCAGACGGCGGCGGTTGTCGAGGCGGGCGATGCGTTCGCGGCGGCCGTGGCGCGGTTCCATAAGCGAGCTCGGCTGCGGCTATTGGGCGGCGAAATCATCGCCTATGGGGTGCCGCCGGCGGACCCGTGGGCCGCGCCTGTGGAAATAGAAGGCCGGCTTTGGGAAGGGTTGGTTTGGGGAGCTGAGGAAGAAGGCGGCTTGGCCGGTCGCTTGACCAAAGCGCAAGGATGGAAGCCACGCCCCGCGGACGCGTTTAGCATCGCGTTTACCGAGGCATGGGGGGGCGTCGAATTGCCCGGCGGGGCGGACTTGACGGCCGAAATTGCGTTCGAGTGGATGAAGTCGGTTTGCCTAAACGAGGTTTGCTTTGGGCTGTGCCCGCAAGGCGCATGGGATCGCAAACACCGAACGGGATGGCGCGTGCTGGGGCTCGCCTACATGCCACGACCGGGGCGGATGCGCTGCCGCGTGATACCAGCGGCGGCAATCCGTCCTGAGGCTGCGTGCCGCGCTTGGCTAGCGGCGGCGGTTGCTGCCGGCGATCCAAAGCAAACAAAGCCGTGCTTTTGGGCGGACGCGCAAGTAAAGTTCGGTGTCTCGAAGCGCGCGTTTGAAGGCATCTGGGCCGAAGTGACGCGCGGACACCCGGCATGGACACAACCCGGGCGGCGCGGCGCAAGAAAATAAATCATCCCGAAATTGTGCAGACTATTACCGTCTGACTGGCCGGCTTATGTCCGCCTTAGTTTGCTTGAAACTGAGGTGGTCACATGGACCGGTTGGCATTTTCGATTGAGGAATCTGCGAAGGTTTTGGGCGTCGGGCGCTCGCACGTTTACGAGCTGATCAAGCGCGGCCTTATCGTCCCGGCGAAACTGGGGCGGCGCACAATCATCGCGAAATCGGAGCTGGAAGCGGCACTGCACCGGCTGCGCGCACCGGCCGCGTGACATGCCCCAAAACAGAACACCCGGCGCCGCTGGCGGGCGGCGACCGGGCGAAGGGGAAAGCACACAAGCGGCTGGTAGTATAGGCGCTGAGGCCGGCGAGAGCAAGCGCGATCCGCTGGACGGCCTGCTTATCGGCACGCCGTTCATGCGTGGCGATCCGTTCATTGACTGGCCGGCACCGCAAGCACCGCATCCCGCGGCCGATGCTGACCCGATAACGGCGGCGCGTGCGGCGTGCGGGCTCAAGCCTTCGCGCGAAATATCTGCGGCCGAAGCTGACGCGATGATTGCGGCCTGGAAGCGCAGGCGGCCGGCCGAACCGAGCACACCGGCGCCTACTGCGGCACCCGCCAGCGCTCCGACAAAGCGCGCGACAATCTGGCGCGAACAACCGGACGCTCCCGATGCTGAGACAATCGCCAAGGCCTTAGGCCGTGCGCAACGAGTATCTGGCGGCTGGGTTGCATCATGCCCTGTGCCGACGCACGGCAAGGGTAAGGGCGATCGCCACCCTTCGCTTTCAATCGCGGACGGGGCAGAGCGGGGCCGCGTGCTTTTGCGATGCCATGCCGGTTGCGACCAAGCGGCCGTGATTGACGCGCTGCGGGCGCGCGGGCTTTTCCCATCGGGCCGCGAGCGGCCGGCGGCCGAGCCACAGCGGCCGGCGGCGGCAGCACCGCCCATCGAAGATTGGATAACGGCCGTGCTCAAGCCTCCTACCGAGGC
>JBATPX010000097.1:0-19710 GCA_049291695.1 Defluviicoccus sp.
AACGATTGCCTAACACTACATATTGCAGGGCCACGTGTCAAGCACGCAAAATGTTGTTCTCCGAGCTGCGCGCGTACCCGTAGTGTCGCGCCAGAACACCCAGCGCCGCGATCAGAACGCCTTGTGCGGGTTTTTCGCCGATCGGCCGGCCGCCCCAGCCCTGGCGCATCGACCATTCGCGGATAGAGCGCTGCAGGCCGACGACGTGCCACACGCAACTGCCGGCCGGGCTGCCAAGGCCGCCCAGCGCATCGATCGCCTTGCCGAGACGGCGGCGGGCGTCAACCTGGGCGTCGGTGAAATCGCCCGGCCCGCCGCCGCCCGGCACCCGTACCAGCGACATGCAGCGCACCACATCGAACCCGGCAATGGTGAACTGGGCCTGGAAGTCGCGCGCCGCGTCGTGCATGCCTTGGCTGATCGTGCCGGCGCGCAGCATGATGCCCAGCGTGTCGACGGTGCGATGGTGCGGGTGTGCCGCTGCTGTGCCTCGCTCGGCTCCTTGCGCCAGGGGTTTTTTCCCGTCCGGAATGGCGATGCCGGGCAATCGAGGTGCTCGCACCGCCGAACCTGGGCCACGTCACCGGCCTTGCAGTCGAGGCAGCGAAGCCGCAGCGCTTTCTGCGCGCTCACCTTCGTCAGCGTCACGCAGTCCTTCAACACCACGACGTCCATGGGCCGGCTGACGCTGAACATCCTCTTGTCCTTCGCGCAGTTTGAGCGGGAGGTGATCGGCGAGCGCATCCGCGACAAGTTCGCCGCCTCGCGGGCTCGCGGCATGTGGATGGGCGGCCATCCGCCGCTCGGCTATGACGTCAGGGACCGCAAGCTGGTCGTGAACGAGGCCGAGGCCAAAGTCGTGCGAATGATCTTCGAGCGGTTCCTGAAGCTCGGCTCGGCCACGGTTCTGGTCAGGGAACTCACGACCGAACGCGTGACCAGCAAGCGCGGCAAGCCGATCGACAAGGGCTTCCTTTACAAGCTGCTCAACAACCGCGTCTATATCGGCGAGGCCGTGCACAAGGGGGTGGCGCATCCCGGCGAGCACTCGGCGATCATCGGCCGCGAGCTTTGGGACAAGGTGCATGCGATCATTGGGCAGAGCCCCCGCAGCCGTGCCGGCAACACCCGGGCGCAGACGCCGGCCCTGCTGAAGGGCATCCTGTTCGGCGCCGATGGTCGCGCCATGACGCCGACGCATGCACGCAAGGGCGGGCGGCTCTACCGCTATTACGTCGCCGCCGGGCTGCTCAAAGCCGACACGCCACCGGGCGTGGTGCGTCGGGCGCCGGCCGCTGAATTGGAGGCCGCCGTGGTCGATCAGCTGCGCGCCCTGCTGCGGTCGCCGGAGATCATTGTTGGCACGTGGCGGTCGGCGCGGCCAGAGATCGAGCCGCTGTCCGAAGCCGAAGTGCGCGACGCGCTCCTGAGCCTCGATCCGATCTGGGACGAACTGTTCCCGGCCGAACAGGCGCGCATTCTTCAGCTCCTTGTCGAGCGCGTCGATGTTCACCCGGACCGCCTCGACCTTCAGCTGCGCGTCGATGGCTTGCAGACGCTGGTCGCCGATCTGCGTGCTGGGAAACCTGAGCGGAGGGCAGCCTGATGACCGAGTCTCGCCTCAGCGCCGACGGCCGCACCCTGACCGTGAGCGTGCCGATGACGTTCACGAAGCGCGGTGGCCGAAAGCTGGTGATCTCGCCAGACGGCGCTCCATCCTGGGCGCCTCCGCGCCGACGGATCGACAACGCCATGATCAAGGCGCTGGCCAGGGCGTTTCGGTGGCGCAAGCTGATGGAAACAGGCGCCTACGCCACGGTCGAGGAAATCGCCGCGGCCGAAAAGATCAACGCCTCCTACGTCAGCCGCGTGCTGCGCCTCACCCTGCTCGCGCCCAATATCGTCGAGGCCATTCTGGATGGGCGGCAACCGGCGGAGATGACGCTGGCCGCGCTGATGCAGCCGTTTCCGGTGGCGTGGGCGCAGCAGGCCGACGCGGTTTGCGGTCCGTCGTCGAAGCGGCGAAGCTGAGCCAGGGCACCGTCAGCACAGGACTCGCTCCTGGCTACTTCTTGCTCCCCGCGGTTGCCCCGCCGGGCTTCGGTTTGGCGAGCGCGCTCGGCACGCTGCCGTCCGACGCAAGGACCTTCTTCTTGCCACCCGCGGGTTTCTTCGCCTCACGGTTACCCCTCTTTTGACCTTTCGCCATCACCGTTCTCCCATTCTGCAGCAACATCGCTCAGCCATCGAGAATAGGCTGACCGGCATCAGTGCGTCAGCTATCGTGATGGCACACCTAGCCCAGCGCCGGGGCGGCGGTGGCAAGAGCAGCTGGAGAGTGGCGTTGTGATCGATATCCCGCAAAAAGCGGAAGCGCTGATGGCGCTGCTCAAGGCCAACCTGCCCGTCCGGGCGCGGACGACCCCAAGGCTGGTCGCATTGCTGCAGGAACGATCGCCCGGCTGCAAATTCCCGCTGGCGTGCGACGTGGTGGAAGTCTTCTATGCTGGAGACGAGGGTGGAATCCTGTGCGCGCTCGACTTCGGAGACAGGGCTGCGACGGGACCTTGCGCTCTACACCCCGGATGCCGATGGCATCAGCCCGATTGCGCGGTATGCAGAGCCTTGCATCGGGGACGCATCCGAGGACGAAAGGCTGGTCCTGGAGGCCATGGGGCAAGCTCGATTCTCGGTCTTCGAGATCACTGGCCGGCATTCCCAGGCTGGCATGATGGCGAAGGACTTGGGCACCGGCGAAGAGATCTGGGTCATGGATCTGGGCCTGGAGCGAACCGCGCCACGTTTTTTGAAGGTGGCTATGCGGCTGATACAGCCGCTTGATTTCTGGATGTCGACCGGTGTCGCCGTGCTGATGGATGATCCCCGGATTTGGCGGGTGCTGGAAAGGGATCATTCGATCCGTCTGACGAAGGACAAATTGGTGGTGCCCGACCGTCATCTTCTCGCTGAGATTATCTTCAAGGTCGTGATCAGCCCGCTGCTGTGACGGCGTAACCTTGACATCGCCAGGGAGCACGTTTCTCCCCTTCGGCCGGCGGATCGCGACGATTGCGCTCGAGACCAAGCATTCAGAGAACAAAACCGCCGCCGTACTCAGAAGCCGAGAAAGGCTCAGGAAATCAGCACGCGGGTTGGACTGGTGCATCTCTCCCGCCTCCAAGCAAATTTCCAAAAGTACGGATTTCACGGACCGAATAAGCGCACCAAATCAACGCGTTAAAAATCCGTACTGTTTGGGCGAAGTCAGGAGCTTTGGAGAAGACGGGCCGGAGAGAGAGGAATTCGGCCCTTCCGGGCGGCTGCGAGGTCAACAGCTTTTCGCCCAAAAGCGCGCGTTTCCTGGCGTTTTTCGTCGTCGCGGGCGGCGACGGAGACCTTATGGCGCGAGCGACTTGGCGGATGGGGTGGGATTCGAACCCACGAGACCCCGTCAAGGGCCTGCCGGTTTTCAAGACCGGTGCCTTCAACCGCTCGGCCACCCATCCGGGATGTGATCTCCACGCGTCGGCAAAGCTACCCAATGACACGCGAACCACGTTTGTACACAGATTTGGCGCGCTGCTGAAGCGTCTCTCGGACGCATTGATTTCCATCGCACGGAGCTGTGCGGCCAAAAGCGGTCAGCGGATCGACGCAGAGCATCACCGCCGGTCTGCGTCGGAGAACTTTCCCTCCGGGGGGCGTTGCCTTCGATCAATAGAGTCTCGCCGTGGCCGGCCCGTCGCGGGCGGTCGTCAGCCCTCGACCTGGGGCACTGCCGTGATCGGGGCGATGAGCGCCTTGCGGCGCCCCTTCAGGTGCTCCATGTACGCGCCGAGAACGCTGTTCTCAAAAACATGACCCGGTCGCGAGTCAAGGCCGACGCCCTGGGCGATATCGTGGGTCAGGCACCCGGCACGCTCGAATCGCCGCCGAGCAATGTCGAACAGGTATGAGTCGTGGTATTCGCGTTCCTTGAACAGGCTGTCCGTCGTATAGTATTCGCGAAGAGTGTCCAGAAACCTGGAAATCTGAGGGTGCCGTAAATTAAAGCCGATGAAGCTGCACTCAGAATGCTGATGACGCTTGAGAAAGCTGACAAGGCAATTATCAGGCAACGAGTCATAGAACAATATATTATTTATCTTACTACGTAGAATAATATCAGCATCCATCCAGAATAACATGTCCGTCTTGCAAACCGCTGCCGCATGGCAGAACGCGAAAACTTTATGACTGAATCGAACGGCATCCCAGCGGAATGCCTGGTCATCCTCAACCCGTCGCACCTTGATCCGTGGCTTACTCCAGTGGATCTTGATGATATGCTTCGGCCTGATGTGGCCATGGGCGCGCGGATTGTCCTTGTTTCGTTGCTTGAATGCCACCAGGTCCGGGCAGCTCGCATTAAGGTCGCGCTTGATGAAACGGTTGCTTGCCAAGTCGGGGAAAAATCCTTCGTAGTAAATATGAAGAGGAATATCGGTCGGCACAAATTCATCAAAGCTGGCCATCATCATGCGGCCGTAGTCTAAATAACCACGTTCGTTGCAGGTCGTTACGACAGCAATTGATCTCAAATCATCCTCCACATGCCCTCTGTGAGTGCGATCCAGCCCACTTTAACGGCGGGATACATGAACAAGGTGGCGCAAACGCGGCGGCGAGGCAAATCGATGCCTCAAAAGACCGGCTGCCTTGGGGGCTGGGCATTGACTGTGCCACGCATCCACACGCAAGGCGACGCCGGGTCCCCGCTCGCCGATCGCGATCCGCTTGCCTTCGGCGCTTGGCGCCGCCGGCGTCCGGGCGCGGCGTCATCACGACCTGTGTCCCCCTCCAGCTGCAGACATTTATCATGGGCGCGCATGGTGTTACGCGCCGATGCCTCATCTTCATACGTCCGTTCAGGGCGAACGACAATGGAGCAATAGCGACGCCGGGCCCGCCAATGCGCTGCGCCCGGTTGACCATCGCCGACGCGACTGGCTATGTCTGGTGACAGGGCGGGCGTTTTCGTGCTTACCGATGCGGCCAGCAAGGCCTTCGGCGTGCGGCAACGATCGGCGCTTGGGTGCGGCTCGATTGAATGGTGATGTGCGCTTACCCGTGGTGTTCGCGCCCCTCACGGGCACGAACATGATGAGCTTCGAACAAGGCTCGAACCCATAAATGAGAATGACCCAGCGGCGGTGGTACTTCATTGGAGCCCTCGCGCTCTTCGTCATCGCGGGCGCGGTCGCATTTATTAGCTCCGGGGCCCCTGAGGTTGTTTTTCAGTTGGCGCGGGTCGAACGCGGCACGATCGTGACCAGCATCGGCGCGTCCGGCACCGTTGCGCTCCGCAACAGTGTCGAGGTTGTCACGCCGGTGGCAGGCCGGGTGATGAGTACGCACGCGACCTTCAACGAGTCGGTCGCGGCCGGTCAGGTCCTGGCACAGATCGACACGGCCGATCTTGAAGGCAGAGCGGCGGTGATGCGCGCCAACCTCGACATCGCTGAAGGCGCCCGCCAAATCGCGGCCGACGAGGTTCACAGTGCCGACCTGCAGGTGCAGAGCGCGCGTGCCCAGCTTGAGAGTTCCCGGTTCGCGGTCGAGCAGGCGCAACTCGCGGTCGCGGACGCCGAACGCGAACTCCAGCTGGTGCAAAAGCTGAGCAAGTCGGGCGACGTGCCGCGGGTCGAGACGGAGCGACTGCGCTCAAAGTACGCAATGGCGGTCTCCTCCGTACAAGTGGAGAAAGCGCGGGAGACGGCTGCCGGTATCGCGCTCGAAGCGGCGACCGTCAAGGCCAACGTTGCCAAGGCGCACCTCGCCAACGCCGGTTCGACGATCGCGTCGCGTCAGGCGGAACTGCGCGAGGCGATATCACGCGTCGATGGCGCATCTATTCGCGCACCGATCGCCGGCGTTGTGGTTGACCGCCGGGTCGAACCGCTCGATACCGTCGCGGCGGGAACACGCATCTTCACGATCGCAGCCAGTCTGAAGGATATCGAGATCCGGGCTCGCGTCGATGAAGCCGATATCGGCAGGGTTGCCGTCGGGCAGCCGGTACGCTTGACCTTCGATGCCTTTCCCGGCGAGGCGTTCGCTGGACAGGTCGCGGAGATGCGGAGCCTGCCGCACGATGTCGGCGGCGTCGTCACCTATGTGAGCGTTATCTCGGTTGCGAACGATGATCTGCGGCTGCGGCCGGGGATGACGGCGGAAGCGACGATCATCGTCGCCACACGCGCGGACGCCATTAAAATTCCGCGCGCGGCCCTTCGCTTCAATCCGGCTGCGGTCGGCATCGACGTGCCGCCTGCGGAGCCGACCACCAGCGAGAGCAACGGCGCCCGGGTGTGGGTTCTGGGATCAGGAGGGGATCTGCAGGCGCGCACGGTGCGCACCGGCATCAGCGACTTCGTCTCCATCGAGGTCGTCGACGGCAGTCTCTCGCCGGGCCAGGACATCGTTGTCGGCGCAACGCGATCGAAAAAACGCGGCGGCATCGGGTCGCTCAATCTCTGACGATGACCGCATCTCTCATCGAGCTGACCAACCTGTGCAAGAGCTATCGCCACGAAACCGTGGAGATCGCAGCGCTTGTCGATCTCAACTTGCGCATCGATGCCGGTGACTTCGTCGCCATCATGGGGCCGTCGGGGTCAGGCAAGTCGACGCTGATGAACCAGATCGGTTGCCTCGATACGCCCTCGAAGGGCACCTATCGCTTCGACGGCGTCGACATCGCGACGTTGAGTGCGGACGACCTTGCAACGCTCCGCAACCGGCGGATCGGCTTCTGTTTCCAGTCCTTTAATCTCCTCGCGCGGGCGACGGCGCTGGCAAACGTGGAATTGCCGCTGGTGTACCGAGGCATCGACGGCCTGACCCGGCGCCGACGGGCGATGGCGGTACTCGACAGTGTCGGTCTCGGTGATCGCGTCCATCATCGGCCGAACCAGCTGTCCGGCGGCCAGCAGCAGCGGGTGGCGATCGCCCGCGCACTCGTCGCCGAGCCGTCCCTCATCCTCGCCGACGAGCCGACCGGAACGCTGGACACGCAGACCGGCCGGGAAATCTTGGGCCTTTTCAAACGCCTCAATGAAACCGGGATCACCGTTATCGTCGTTACCCATGATCCCGACGTGGCAGCCGTGACGCGGCGGCTCGTCGTCCTGCGCGACGGCCGTTTGGTCAAGGACGTGGACCGCGCGGACGCGGACGGGGCCGGCGCTGTCCCGCTTGCCGACCGGCGGAGTGCGCCACAGTGAGGTTTATCGATGCGCTGCGGGCGGCGTTCCAGGCCCTGCGGGCGAGTCCGATGCGCAGCATTCTGACCATGCTGGGCGTCATCATCGGCGTTGCGGCGGTGATCCTCGTCATCGCGATCGGCGACGGTGCGCGTGCGGTCGTGGTCGAACAGATCCGCAGCCTCGGATCCAACGTCATCGTCATTGACGGTCGTAGCAGCCTGTGGCTGTCCGAGGACGAGGCATCGGCGATCGCGCGCGAAGTGCCCGGAGTCCGCCTCGCCGCACCGATGCTTCGCGATGGCGTGCCGGCCGAACGGGGCACGCTGTTGTGGCCGACGACCCTCTACGGCGTGACGGCGAACTTCGTCGAAGCTCGGGACTGGGAGATTGCGGCCGGCCGCAACATCAGTGCCGACGAGGTCGTGGCGGCGGCGAAGGTCGTCATGCTGGGCAGCACGGTCGAGGCCCTGTTGTTTGCCGACGGCAGCGATCCGATCGGGGCCAGCGTGCGGCTGGAGGGAGTGACCTTCATCGTCATCGGTGTCCTCGCTGCCAAAGGCCAGTCACACACCGGACGCGATCAGGACGATGTGGTTGTCGTGCCGCTCAAGACCGCAAGCGTAAGGCTGATCGGAATCAATCCGGTCAATCCACGGCGGGTCGATACAATTCTGGTCAAGGTTGATGAAGGGTGGGACATCAAGAACGTAGAGAAAAACATCCGCGATATCCTTTCCAGGCGGCCGCGGCTTGCGATGACGATTGATGAAGATGTCACCGTGAAAAACATTGCGGAGGTCCTCAAGATCAAGGAGAAGTCCGCGGGTGCGCTCGCCCTGCTTGTTTCCATCATCGCATCCATTTCGCTGATTGTCGGCGGCATCGGGATCATGAATATCATGCTCGTGTCTGTCCTCGAACGAACCCGCGAGATCGGCGTCCGCATGGCGATCGGCGCCCGGCGCAAGGACATCATGGCCCAGTTCCTTGTCGAGGCGACCACGCTGTCCGCCATCGGCGGCCTGATCGGTGTCATTCTAGGCCTCGCAGGCGCTACCATCGTTGCCGCCGTTGCCCACTGGCCGTTGATCATCAGTATCGAAGCGATTCTTCTCGGGGCGACGTTCAGCGCCATCGTCGGCATTGTGTTCGGTTACTATCCGGCCCGGCGCGCCGCCCGGCTTGATCCGATCGAGGCCCTTCGCCACGAGTGAGCAGGCTTTTTCGCCAAAGCCGGCGACACTGCATTCGCGCCGGAAATCTTATTGCGTCGACCGATGACAGCTCCGACAACGGCAGGCTAGGATCACGCTCACGCGGCTGGTCACTCCGGAGACACCATGGCTGGTTCAAGCACCCCGGCTCTTAGCTATTCGCAGGAAGTGCGCTGGGCTTGCTGGCCGCTCCGCGTGACGATGGGGGGTACGATCGCTTGGATCCGCCGTCTGCGAGCGCTGATATTTGCCATCACGGTGATCGCCACGGCCGCCCACGGCCTGGACGCGGTCGCGGAAACCCTCAACGAGGCGTTGGCCGCTGCCTACCTCACCAACCCGGACTTACGCGCCGCCCGGGCGGCGTTGAACCAAGTCGATGAGCGCGTACCCGAGGCATTGGCCGGCTGGCGCCCGCAGGTCGATCTGCTTGCCGGGGGCGGCTACGTTTACACGCAGGATGGTGGCGGCGAGCAAAACACTTACTCCGCCTCCAACGGGCCGGCGGCGCTCGTCCGCCTGCGGGTCCGTCAGCCCGTGTACGATTTCAGCACCGGATCCCTGGTCCAGCAGGCCGAGTACGCCGTCAAAGGACAGCAGGCGCAGCTCTTATCGGTCGAGCAGCAGATACTTCTGCAGGCTGCCCAAGCGTACCTGGACATGATCCGGGCGAGCGCGCTCCTGTCCTACAGCGAGGAGTTCAGCACTTCGATGAACGCCGCGCTGGGGTCCGCCGAACGCCAGTTCAAGGAGGGGGTGGTCAGCCAAAGCGCGGTTGCCGAAGCCCGATCGCAGAATGAAGTGGCACGCTCGAGAGTGATCGACGCCGAGGCTTCCTTGGCCGTTGCGAGAGAGCAGTACCAGCGGGTGATGGGCGGACCGCCGGCAGAGCTTGCCATGCCCGATCTGCCGCGAAATGTTCCGCGCTCGCAGCAAGAGGTGATCAATGCCTCGGAAAACTATCCAGCCTTGCTGTCTGCCATCCACGCGGAGCGCTCGGCCAAGGAGGGCGTCGACGTCAACGAGGGGCGCAAGCTTCCGGTGTTCTTTGTGGAGGGCCAGGCGGATGTGCGCAGCGCTGCCGTACTGGGCCTCGTGAGTGTGCCTCTCTACAACGGCCTCAGCGATCCGCGCATCCGGGCTTCCAAACAGGAAGCGATCCGGGCGCGCCATGACGTTGAGGCGAGGCGCCGCGAGGCACGGATTGCGGCGGTCAGCGCGTGGCAGGCGTTCGAACGGGCCAAAGCGCAGATTGCTGCCTCCACGGCGCGGATCGATGCAGCCGCAGCGGCGGCAGCGGCGGTCAGGCGCGAACGGGGCCTCGGACTGAAGACACCATCGGATCTCTATCGCAATGAACTCAATGTATTGGAGGCCAAGACGAACCTGATCAGTGCGCAGCGGGACATGCGCGTGGCGGCGTTTGAGCTGCTCGCCGCGACCGGGCAACTGACAGCGCGAAACCTGGACTTGAAGGTTCCTCTCCACGATGAAACCAGCTATTACCGTTCGGTCCGTGACGCTTGGTTTGGAACCGGCCCGGACGCGGACTAATGGAGCGCTCGTTTGGCGCCATCGCCGGGTGCCATTGCAGGCGTCGCGTAGCGTCGAGATATACGGCTTGCGTAGAAATTGGGTTTGGGGTTGTCTGCTGATGGCTTGGGCGCATCGACAAGACGCACACTCTGTCCAGTCGTTCGTGCGCGCGAGTGCTTGGCCGGGCTGATCACGTGCTTCCCGCGAAATGGAGAAAACTGGGTCCCTGGTTCGCCGCGTTCCGCCGCATCTTGCGTCTGGTGCCATTCAAGACGCGGGCGACGGTGGTCACCGGGCTGTTTCTCGCCAGCGTTTTTGAGCTGATCGGGCTGACGATGATCATCCCGCTGCTGGCGACGGCTGCCCAGGCACGGGAGGCGAAGGGAGGGCTTGTCCTGGCGATCCGAACGGCAATGGAGTCGCTTGGCCTGCCGTTCGATCCAGTGTTCTTGTTAACGGTCATCATCGTCGGCCTGCTTCTGAAGGCAGTCGTTTCGATTGCGGTGATGCGCTACGTCAGCGACATCGTCGCCGACATCAGCAGCGGGTTCCAGCGGCGCCTGATCCGCAATCTGCTGGACGCCCGCTGGAGCTTCTTTATTCGCCAGCCGCTCGGCCGGTTGGTGCACGCCACCGGTCCGGAATCGGCCGCGGTCGGCGAGTGTTTTCAGAACGTCACCGCCGTCATTGCCAGCCTGCTGCAGTCGCTGCTGTTCCTCATCGTTGCCGCGTTCGTGTCATGGCAACTGGTTGTGGTGGCGATCGTCATGTGCTGTCTGATGTTCGTCTCGTTCGGCAAGATGGTGCAGCGCGGCCGCGCGGCCGCCAAACGGCACCGCGAGCAGATGCGGCATCACTCGGCGAAGTTCACCGATGCGATGATCGGCATCAAGCAGATCCGGGCGATGGGACGGGCCGGGCGGTTCAAGGCGTTGTTCGATACCGAAGCGCAGGCGATGGCCACAACCTTGCGCTCGCGCGTGTTCAGCGGCGAATACGCGTCCGAGATCCAGGAGCCGGTTATCGGCGGGGTGATCGCGGTCGGTTTCTTTCTGGCACTGCACAGCATGGCGCTGCCCCTGCACGAGGTCGCGATCATGGCTCTCCTGCTGGTGCGCACCTTGGGCGCACTGGCGCCGATCCAGCGACAGCTGCAGAAATTCATCCAGGCGTTTGATCAGTATCAGTCACTCGAGGACTTGGTCGCCGAAACGGTGGCCGCCGCCGAAGAGGAGGGCGGCACGGAGACGCCGACGTTCGAGACCGCAATCGCGTTCAATCAGGTCAGGTTTGCCCACGGCGAGAAGGCAGTGTTCAGCGCGCTCAACCTTGAAATCCGCCGTGGCGCGATTACCAGCCTTTCGGGGCCGTCGGGCGTCGGCAAGTCGACCATTGTCGACTTGCTTGTCGGCCTGCACCGGCCGTCGGGCGGCACCATCCTGATCGATGGCCGCGACCTGCGCGACATCGACTTGAAGCGGTGGCGCAGCGCGATCGGCTACGTGCCGCAGGAAGTCACGCTGTTTCATGACAGCATCTTCCACAACGTCAGCCTGTGGGACGAGCGGATCGCCGAGGCGGATGTCGAGCGGGCGCTGCGACAGGCAGGCGCCTGGGAGTTCGTCCAGCAGCGCCCAGGTGGCGTGCACGCCGTTGTCGGGGAGCGGGGCTACGGGCTTTCCGGCGGCCAGCGGCAGCGCATCTCGCTGGCGCGCGCGCTCCTGTATCAACCAACGCTGCTGATCCTGGACGAGGCCACCACGGGCCTCGATCCGCAGACGGAGGCAGAGATCTGTGCGGAAATTCTCAATTTGTGCCGGACTCATGGCTTGACGGTGCTGGCCGTGTCGCACCAGGCGGCATGGGAACGCATCGCCGATCATGTCTTCGATGTACGGGACGGCCAGGCACACCCGAAGCCGACTGCACAGCTTCGGCAAGCGATCGCCGTCAGGTCATGACTGCGCGCATGCAACCGCCCCCGCCGCACGCTCAGGGCGCTGCCTGATGGCCGAGGTCGTTGTTCAGCGGGTCATCTTCTCGGCCGCGGCCGATCGGCAGCGGTTGTACGCGACGATCAGCGGCCCATCGAGCGATCAGGGCGAACAGGTGGCCGTCTCGGCGCACAGCATCCGGGTGCCCGGCAGGGCCGCGCTCTGCACGGACACATACTTCAACGCGCTGTTCGAGGATGTCTGGCTGCAGGCTGGCGCGGTGCAGCGCTGGCGCCTGCGGATCGCCGCGACGGGAACCTTCAGGATCACCGTCAATCGGCATGGACCGTCGAGCGGAGCTCGCTCCAAGGTCGCTGTGCACGCGTTCGTTGACTCTTGCGATACCATCATCGACGTCGCGCCAGCACCGGCAGGCCCGACGCGCCTTAGTTTCGACCTTGAGGCAGGCGAAGGCGACGTCACTGTGCACGAGGCGGCGTGGCTGGCCGTGGTTGACGCCGTGCGGCCGGTGTCCCTGGTGGCGGGGTTCTGCTGCTTCCGCAACGATGATCTGGTGCTCGCCAACGTCTCCCAACTGCTTGGCGACGAGGCGCTCCGGCAGGTCCTCGGACAGCTTGTGCTGGTGGATCAGGGCGGTGAAGGCATCCTTGCGGTGCGGGTACCGAAGCTCGCCGGAGCCGCGGGACGGGTCGCGGTCGTCGAACAGGGCAACTTCGGCGGCTCGGGCGGGTTTGCCCGCGTGATGATGGAAGCGCTCGCGTATCCGGGCGCCACCCATGTCCTGCTGATGGACGACGACGTCGCCACTGAGCCTGAATGCCTGCGCCGAACGGCAGTCATGTTCGCCATTGCAGCCGGCGAAATCGCCATCGGCGGCCAAATGCTCGATCTCGACAATCCGCTGATCCTGCACGAGGCGGGGGCGCAGGTCCTGGAACGCAAGCTGCAGGCACGCGCACTTGGCCGCGGCATCGATGCCACGGCCGGCCCGACGCTCGATTTCCTGATGCAGCCCTTGAGGGTAGACTACAATGCCTGGTTCTACTTTGCTGCCCCTCTCCAGGCGGTGCAGCGGGTCGGCCTGCCGATGCCGTTCTTCATCAATTTTGATGATGTGGAATATGGCATCCGGCTGCGTAGCGCCGGTGTGCGGCTTGTCAGCGTGCCCGGCATTGCGATCTGGCACCGAACCGGCGCCGGCAAGGAAACCCGCTGGCGCGCCTATTACTATCAGCGCAATACTCTGGTCATCAACGCGCAGCACCATTTGTGTTCGAGGGGCCAGGTGGCGCGCATCTTCCTCAAGCGCTGGCTGAGCGCGGTCGCCCGTCGTGACGTCGTGCGGCCCAAGCTCGCATGCCGGGCGGTGCGGGATTATCTCAAGGGTCCAACCGGGATCGATCCAAAGCCGGACGCGTTCTGCGCCGACATTCGCAGCCTGTGCGCATCTGCCCCCAGAAAGCGCAACAATCCCTTCGCGCTTCTGGCGAGTGCGAGCGTCGCCGCGGTCTACGCGCTGCGGCTGTGGCTGAAGGCGCCTGCGGCCGAGAGCGAGTGGCAACAGGCCGAAGCGGTGCTGAGGACGGAGCGTTGGTGGCAGCACTACGTCTGCGGCGCCCCTCCGACCGGCGCGGAAACGGGCGCTCAACTCAACGCTGGTGCCGGCTCCGACCAAGCAGCCGCCGCTCGGCGATAAGGATCTGGCATCGCGTCAGTCACTGCTTTCAAGAATTGTAAACGCACATGGGTACACACCTCGTTTTTCCGGAACAGCGGCCACTCCCCGACGATTTGTCATCGCGACTCGAGTTTGATGCCTTATCTGTTTTGCCGGCGCGTTACCGGGATGAGACGTTTGATATTTCCGTGATCATCCCCGTCTATAACGTCGCCCCCTACGTCGAGCAGTGCCTGCACTCGGTCTTCAACCAAATTGGCGTCCGTGTGCAAGTAATAATTATCAATGACGGTTCCACGGATGGCAGCCTGGAAATCGTTATTGATTACGTTCGTCAACGCCGCCCTGATAACTGTATTGTCGTAGACGCCGATAATAAGGGGCCTTCCGTCTCGCGTAACATTGGCCAGCGTTTGGCGGTGGGTGAGTTCATTGCGTATCTCGACAGCGATGATTTTGTTCCCTCACAGGCTTATGGAACGTTGGTTGGCTTTGCGCAACTTCACGATCTCGATCTTGTATTGTTTCGTGGTTTGGTTTTCGACCACGTACAGCTCCGCTGCGAACCGTTCTATGATTCCTGGGCATGGGAAAAAATTATGCAAGGCCGCGAGACATTGGTCACGACCAGCTTGCGGACGCCTGATCTTCTTTTGCTAGAACCCAGTGTTGCACTTCGTATTGTGCGCCGATCATTTGCTTTTTTCATGGACTTACGCTTTCCAGAGGGATTATTTTATGAAGACTTGCCAGTTCATGCCAAAGGACTGATCACTGCACGAAGCGTAGGATTGGTTAATGAGTGCTTTTATTACTATCGGGTCAACCGCCCAGGCAAGAGAACAAGCGATCGCAGCAGAAGGCGTTTTGATGTCCTCTCAATAATAGATAATACGCTCGGCATTATAAAACCAACGTTGCTTTCCCCCGAGCAAGGGGCTGCTCTGCTCTTTGGCCTTTTGCGGATCACCTGGTGGTGTGGAGAAAACACCCTGCCTTCTGATCGACGCGATTTTTACAAACAAGCAATCGTGCGCTTTCGGGCTATGCCGCGGGGATGGGTCAAGCAGTTCAAAGCCAAATTCAAGGATCAACCGGCGATGCGCCGGCGGCTAGGAGCCTTTCGCCGTGGAGATGCCGACGTCCTGGCGGCCGAGAGCCTGGGCATGCGGAGGCGCCGCAGTTTTCCGTCCCTCCTTCTGCAGCAAATGAGGAGGCGGTCAATCTTCGCAAAAGGAGGAAGCAAAAAAACGAGACGCTATAAGCCTTCTCGGACTTCGCAAGTTTTTCGTGCGCCAGCCGAAAGTATTTCTCCGGACTTCCCGCGGCTATCCCCCTTTCTGTTTCCAGCGCCACCTACAACAGACGGTAGAGCCGCAGTTGCCCTTTTTTCGGACGGATGTGCGACCAGGAGAAATACCAACTACACCCTCGGGTGGCGCCTCGCGCCGAAACCTCTCGATGAGATCCTGCGTGAGGACCTATCATGGATCGAGACCCGATTTTTCGGGCACCAGCTAATCGAGCCGCTCGCCGGCTCTATCCTTCTCGACATCGGTGCTCGCTCCGGCCTGTTTTCGCTACATCTTGCGGCCATGAACCCGATGTGCCAGGTGTTGGCCGTAGAATCCGACCCAGAGCGTCATCAAATACTAGTTGAGACTATCCGCCGCTCATCGTTCCCAAATATCATCGTGCTGTGTTCCGTGGAAGAGGCCCTTGCAACGGTGGAGGGGAAGGGCGGCCACTTGCCTTTTCTAAAGATTGACGCCTCACATTTTAATTACTGTATGATCAGAGAGATCGTCACTCGATTTAAGGTAGGCCACCTGTGTGGCCAATTCGATGAGCTAGAGGCCAAGCCTATCGATGTTTATCGCTTATCGTGCCAGCATTCGCACACTTTTTGCTGGTATAATTTAACTGAACACCAGCGTATCTCCGGCTACGGGACTTCAGATATTGAGGTTTCGATTGTCGTCCCGGCATATAAGGTTGCGGAGTACGTGCCAGAGTGCCTCGATTCGCTTGTACGCCAAACGATTTTTCGCAAGGAGATCATTGTCGTCGACGATGGCTCTCCTGATGAGAGCGGGAAGATCGCGGACGAGTGGGCAGAGAAGCACGCCGAGGTTCGCGTCATCCACAAGGAGAATGGCGGCTGCGCGTCGGCCCGCTCGGCAGGTCTCGCCGCGGCGTGCGGCCGGTACGTCGCGTTCATTGACTCCGATGACTGGGTCGATGAGGGCATGTTCGAAGCTCTCTTCACCGCCGCAGCCCTAAACAACGCGGACGTTTCGCAGTGCGGCTTTCGCACGACATATGAGGGCGATGGAACTGTTGAGATTGTTCATGAGTGCCTCCCTTGCGAGGGAGGAAAGCGGGGCCTGGGCGTCGTGGCGGACGTCAAGGATATGATCGTTCTCGCCCCGGCAATCTGGCGCTGCCTCTATCGCACCGACTTTCTTCGATCCAACAAAATTGACTTCGCGCATGATATAAAACGCCATGATGACTTGCCATTCCGCGTGGAAGTTTTCATGCACAATCCGCGTGCCGTGGTGATTCCTGAGGTATATTATAACTATCGACTCAATCGCGCCGGACAGGATGTCGATGTCGCTGACGAACGCCTATTCGTCCACTTTCAGATCTTCGAGTATTTGAGAAGTAAATTCCGGGACATCGATCGCGCCGAGTTAGAGCGGCAACTAAAGCGGGTGCAGATCGCCAGTCATTTCTGGGCTTTGGGAAAGCTCGAACCGCGGCTCAAACGCCGGTATTGGCTCGCCGCGGCGCGTGACATCTTTAACACGGGAATGCTGGTGAGCCGTTTTGACATCCTTCGGTTGTCGCGCGGCATGCCCCTGGCACGGCAACTCGCCCTGACTGCCGCAATGTTGGTCGCTTCGTTGCAACCCCGGCGAGGGCCATGACGGCGCGATCCGAGCGCCGATCGTCCCCGTTCTCAATCGAGGATGCAAGCCGCGCGCTGGCCGCAGCAGGCGATCCAGGTTGCCGTCCGCCCTGAACAGTCGAGAAATTCGCGAAATGCCTTCCGTTCGTGCCGTTCGAAGCCGGGGTAGCAGAAGTATTCGTCGAAGGCGATGACGCACCCGCGCATCAGTTTCGGCCCGAGACGGCGGAAAATCGTGGCAGTCGATGAATAAAGGTCACAGTCGACGTGCAAGAACGCGACCTGCTCGATTGCGGCGGCGAAAGCGGGCAGGGTGTCTTCGAACAGGCCGACGTGCAGCCGGACATTGGCATTTACCTCCGGCGGAGTGCCCTTGCGGTCGAAATCGAACGGCATGTAGCCCGACCAATCCTCCGGCAGGCCATGAAAGCTGTCGAAGCCGTGAAACGTCTGCTGCGGGCGCTGTTCGGCCAGATGGTTGATCGTCGCACCCGAGAACACACCGAACTCACAATGGGCGCCGTCGACGGGCGCCTTCGACAGGGCCAAGCGCAGGAAGGCCAAGCCGTCGAGCAGGATCAAGGCGTCGGGCATTTCCTGCTCGACGATCTGTACGGTGCGGGCAAGCGCTGAATCGCTCATCGCCTTGAACAGCGCCGCCTCGCTGTTCGGCGCAATGTCCCGCCACGGGCTTTCTGGCGGCAGATTCACCACTGGCGGCGACACCTGCACGATCGGCGGCGACACGTGCACCGTTATCGGACGCGCTGCCGAGCGCGCTATTGTGCGGATATTGAGCGGTATGCGGATCGCAGCCCGCAGCCATGCGCCGGTTTTTTGCAGAAGGTTCATGGGTGCGCCGTTCAGCTTTTCAGTTGCTGTCGTGGCAACCTAAGGCTCAAGGGTGGGTCCGGTCACGGCCGCACGGCGATCGCCTTGAGCGGGCGCCGTTCGCGGAACCACGGCACGACCGCGCGCTCGAACGCTTTCAGGGCGGCGCCGATCGCTTGGTGCATGTCGAGATACCGGTAAGTCCCCAGCCGGCCGCCGAAAAGGACATTCGCGGTACGCTCGGTCATCGCGCGATAGTGGTCATAGACCGCCTTGTCGGCAGCCGTGTTGATCGGATAAAAGGGTTCATCGCTGTCGTTGTTTGCAGAGCGGGAATATTCTCGGAAGATCAAGGTCCGGTCGGGCGTGTATGTCCGCTCTGGATGCAAATGCTTGAACTCGTGAATCCGCGTATATGGGACATCCTCGTCTGCGTAGTTCATGACCGAGGTCCCCTGGTAGTCGTCGACCGGAAGAACGTCCCGCTCGAAATCGAGTGTGCGCCATCCGAGGCGCCCGGCGCGGTAGTCATAAAAACGATCGATGGGTCCCGTGTAGACCAATAATTGTTCGGAACCAATATTCTGCCTGACAGCGAAGTAATCAGTGTCAGTAAAAACGGTAATTCTCTTATTGTTTAGCATTTCTTTGAATATGTCATGATATCCATTCGCGGGAAGCCCCTCGTATTTATCAGCAAAGTACCTGTCATTAAAGGAAAAGCGCACCGGCAGCCTTGTAATAATATCGGCGGGAAGCTTTCGTGGGTCCGTCTGCCACTGCTTGAACGTATAGCCACGAATGAACGCCTCGTAGAGGGGCCGTCCAATCAGCCGGATCGCCTTGTCCTCAAGGTTGGTCGGTATTTTCGTTTGCTCGGACGCCACTTGAGTTTCGATCAGCTTTCTTGCCTCGTTCGGAGAGAAGTAGCGGCCGAAAAACGACGAAATTGTGCCCAGGTTTATTGGCATCGAGTAAACGCGGCCGGCGTGGACCGTAAAGACACGGTGGCGGTAGTCCGTGAATTGTGCAAAGCGTTGCAGGTAGGCCCACACGCCTTCATTACTGGTATGGAACAGGTGCGAACCGTAGGGGTGATACTCGATGCCCGTCTCGCTATCGACGCGGGAGTGCGAATTGCCGCCGACATGGTGTCGCCGTTCCAGAATGCAGACCTTGAGACCGAGTTCGCGCGCCGCCCGCTCGGCGATGGTGGCGCCGAAAAAGCCGGCGCCGACGACAACGACATCAAAGGGTGACAAGTCCATGGCCCGTGTTTCCTCTCCCTGTCCCCATTGGTCCCGGCGACCGTGCTTTCGGCATCGATCGTTTCACGATCATCTGCCACTGTTGAACCCCGCCATGGGGGATCGTGTCAAGCCGATGCCGAACTTGTGCCGCTCCGGCGAAGGCAGCACCCCAAGGCTCGTGCGGCGCCACTGTCCGCTTCATCATGGCCGCGCCTCCGATCCGCGCGCACCGCTGAGCGCGCGGTGGCCGATCGCCGAGCCACGGCCGTCGAGGACGGGCAGGGCGCCGGATCACAGCAGGAGTTGGTGACCATGATGTGGCGAACGGCGGGCCGCGGAGAGCCTCTGGCCGGCACTCAAGGCAATGGCTGTGCCGGCGAGGATCGCAGGCGCGCGTTTATCACGCTGGCGGTCCTCTGCCTTGCCCCGGCGCTCGGCTGGTTGCCGCTGCCGCTGCCGCTGCGCGCGGCCGAGGCGCCGATCCGGCTGCTGGCGCTGGGTGACAGCTTGACTGCCGGCTACGGGCTGGAGCGCGCGCACGCGTTTCCAGCGCAGCTCGAGCGCGCCCTGCGCGGCCAGGGCCTCGACGTCACGGTCGAAAATGCCGGCGTCTCCGGCGACACCAGCGCCGGCGGCTGGGCGCGGCTTGCTTGGCTGTTGGGCTCCCCGCGCGCGACGAAACCGGACGCCGCGATCGTCGAACTTGGCATCAACGACGCCTTCCGCGGCGTCGATCCGGAGATGACCTACGCCAACCTGGATGCGATCCTTGAGCAACTGAGCGCACGCGGCATTCCGGTGCTGCTGGCGGGCATGCGCCTGCTGCCGCAGTGGGGCACCAATGATGGCGAGCGCTTCGCGAGCCTCTATCCGCGCCTGGCCGCCCGGCACGGCGTCGCGCTCTACCCGTTCTTCCTCGAAGGCGTCGCCGGCGTGCGCGCACTCAACTTGCCTGACGGCCTGCACCCCAACGCCGACGGCATCGCGGAGATCGTCCGCCGCATCACGCCCGCCGCCGCTGACCTCGTCCGCGCCGCGGCAGAAAAACGCGCGCGCACCCCCTGAAGCGGCGGGGCGCGGTC
>JBATPX010000098.1:0-30641 GCA_049291695.1 Defluviicoccus sp.
CGTAATCCGTTGGAATCGCGTAGGAGTCGGTTGTTGAAGCCCATCCACACCGGTTCCGGAGTGCTCACCCGCTTGTGCTTGATCCTACCCTGCCGTTGCCTGGCCTGTCACCGGTCGAGGGCAAAGAAATTGTCGCCCGTTTTGACGGCGGCCAGTTGTCGTCCGATGGCGGCGTGGTGGTCCTGCGTGAGATCGAGCGGCGGCTCAAGGTGGCCGAGCGGCTTGCCGCCTGTATCGACGATCCGCGTGATCCCGCCAGCACCGTGCACACGGCCGCCGACATCATTCGGTTCCGGCTTTTGATGATCGCCGCCGGCTGTGAGGACGGCAACGATGCGAGCAGCTTGCGCCGCGATCCGGTGTTCAAGCTGGCGCTCGATCGGCCGCCGTCGGAGCGGGACTTGTGCTCGCAGTCGACGATCTCGCGGCTGGAGAATTGGCCCGAGAAGCGAACGCTCTTGCGTCTGGGCCGGGCGCTGGTCGAACTCTACTGCGCATCGTTCCGCCAAGTGCCGCGGCGGATCACGCTTGACATCGACGACACCTTCGATGCGGTGCATGGCGGCCAGCAGTTGCGGCTGTTCAACGCCCATTACGACGAATACGGCTTCCAGCCTATCGTTGTCTTCGACCAGGACGGTCGCTTCGTCACCGCGCTGCTGCGCCCGGCGAAGCGGCCGAAGGGCGTCGAGATCCGCGCTTTTCTCCGCCGGCTGGTGCGCGCGATCCGCGCCATTTGGCCGAATGTGGAGATCCTGGTCCGCGGCGACAGCCATTACGCCTGCCCCGAGGTGATGGACTGGTGCGAGGCCAACGGCCTCGACTACCTCCTCGGCCTCGCCCCAACCCCTACGCTGCGCCGGCACGTTGTTGGCCTGGAGGCGAGCACCGCCGTCCGTTTCAAGGCCGCTCCCGGTGCCGGCAAAGCGCGCCGCTTCAAGGAGTTCTACGACGCCGCGCAAACCTGGAGCCGGGTCCGCCGCATCATCGCTCGCGTCGAAGCTGGTGACCAGGGCACCGATACCCGTTGATCCGCTTCGCGGCTCAACCATCGTCACCAATCTCCGCCACGGCGACGGCCGATCGCTGTATCAGGTTCTCTACTGCCGCCGCGGCCAGGCCGAGAACCATATCAAGGCCTGGAAAGCCCACCTCGCCGCCGACCGCACGTCCTGTCACACGGCAACGGCCAACCAGTTCCGGCTGTTCCTGCACGCCGGCGCCTATTGGCTGCTGTGGAGCCTGCGGACAGTGATGCCGAGGCGCTCGTCCTGGCGGGTCGCCCAGTTCGACACGCTCAGACTGCGCCTGATCAAGGTTGCCGCTCGCATCGTCGAAATGAAAACCAAGATCAAGATCCACCTGCCGACCAGCACTCCCGATCAGGGCATCTGGCATTTGGCGCTCGCCCAGCTGCCGCGCCTCATGACCTGACCGATGGGGCAGCCAAGCCCCCGCCCGAGCCCTTCCCCGCAACCCCCAACCCCTCGCCAGCCGACACATCCCACACCCCGCAGCTCACGGGAACCGGCCCATGCGCCCAAAACATCCGATCACAACCAAACCGCGAATTCCCTATTTAACGACTCGTTGGTGTGGTTTGCTCGTGAATTAATGCGGCTAGGGAGGCGGGACATTGGCTTAAGCGAAGCTTTCTGGCGCCATTAACCCAAGGCTGCGGCGATCACCGCCGCCACCTGATCCGCCGCCGCCTTCACCGGATCCGCCGCAAGATGCGCATAGCGGGCCTTCGTCCGCACCTGGGTGTGGCCCAGGAGCTTGCCGATCATCGGCAGGCCCTGGCTGGCGGCGACGGCAGCCGATGCGTACGTGTGGCGAAGATCGTGGATGCGGGCGTCCCTGAGGCCGGCGCGGGCGCGCAAGCGATGGACGCAGCTTGCCGGCGGCGGGGCAATGGGGCTTGCGGCTGCCGCGCGATCCGGCCCGACCCGCCCGGCCGGCTTGAGTGCCACGTCTCCGCACGCTACTTACCGGTCATGGAATTCCTCGTCTTTCTCGGATCGGCGCGCGACAGCACGCCGCCGCGCCCCGCGCGTCTGGGCCTGCGTGTCAGCCGGATGTGCGACCGCTTGCTGACGGGCCGCGGCCATCGTGTCCAGCTCGTCGATCCGCTCGACCTCGACACGCATGGCGTCTTCAAGCCGCATTTCGCCTATCCGCAAGGGCGGGCGCCGCAAGCGCTCGACGACCTTGCCTCGGCTATCACGACAGCGGACGGCTACCTCATGATCAGCCCGGAATACAACCATTCGATGAGTCCTGCGCTGGCCCATCTTCTCAATCACTTCGGCGCGTCGCGTTTTTCCTGGAAGCCCAGCGCCATCGTGACCTATTCGGCCGGGCAGTGGGGCGGGGCGCGCGCGGCCATGGGAATGCGCGGTTTCCTCTCGGAGCTCGGCTGTCTGCCGGTCTCGGCCATGACCCACCTGCCCAAGGCGCAAGAGGTTCTGGATCCGGAGGGCGCGTGGACGGCGGACAAGGAGCGCTGGGACGGCTATGTCACGCGCACGCTGGCGCAGTTGGAGTGGTGGGCCGAGGCCGCGCGCCGTCAGCGCGCCGAAGGTGACGCAGCGCCCACGGCCGCCTTCGCCCGCGACCCGTCGCAACGCAACGCGCCATGACCGGCCCTCTGTGCCCTGGGCGCTCATCACCGGCGCGGGCAGCGGGATCGGCGCGGCCGTGGCGGGTGCGCTGGCCATGTCACGACTTCTGCAGGCCTGAAGATCGTGTTCGCGCAGGATGTCCATGGGCCGCTGCATCCCGCATTGCTGTCGAACGCGGCCGATTATCAGGCCTCGCTGCAGCGGCTGATCGATCTCGATGGCGATGCCGTGTGCGAAGGGCCACTATGGCATCTGCAAGGTAAAGCAGGACACCGTCCGCTCGTTGAAGCGATAGCTTGGAGCCGCAACAGGAGCGCCAGGAGAACAGGCCCAGAACCGTCTTTTGATCGCGGAAGGAAGCCCGGGGTTGCCTGTTGTCGATCTCGAAATCCAACCGCCGTCCGCCCATCGCTCGCCGCCGTTCGCCAGTGAACCCTTCGGGTTAAACCTACCACACCCCTCATCGTGAAAGAACAAAAACAGAATCAACCGCCTACCCGAAATTCACGATCCTTAGCCGGGGAACCAGGAGCAGGGAGGCCGCTTGCCGAAAACGACCGATTGGAGTATAAGTCATCCAGCGGACACAGTAAATACAACAAATAGTGGTGGGGAGATAAAGTCTTGCCAGAGACCTTTACCGGAACACCGGGGCCGGACGACTTGCGCTGGTTCGCCGACCGGGCGGCCGATCGTCTTGAGATCCTTTTGGGCGTCGAGGGCGACGACTGGCTGGCCGGCGGCTTCGGTGGTGACATCCTCGACGGCGGCGAGGGCGGCGAGACCAAGGGCGATACCGCCGATTACCGCTATCAGACCTACGCCGCGCCGGCCGTCCAAGGTGTCGAGGTGCGGCTTTCGCTCGGCTGGGCGGTCGATCAGTACGGCTTCACCGACAACGTCCGCGACATCGAGAATATCCTCGGCACCGACAATGCGGCCTGGTCCGATGTCCTGGTCGGCGATGGCGGTGACAACAAGATCGAGGGCCTTGCCGGGCCCGATACGATCTACGCTGCCCAAGGTGCGGACCAGATGCTGGGCGGCGCGGGCGACGACACGCTGGTCTGGGTCGCGGGCGACGGCCGCGATGTCTCGATCGACGGCGGTGCCGGCGGCAACGATCAACTCTGGGTGTTCACCGATGCCGGGCGTCCGTTTGACGGCCTGCCGGCGGTGTTCGGTCCGGCCCAGGGGGTCGAAGTCATCAGCGGCACATCGGGCCCGTTTGCGATCCAGGGCAGCGCGGGTGCGGACAGCTGGGATCTCACTGCCATCCTTGCCAACGCGACAACGATTGACGGCGGCGCCGGCAACGACAGCGTGACGGGGACAGCGCGCGGCGAAGTGATCCTGGGCCGTGCCGGCAACGACAGCTTGATCGGCGGCGGCGGCAACGACACCATCGCCGATGACGACGGCGCCGAGAGCACGGTTGCCGGCGGCGGCGGTGATGACACGATCGATGCCCGCGCGACCGGCTTTCGCGGCGACGGCACCGAGTACGGCCGGGTCAGCGTCGACGGCGGCGACGGCAATGACTGGATCGCGGCCCGCGCCTGGGCGCTCAATTCGTCGATCGCAGCATCGGCGGAACTGACGCTCGAAGGCAGCGCCGGCAACGACAGCATCGCTGGCGCGGCGGAAGCGAGCAACAGCCTCGGCAGCGCGGCCGTGTTCAGCGTTGTCGACGGCGGGACGGGCGACGATGTACTCAGCGTGACCGCCACGGCGGCGGCACAAAGCTCACCGTCGGCGCGGGTGTCGATGCTGGGCGGCAGCGGCAAGGACAGCGTGAGCGCGACGCTGCAGGTGAACGGCTTTGCCGGGACTGCCACCGTCAGCCTCGACGGCGGCAGCGATGACGACGGCGTGAGCCTCGTCGCCCGCGCCGGCGGCAGCTTCACCGGCCTGACGACGCTCGCAGGCGGCGACGGCAACGACACGGTTTCCGCCGCACTCGGCACCGACGGGCCGACCAGCTACTCCCACGCGATCACGCTCACGGGCGGCGGCGGCAACGACTTTCTCGTCCTCAACAGCGCCGGCGAGGCAATCGCCGGCACGGGCACCGTTCTCGACGGCGGCGACGGCAACGACACCATCACCGGCAGCGCCGGCGCGGATTTGCTGTTGGGAGGTGCGGGCGCCGACGTGCTGGACGGCGGCGTTGCCGACGGCCCGACCGGCAACGATACCCTCGACGGCGGCGCCGCTGGCGACAACCTCTCCGGCTTCGATGGCGACGACCGGCTTTTGGGCGGCGATGGCGATGATGTTCTGGACGGCGGAGCCGGCAGCGACGATGAGGCGGGCGGTGCCGGTGCGGATACCTTCATCCT
This sequence comes from Defluviicoccus sp., assembly GCA_049291695.1. GTDB lineage: Bacteria > Pseudomonadota > Alphaproteobacteria > Rhodospirillales > Defluviicoccaceae > Defluviicoccus. The sequence continues at coordinate 4,967 of JBATPX010000098.1, forward strand.
GCGGATGGCGGACGCTGCACCGGGCACGATCGACAAGATCTTCGACTTCGAAGGCGCCGGCTCCAGCAGCGGCGGCACGCAGGACATCATCCGCATCGAGGCCGTAGCAGCCGGACCGGGTGTTGGCGTGGCGTTGCGGGCGACGGCGCCGTCGACCAACGTCCCCGGCTACTACGCCTGGATCGTTGCCGACGCTTCGAACCCGGCGCTTAACACCCAGATCCTGGAGGTCTATTCCGTCAACGGCGTGGAGCCTGTGGTGGGTACCGATATCCTGCTCGTCTGAGCGTGCCGGAACTTGGCCGGCCTTCAGCCGAGACAGGCAGCCAAGGACCGCGCCAGACCCGCGAGCAGCGTGAAGTAAGCGTCCGCGCCGGGCTTGAGGTCCGCACCGATCGGATCGAGGACGTGTTCGCGCGAGCCGAGCTGATTGTCAAAGTGAAGGCACCCGCCAGTTCTGATGCACAATGCGGGACAGCGGCCCGCTTAGGGCTCGTGCGGCAGTGTTTCCTGCATTGACGGCCGGGCAAGGAACTCCTCGTACCAGCCTGTCAGCCGGCGTCGGGCCGGGCGCCAATCTTCGATCGGTTGGCGGAAGAGAAGCCACCCGAGCGCGCACGCGGTCGCGATGTGGCCAATCGTAATCCCATGCGCGAACGACGGCACATCGGCCTCCATCGCATCAAGCGCTCTGCATGCTGCGGTCGATTGCCGGGCGATCCAGCCGTTGGAGCGCTCGCCCTCCGGCCGCCGTCCCTCCAAGAGGCAGGCAACACCGGCATCAAGCAAGCCGTCGGCGAGAGCTTGTTGCTTGAGGGCTTGCCAGCGAAGCGGGCCTGCGGCCGGGAACAGGCGTGGCGTGGGCGTGAGCGAATCCAGGTACTCGCAGATGACAGGGGAATCATAGAGAACGCCAACGTCGTCAGTAATCAGCGCGGGCACCTTGCCTAATGGGTTGTCTTTACCAATGTCGGTCGTGGCCTCCCAAACATTGGTTGGAACACGCTCGATACGATTATCCAAGCCCTTCTCGATCACCGTTACGCTCACCTTGCGGACGTAGGGGGACGTCGGCGAGTATCGCAGTTTCATAGCGCTGGACCCTTTAGAATACGTCCTTGCGTCGCCGGATCTCGGCAAAGGCTGCAACGGTTGAGGCTGCCGGCAAACCGATCGCCTGCTTGAGCCTCGCATCGTCCGCGCGCAGAAAGGGGTTGGCCACGCGTTCGGCGCCGATGGTCGACGGCACCGTCGGCAGGCCGCGCGCGCGCAGATCACGAACCTCGGCCGCACGTTTGATCAAGGCCGGATTGGCGCCATCGATCGTGAGCGCAAATGCGGCATTGCTCGCCGTGTACTCGTGAGCGCAATAAACTCTGGTGTCATCGGGCAGCGCCCGCAGTTTCAGCAGGCTGGTCCACATCTCCTCCGCGTGGCCTTCGAAAAGGCGCCCGCAGCCCAGCGAAAAAAGGGTATCGCCGCAGAACAGCGCGCGAGACTGCGAAAACCAATAGGCGATGTGGCCGCGCGTATGGCCATAGACCTCGATGACGCGCGCCGTCTGTGCGCCGATCGCGACCTCGTCCCCCTCTGCCACGCCGCGGTCGATGCCGGGGATACGGCTTGCATCCCGGCTATGGCCGATGATGGTGCAACCGGTCGCCTTCTTCAGCTCAACATTGCCGCCGACGTGATCGTCGTGGTGGTGCGTATTGAGGATGTGCGTGAGCCGCCAGCCGAGCGCGTCGAGTGCCGCCAGTACTGCATCGGCAACGCTTGGATCGACGGCTGCGCACGCACCGCTACCCGGGTCGCGGGCAAGATACACGTAATTGTTGTGCAAAACCGGGATCTGGTGGATCTGCAGCACCGCTCCGCCTGTGCATTCGTAAAGGCCCCGTGGGGGGCCGCTCGCTCGACCTATCTCTAGACTACCATCGCGCTTACACGATGCGCTAGAGTCTCCGCACGATGTGGACCGACGCCATCGATCTGCGTGATTTTTACTCAAGTGCGCTCGGACGCGTGGCGCGCCGCATGATTACCCGCCGCGTGCGCCAGATGTGGCCTGACGTTACGGGGCTGACCGTTGTCGGGCTCGGTTACGCAACACCATTTCTCGCCCCGTTCCGCGACGAGGCAGACTGCGTATTGGCGGTGATGCCAGCCGCACAGGGTGTTGTTGCCTGGCCTGCCGATGGCGCTTCGCAAACCGCGCTGGTCGATGAAGACAACCTTCCACTGTCTGATCGATCGGTCGACCGCGTTCTGCTGGTGCATGCGCTTGAATGCTCCGAGCACGTGCGACCGATGATGCGCGAGATCTGGCGCGTTCTGAGCGACAGCGGCCGAGTCATCGCCGTTGTGCCCAATCTGCATGGCGTCTGGGCGCAGTCTGAGCGGACGCCGTTCGGTCATGGCCGGCCGTATTCAACCCATCAGCTCTCGCGTGGCTTGCGCCGCGTAATGTTCACGCCGCTTCAGGCCAGCGCCGCCTTGTTCGTGCCGCCGACCCGCTCGCGCATGCTGCTGTCGTCGGCCGTTGCCTGGGAGGAGATCGGCGAGCGGTGGTTCAAGACGTTTGCGGGCGTGGTCGTGTTCGAGGCGACGAAACAGATCTATGGTGGGCAGATCGTGTACGAGACGGCTTTGCGCCAGAGCTACGTCCCGGTGGCCTTCCGCTGAAACGCGGCATTGAGAGACCGTTGGCTGGGCTCACGCAGTCGTCGCCTTCTGCTGGCGTGATAACAAGAAAACCGCCTGCTCGCCTAACAGATTGGCGAGGGCAAGCGATCGCCCGAAATGGCTCGGTGATCCCTGATCGTCCAGGAAAAGCGCGCGTTCGATCGTTACACCGATGCTTTCGCATAATGCAACGAAGTCGCGGATCGTGCACAAGTGAATGTTCGGCGTGTCGTGCCAAGCTTGCGCCAGAACCCTGTTTTGCGGCATCCGGCCGGTAAACAGGAGCTCCATCCGGAGCCGCCAATGGGCGAAGTTTGGCATAGAAACAATTGCGCGTTTGCCGATCCGTAAGAGTTCGACCAGGACCTGTCGCGGCGCTCGCATCGCCTGAAGCGTCTGGCTCAGGACGACATAGTCAAAAGCTGCATCGGGGTAATCAGCCAAGTCTGTGTCGGCATCGCCCTGAATGACCGAAAGGCCGGCGCTGACACACGCGTTGACGCCTTCGCTTGAGAGTTCAATGCCGCGGCCATCCACTTTTTTGACATGCCCGAGATAGGCGAGCAACATGCCGTCGCCACAGCCGACGTCGAGAACTCGCGAATTGGGCTCGATCATCTGCGCAATCAACTGCAGGTCGACGCGGATCGGTGGCGCTGACCGCGGCGTCATCGGCTATTGGCAGCGGCCAGGCCACGGTGCTGTGCAGCCCCGCCGAGGAAGCCGCCGAGGACGCGGCGAAAGTCGGGCTCGTCCAGCAAGAATGCATCGTGCCCGGCGTTGGAAACAATCTCGGCAAAACTGACGTTCGCCGCGACCGCGTTCAGCGCGTGTACGATGCGCCGGCTCTCCGGCGTTGGGTAAAGCCAGTCGCTGGTAAACGAAATGAGGCAGAAGCGAACCTTCGTATCGCGGAACGCATTGGCAAGCTGGCCCCCGTAGCGTGCCGGCATATCGAAGTAATCCATGGCGCGCGTGATGTAGAGGTACGAGTTGGCATCAAACCGCTCAACGAAGGTGATGCCCTGGTGGCGCAGATAGCTTTCGACCTGGAAATCCACATCAAAGCCATAGGATAGCGCCTTGCGCGCCTGAAGCCGGCGGCCAAATTTCTCAGTCAGCTTCGACTCGGAAAGGTAGGTGATGTGCGCCGCCATGCGCGCGACCGCGAGGCCGCGGTGCGGGCGTTTGCCAAACCGCCAGTACTCCCCTTTGCACCAGTCGGGGTCTGCCATGATTGCCTGCCTGCCGACCTCATGGAAGGCGATGTTTTGTGCGGTGTGGTGCGAAGCCGTTGCGATCGGAACGGCGACAAAAACACGTTCAGGGAACAGGGCCGCCCATTCGAGGACCTGCATGCCGCCCATCGAGCCGCCGATGACCGCGAACAGCTGCTGGATCCCGAGATGATCCAGGAGCATTGCCTGCGCCCGCACCATGTCAGCGATCGTAATGATCGGAAAGCGAAGACCCCACGTTTCGCCCGTCGCTGGGTTGACTTCCGCCGGTCCGATTGATCCCATGCAGCCGCCCAGCACGTTGACGCAGATAACGAAGTATCGATCGGTGTCAACCGTCTTGCCTGGGCCGACCATCAGGCTCCACCAGCCATCCTTGCCGGTGACGGGATGAGGTTCGGCAACGAACTGGTCGCCCGTCAACGCGTGGCAGACCAGGATGGCATTGGAGCGGTCCTTGTTCAGCGTGCCATAGGTTTGGTAGGCGACGGGAAAATCGGCGAGCACGGCACCGCAGTCGAGCTGAAGCGGGGTATCGCGGCCGAGGAAGGCGCGATGACCGGGAAGAGGCCGGTTGGGAGGGGAAAGCTTCGAATGCAATATTTCGTGCGCCCTCATCACGCTGACTACCGTCCCCATTGGACGCGGGTAAATCCTCGCCGCGGTGGATTGACTTGCTAGAAATCCCCTCCTGCGGAGTCAACGTTTTCTTTGCTTTCGGCCAGGGGGGCCGGTATGACTCGCGCTTCCGAGCGGCTTGATAGCGGTGCACACAAGCCGTTCACTTGGCGGAACCCCTCCCCGTGACCGGCGAGCCGACTTTAGAATCCCTGCGTCAAGAGATCGACGCCGTTGACGATGCGATCGATGAGCTGATCATCCGTCGAACCCAGCTGGTTGAGGAGGTTCGGGTGATCAAGCGCGGCTGGCCGGTCAAGATCCAGCCGTCACGTGAAGCCGCGATGATCCGCCGGCTGCTCGCCCGCCATCGCGGGCCGTTCCCGAAGCGGGATCTGGTGGCGATCTGGCGCCATTTGATTGTCGCTACACTGTCCTTCGAGGGGCCGTTTGCGGTTGCCGTCCTTGTCCCGACGGGCGAACATGCGTATTGGGATCTCGCGCGCGATCACTTTGGCACGTTTGCGCCAATGCATCGTGAGACATCCATTGCGGCCGTCCTTGCGCGCGTAAACGCACTGGACGCTACCGTTGGCGTGGTCGCCGTCCCGGATGCTCGCACGGTCCAGCCGTGGTGGTATGCCCTTAAGGACAACCGGCAGGGAACGCCCAAGGTGATCGCACGGCTTCCGTTCGTCGGGCCGGGTAACGCCTGTACGGATGGACGCGAGGCCTTGGTCGTTTGTCCGGTCCCGCTGGTGCCGACTGGTCATGATCGCTCGTACTTGGTCGCCGAGGCAGCGCAACCCATCGATCAGGGCTGCGTCAAGGACGCCCTGACAGCGGCACAACTGGAAGCGGTGATGGTTACGCCGTGGAGCAAGATTGGGGAAAGCGGGCCATTCGCATCCCTGATCGAGGTCGAGGGATTCGTTGCCCTCGCTGACGATGCCCGTCTTGCTGCATTCGCAGCACCAAGTCCCGAGTACCCCTTGGCGCTGACCCCGATCGGCGGCTACGCCCTGCCGCTAACGGACGCCGAACTCCAAGGCGAATTGCGCGTGCCGACGACAGTGACCGGCGTTGTCGGCTGTAGCCAATGAAACAGGAGACGCAGGAGGCCGTGAGCAAGCTGCAAGCCCGCCCAGGCATTCTCGAGATTCAACCTTACATCGGCGGCGAGTCGGCCATCTCCGGTGTCGCCCGGGTTATCAAGCTCGCCTCGAACGAGAGCGCGCTGGGGGCCAGCCCGGCTGCCGTCGCGGCGATACGGGACGCTGCGACTGCCGTGTTCCGCTACCCTGACGGGGCCTGTGAGACGTTGCGCCTCGCGCTTGGCAAGGACTTCGACATCGATCCTGCCCGGATCGTTTGTGGCGCAGGCTCTGACGAGCTCATCACGCTTCTATGCCGCGCCTACGCCGGGCCGGGGGACGAGGTCCTCCATACCGAGCACGGTTTCCTCATGTATGCGATCGCTGCGCGTGGGGTGGGCGCAACGCCGGTTGCCGCTCCCGAAACCAACCTTACGGCCGATGTCGACGCACTTTTGCGGCATGTGACCCCGCGGACCCGGATCGTTTTTATCGCCAACCCAAACAACCCGACCGGCACCTACCTTTCGGCGGACGAGCTGGCGCGGCTTCGGGCCTGCCTGCCCGCCGGCGTTCTGCTGGTGATCGACGCGGCATATGCCGAATACATCGACGAACCTGATTACAGCTGGGGGGCAGACCTGGTTGACGACCCTGGTGCAACCGTCGTCACGCGAACCTTCTCAAAGATCTATGGCCTCGGCGGTGTGCGCCTGGGCTGGGGCTACTGCCCGCCCGAAGTCGCCGATGTCCTCAACCGGCTGCGCAACCCTTTTAATGTTTCTAGCATCGCGCAGGCGGCCGGGCTTGCGGCGCTCGGCGATCACGATTTTGTCGCCCGCGCGAGGGCACACAACGAACGCGTCCGCGCGTGGACACGAGACCAGTTGCTCGCTGCCGGCTTCGATGTTCCCTTAAGCCATGGTAACTTCGTGCTCGTGCGCTTCCCCAAAAAGGCCGGTCGGGATGCGCTCGCTGCCGACGCGTTTCTGCGCGCGCGCGGCCTGATCGCGCGACGCATGGCGGCTTACCAGCTGCCGGACTGCTTGCGGATCACCATCGGCCTTGATGACGAAATGGCGGTTCTGGTGACGGCGATGAATGATTTTTCGCGAGGTATCGATGTCTGAAATGGTGGCGCCGCCGCATTTTCGCCGCGTGGCACTGATCGGCATCGGCTTGATTGGCTCTTCGCTTGCGCGTGTCATTCGCCGCGACGGCCTGGCCGATCACATAGCCGTGGCAGCGCGGACGCAGCGCACCCTTGAGATTGCCACGCGGCTGGGACTTGCCGATTCAACGTCGCTCGATGCGCGCGAGGCTGTCGAGGGTGCCGATCTTATTGTTCTGTCATTGCCGCTTGGCAGTTACGGCTCCGTCGCCCGTGTCATCGGGCCGGGAGTGGAGCCGGGCGCGATCGTCACCGATGTTGGCTCAGTGAAGGAGTGCGTCATTGCCGACGTCGGCCCGCACTTGCCCGATGGGGCTCACTTCGTCCCTGGCCATCCCGTTGCCGGCACCGAGCACTCCGGTCCGGAGGCTGGTTTCGCGGAGCTCTTCGCTGGCCGCTATTGCATCCTGACGCCGCCGCCGGGCACCGATCCGACGGCGGTTGAGACGGTCGCAGCCCTTTGGCGGCAGGCGGGGATGATCGTTGAGAGAATGTCGGCGCAGCATCATGACCGTGTTCTTGCAATCACCTCGCACCTGCCGCACCTGATCGCGTACACGATCGTCGGTACGGCAACCGACCTTGAGGAACAACTCAGGAGCGAGGTTCTTCGCTACTCCGCCGGCGGTTTTCGCGACTTCACGCGGATCGCTGCGTCCGACCCGGTGATGTGGCGCGATGTGTTTCTCAGCAACCGCGATGCCGTGCTTGAGATGCTGGGGCGGTTCACCGAAGACTTGACCGCACTGCAGCGGGCGATCCGCTGGGGTGAGGGGGATCGGCTGCAGGAGAAATTCACCCGAACGCGCGAGATCCGTCGCGGTATCCTCGAGCTCAAGCAGGCTTAGCGCGGCTCAGCCCCGCTCCGCCTGCGCGGCCGCGGGCTGATCCTCGCCCTCGCCGGAAGGCAGCGGCTTCGCAGGCTGTTTGAGCCAGCTCAAGATGTCACGGTAGACAATCTCAGCCTGCAGATCCCGGAGCAGCATGTGCCAGCCATTGTGGTAGAAGACGGCGCGGCTGCTCTTGGCGGTTGACTCCGGCAGGTGATCCCACAGCTCGCGAATAACCCCCTCAGGAATCAGCTGGTCGTGCTTGCCCCAGAGGACCAGCGTCGGTCGGTCGAGCCGCGCCGCGGCAGCCATCGCAGCATCCATAAGACCCACAAGGCCGAAGACAGCATCGATCCTGGTTTCCTTGATCACCATGGGATCACGGCCGAGTGCCTCCAGCATCGGCGTGTTGTCAGAAGCGCGGATGCCAAGACCGAGGCCACTGACCCGCCCTTGCGGAACCGTGTGGGCAGCAAGCCATAGCGCGACATTCTGGTACCAGGGCATGGATGCCCGGCCCCAGACTGCCGGTGCGGCGAGGATCAAACCATCCGCAATCGGCGGTTCGCTGCCGGCAGCCGCGAGCATCGCCACGGCGCCGCCCATGCTTTCACCCAGGATGAAAAGCGGTCGGCCTGGATGGCGGTTGGCGATAACTCGAGACGCTTGGCGCAAGTCATCGGCGAGCGTAGCCTCGCCCGGCCACACCCCGCGGTTCGGCGCACCACCGAAGCCACGCTGGTCGTACGCGTAGGAGGCAACACCGTGCTTGGCGAAGTGGCTGCCGGCGTTGTTGAAGAAGTTGGAATAGTCGTTGAAGCCGTGCAGGGCGATAATGACCGCCTTCGGATGCCCAGTCGCCGGCAGCCACGATTTCAACGGCAGCCGGGCGCCGTCAGCAGTCGTAATGGAATCGTTCGCAAGCGCGCTCTCAATAACGGCGGCACCTGCCGGCATCACGACAGGCGCGCAGGCTGCCTGCATATGCAAGAGGAAGGGCAGCGCTACCACGATTTGAAAGGCGCGCTTCATGCGCTGACGCGGACTTGCTGGGCGGCGGACGTCGACGCGCGCGTGAGGCTCAGAAAGATGTCCTCAAGGTCAGTTTCCTCGGTAGCGATCGCGCGGACTTGGAGACCAGCGGCAAGCACCGCGTTCAGGATTTCACCGTCGGTAACACAACTTGGCGCGTAGCGGAAAACCAGGCGGTTGCCATTCTCCAGCCGCCCCTGAAATCGTTCCAGCGGCGCCGGCATCCGGTCAATGCAGCGGTCGACGGTGACGGTCATCTGCTTGGAGTCGAGCCGGCGCAACAGCGACACCGTTGGTTCGCATGCGATGAGGCGGCCATGATTGATGATCGCGATGGTGTCGCAGAGCGCTTGCGCCTCTTCGAGATAGTGCGTTGTCAACAGGACCGTCGTCCCGTTCTCGTTCAGCTGGCGAACATAGGCCCACAGCTGCTGGCGCAGCGCGATGTCGACGCCTGCGGTCGGCTCATCGAGGACGAGGACGGGCGGCATATGGACGAGCGCCTTGGCCACCAGAAGCCGGCGGCGCATCCCGCCCGAAAGCCTGCGCGCGTAGGAGTGAGCATGTGGTCCCAGGCCAACAGCGTCCAGGATCGCGTCGGTGCGGCGGAAGGCAGCGGGCACGCCATAGAGCCCGGCCTGCAGCTCCAAGAGTTCCCTCGGGGTAAAAAACGGATCGAGATTGAGTTCTTGCGGTACGACGCCGATTGCGCGGCGCGCTTGGCGCATTTGGGCCTCGATGTCGAAGCCCCAGATCCGCGCCGTTCCCGACGTGCGGCGCACAAGGCCAGCGAGAATGTTGATGAATGTTGACTTGCCGGCGCCATTCGGGCCGAGAAGGCCGAAGAACGAGCCCTTCTTGATCGTGAGCGTAAAATCGATCAAGGCGTGCACGGCCTGCTGACCGCTTCGGTCCGTGTAGGTCTTGCTGAGGTTGCAGGCCTCGACGGCGTATTCTGAATCGGTCCCTGACATGAGCGCCATTCGGACGGGGAGTTGATTGTGCAGCCACAATCGCTATCATCCGGGTGTCCGTCGGGTCAACGGCGGCAGCGAGCTTTGAGTCATGGGCACAAGCATTACGCCAGAAAAAGCCATTGTCGTGTACAGCCCGGTGGTCGCGTGTGACGGCGGTGGCGGGCCCCTCGGGCATCCGCGCGTCTATCTGAAAATTGGCGCGGCTGGCGTCATCGTATGCCCCTATTGCTCGCGGCGGTTCGCGCTCCGCGAGGGCGCGACCGTTTCAGGCCACTGACTGACGCGCCCCAGGACTCCGTGGCCGGGACGAGGCACCTGATTCTCGTCGACGGCTCGGGCTACATCTTTCGCGCGTTCCATAAACTGCCACCGATGACACGTCCCGACGGGACGCCGGTGAACGCGGTCTATGGCTACACCACGATGCTGATGAAGCTCCTGCGCGAGAGCGCCGCGGATCATTTCGCCGTGATTTTTGATGCCGCCCGGCACACCTTTCGCAACGATCTCTATCCCGCCTACAAGGCGCACCGGCCAGAGCCGCCAGACGAGCTGATCCCGCAGTTCGCCCTGGTGCGCGAGGCGACGCGCGCCTTCAACGTCCCCTCGATCGAGTCGCCGGGGTTCGAGGCGGACGATCTGATCGCGACCTATGCCCGGCTGGCGCAGGCGGCGGGCGCGCATGTCACCATCATCTCGGCGGACAAGGATCTGATGCAACTCATCGGGCCTGGGGTTGCGATGCAGGATCCGGTCACCGGGCGGCCGATCCGCGATGTCGAGGTGCGGGAGAAGTTCGGCGTCGGCCCCGATCGCGTGATCGATCTGCTCGCCTTGGCTGGCGATACCGCCGACAACGTTCCTGGCGTGCCGGGAATCGGCGTCAAGACGGCGGCGCAGCTCATCGGTGAGTTCGGCGATCTCGAACAGGTGCTGATGCGCGCGGGCGAGATCAGGCAGCCGAAGCGCCGGCAGACACTGATCGACCACGCGGCCGATGCACGCCTCTCGCGCGAACTCGTTCGCCTGCGCGATGACGTGCCGGTGCCGGAACCGCTCTCGGCCCTTGCGGTGCGGTCGCCCGATTGGAACCAAGTGGTCGCCTTTCTTGAGGCACAGGCGTTCCGCTCGCTTATTGCACGGCTCGATCTTCCCAAAGCCGAGGCAACGGCGGCGACGGCCGCCCCCACCATAGGTGCAGCGGAAGCCGGCTACGCGTTGGTGCAGAACGTCGATCAACTCGCCGATTGGATCGCCCGGGCGCGTGAGCAGGGGATCGTCACCGTCGATACCGAGACCACGGCACTCGATCCGGCGCTGGCCGACCTCGTAGGCCTGTCACTGGCGCTTGCGCCGGGGGCGGCATGCTATGTGCCGCTCGCCCATCTCAACGCCGATGGCTCCCCAATCGCAGAACAGATCCCGCGCGACCAGGCTCTCGCCGCGCTCAAGCCGCTCCTGGAAGATCCGGCGGTGCTCAAGATCGGCCAGAACATCAAGTACGACATGCGCGTGCTGGCGGCGCACGACATCCAGATCGCGCCCATCGACGACACGATGCTGTTGTCCTACGCGCTGGCGGGCGGCGCGCACGGTCATGGCCTCGACGAACTTGCCCAGCTCCACCTTGGCCACACCACCATCAAGTTCGCAGACGTTGCCGGCTCTGGAAAGGCGCAGGTAACCTTCGACCGTGTCCCTCTCGATCGGGCGTTCGCCTATGCCGCAGAGGATGCTGACATCACGCTTCGATTGCACCGCGAGCTCAAGCCTGCGCTCCTGTCCGAGCGGCTGGTGACCGTGTATGAAACACTGGAAAGGCCGCTCGTGCCGGTGCTGGCGGCGATGGAGAGCAAAGGCGTTCTCGTCGATGCTGATCATCTGCGCGCGCTCTCGATAGAGTTCGCGGACCGGCTTGGTGTCCTGGAGGTGGAGATCCATCGGCAGGCCGGCCGCCGCTTCAACATCGCCTCGCCGAAGCAGCTTGGCGAGGTGCTGTTCGACGAGATGGGCCTCGCTGGCGGAAAGAGGGGGAAAACCGGTGCGTACGCGACCGGTGCCGATGTTCTGGAGCAACTTGCCGCCGAAGGCCACCCTCTGCCGGCCAAGGTTCTCGACTGGCGCCAGCTTGCGAAGCTCAAGAGCACGTACACCGATGCGCTTGTCCAACAAGTCAACCCCAGAACCGGCCGCGTCCACACCTCGTATCAGCAGGCAGTGGCGAGCACGGGGCGGCTTTCGTCCACGGATCCCAATCTGCAGAACATCCCGGTGCGGACGGAGGAGGGCCGGAAGATCCGCCGTGCTTTCATTGCCGCACCGGGTTCGGTGCTGCTTTCGGCTGACTACTCCCAGATCGAATTGCGGCTGCTCGCTCACGTCGCCGACATCGAGGCGTTGAAGCAGGCTTTCAGCCACGGGCAGGACATCCACGCCCTGACAGCGAGCCAAGTCTTCGGCGTACCAGTTGAAGGCATGGACCCCATGATTCGCCGCAAGGCCAAGGCGATCAACTTCGGCATCATTTACGGCATCTCGGCCTTCGGACTCGCTCGCCAGCTCGGTATTTCCCGAGGCGAGGCCAGCGCCTACATCGATGCCTACTTTTCCCGCTATCCCGGTATTCGCAGCTACATGGAGCGAACCAAGACTGAGGCGCGGGCGAAGGGCTATGTGACCACGCTGTTCGGTCGGCGTTGCTACGTGCGCGGAATCGCCGATAAGAACCAGGCGGTTCGCAACTTTGCCGAGCGCGCGGCAATCAACGCGCCGATCCAGGGCGGTGCGGCCGACATCATCAAACGCGCTATGATCCGGTTGCCGGCGGCGTTCGCCCGCACAGGGCTCAACGGGCGCATGATTCTGCAGGTGCACGACGAGCTGGTTTTCGAAGTCCCGACCGCGGAGACGGACGAAACTCGATCCATCGTTGCACGCGAAATGGCGTGCGTCGCCCAGCTTGATATTCCTCTGGTTTTAGAAACTGGTATAGGGTACAACTGGGAGGAAGCGCACTGAACAATTAAGACAGAGGATCCTCCCGTGCCTATGGAGTTGCGCAAGATTATGTTCTCGTTGGCCGAGGTTGAGGCGGCGCTCTGTGCCTTTTGCCGCGGCCAGGGTAAAGCTGTCACGGAAGCGGACATCGGCCGCATGATCATCAGCGACAGCCCGCGTGACACCGTCATCATGACCCTCAAGAAAATGCAGAGCGGCCAACCGCCCGCGGCGCTCACTTTGCGTCGTGACGAGGTTACGGAAGGCCTGATTCAGTACTGCATTCGCCATCGTATCCCCCTGCCTCGCGCTGGCCGAAAGGTCCTCTGGCCCCAGGAAGACGGCATCTCGCTGCTGGTAACCCTGCCGACTGCTGGCGAGCGGCCAGCCATGGCGGATAAGGAAGCGGAGAAGGATCGGGACGCGTTTGCTGGCGCTGCGGCCCTTCAAGGCTTGATCAGGCGCAAAGCATGAGGCGCTTTCGTCAGCCGAAGAAGCGGCTGAGATAGCGGATACTGCCGTAAAGAGCGGCGAACGTCGTCCCACTCAAGACTGTGACGAGGACCGAAACCAGGACAACGCGTCTGTTCGCGGGCCTCGCGCGCTTCGCGGCCGGCGGTACGGGCACTCGCCGTGGCCGATCGGCTCCGGATAGAATTGGCCGCGGGTGAGGCAATTCTTTGCGATCGTTGCGATAGACCACAACCGCCATGGTCTCGCCAGACTCAGCGTCGAACCGCTCTGCAACGACCTTGACGACTGCACGCGGATGCATCTCAAGCAGGTTCTCCGCAGCTGAAATGGCGGCGTCGCGTTCGTCGAACGCGGACATGATGAGCCAGTCAGAACTGCGCTTGCGATAAAGCTCGTACGAAGTCGTCGGTGACATCGGTTTCGGCACCGTGATGGTCGCGACGGCGATCATGCACTGCCGTTGTTAAGGCCAGTTTAAACGTCGGGCGGGAGAATGGCAGAAAGCACCGTCAGGAGCGCAGCACGCCGCCAGTGGCCTTGGTGACGCTCGCGACGATGCGCTCAGCGATCGCCTCAATCTCAGCGTCAGTCAGCGTCATCTCCATCGGCTGCAGGACCACGGTGATCGCGATCGATTTCCGGCCCTCGCCGATGCCGCCGCCGGCGAAGACGTCGAACACGCGGAGATCACTGATCAGCGCCGCCTCGGCACGGCGGACCGCGGCGAGCACCGCCTCCGCGGCGACCTCGGCATCGACGATGAAGGCAAAATCACGCTCGATCGGCTGCAACGGTGAGAGTGCTATGGGGCGGCTTTCCCCGCGGTGCGACCGCTGGCCAGGGACGGCGCCGAGAAACACCTCGAAGGCCGCAACAGAGCCTTGAACATCGAACTGCGCAAGCACGGCCGGATGCAACTCGCCAAACGCCGCAAGCACGTTCTTGGGTCCGAAGCGCAGCGTCCCCGACCGCCCCGGATGGTACCAAGCCGGCGCGTCCGCCGTGAGCTTCACACGTTCGACGGCAACACCCAAGCTCTCCAGGACCCCCAGAACGTCCGCCTTGACGTCGAAGACATCGACAGGACGAGCAGCCAAGGCCCAGTGCCTGGGGCCCGCCCGACCGCTGCGCACGCCAGCGGCGGCAATCTCCTGGTCGTGCGGCTCGATGCCTCGGTACTGCGGTCCAACCTCGAACAGCGCGCAATCGCGCATTCCCCGATCGCCGTTGCGGTGCACCGCTGACAGGAGGTTGGGGACGAGCGAGGGCCGCATCTGGTCAAGGTCGGCGCTGATGGGATTGATCAGTCGCAGCGCCGGGTTCGCGCCGCCAAACGGCTCGGCCTCAGCCTTGGAGAGGAAGGAAAACGTCACGGCCTCGGTTAACCCCCGAGCCGCGAGCACGCGCCGCGCGGTGGCACGGCGCTGCTGCTCCGGCGAGAGCGCCGGTGCGGGCACGACAGTCGGTGCCGCCAGCGGCGTGGCTGGGATGTGCTCAAAGCCGCGTAAGCGTGCGACCTCCTCGATCAGGCAGGCTTCGCTGTCGACATCGCCCCGCCATGGCGGCGGAATGACCGACCCGTCACCATTGCCTCCTTCGACCGTGAAGCCGAGCGTTTCGAGAATTGCGACGCTCTCGGCCGGAGTGATGGCGATGCCGGTTAACGCCTGAACGCGCGACGGCCGGAAGCGGATAGCCGCACGCGGCGGTGGCGCGGCACCGGCGATCACCAGCGACGACGGCTCGCCGCCGCAGAGATCGAGGATCAGCCGGGTCGCGATCTCCAGGCCGTCACTTACGAACGAGGAATCGATGCCGCGCTCGAAGCGGAAACGGGCATCAGACAGGATACCCAGCGAGCGTCCCGTGCGCGCCGTGCGGATCGGATCGAACAGCGCCGATTCGAGAAAGACCGCGGTAGTTTCGCCGGTGCAGCCGGTGCGCATACCGCCCATCACTCCGCCCAGACTTTCGACCTCCACGTCGTCGGTGATCACGGTCATCGCGGCGTCGAGCGTGTAGGTCTGGCCGTTGAGCGCTGTGAGCACCTCGCCCTCCCGGCTCAGGCGAACATGCAGGTCTCCGCGCACTCTGTCGGCATCGAAAACATGCAACGGCCGGTTGAGGTCGTACATGAGGTAATTCGTAATATCCACCAGCGCGGAAATCGGCCGCAAGCCGATCGCGCTCAGCCGCTCCTTGAGCCAGCGCGGGCTCTCCGCGTTGCTGACGCCGCGAATGGTGCGGCCGACGAAGAAGGGGCAGGCGTTGGCTGCCTCGCCATCAAGCTCCAGCCTGACCTTGATCGGACTTACGAAGACAGCGGCGACCGGCTCTACGGTGAGCGCCTTCAACCGGCCCAGCCCGGCGGCAGCGAGATCACGGCCGATGCCGCGCACGCCCAGGCAATCGCCGCGGTTGGGTGTGATCGCGACGTCGAAAAGTGGGTCGGCGAGGCCAAGCGCTACCGCGGCCGGCGTTCCGACTGCGAACTCGGGTGCGACTTCGACGATGCCGGTGTGATCATCGGAGAGGTTCATCTCCCTTGCCGAGAGCAGCATGCCGGCGCTCTCGACGCCACGGATCGCCGCGCGCTTCAAGACAAGGCCGGTCCCCGGCACGCTCACGCCGACGGGTGCGAAAATCCCCTTCATACCGGCGCGCGCATTCGGCGCCCCACACACCACCTGAAGTCGCTCGGCACCGGTATCGACGGAGCAAACCGTGAGCTTGTCCGCGTTCGGATGCGGCTCCGCCGACAGCACGGCGGCGACGAAGAAATCCGCGAGGTCGCGGCCACGGTCGTGCACGGCCTCAACTTCGAGCCCGATCATCGTCAGCCGCTCGGCAATCGCCGCGGGGGACGCCTCGGTCTCCAGGTGCTCCTTGAGCCACGAGAGGGTGAACTTCACGGCGCCAGTCCGAACGCAAGGGAGGGAACATCGAGGGCGGAGAAGCCGTAGTGCTTGAGCCAGCGGAGGTCGGACTCGAAAAAGGTCCGCAGGTCCGGGATCCCGTGCTTCAGCATGGTGATACGCTCCAGCCCGACGCCGAATGCGAAGCCCTGGTAGCGCTCTGGATCGATGCCGCAGGCGCGCAGGACTTTGGGATTCACCATGCCGCAGCCGAGGATCTCCAACCAATCCTTGCCGTGGCCGATCTTGAGACTGCCCTTGGAGCGGCTGCAGCCGATGTCGACCTCCGCCGACGGCTCGGTAAATGGGAAGTGGCTGGCGCGGAAGCGGACCGGCAGATCGTCAATCGCGAAGTAGGCACGCAAGAACTCGATCAAGCATCCCTTGAGGTGGCCCATGTGCGTCGTTTCGTCGATGATCAAGCCCTCGACCTGGTGGAACATCGGCGAGTGCGTGGCATCGGAGTCGCAGCGATAGGTGCGGCCAGGTGCGATGATGCGCAACGGCGGCTGCTGCCGGCACATGGTGCGGATCTGCACCGGCGAGGTGTGCGTGCGCAGCACGAGCCGGTGGCCGTCGCGCGTGCCCGGCAGGTAGAAGGTATCCATCTCCTGGCGCGCCGGATGCTCGGGCGGGATGTTCAGCGCGGTGAAGTTGTGCCAATCGTCCTCGATGTCTGGGCCTTCCGCGACCACGAATCCCATCTCGCCGAATATCGCGATCACCTCGTCGACCGTCTGGCTGATCGGATGGATCGATCCGCGCATTTCCGGCCGGATGGGAAGCGTGATGTCGACCGTCTCGGTGGCCAACCGCCTTTCGAGCGCGGCGTGCGTAAGGGCGGCCTTGCGCGCCTCCACCGCTTTGCCAAGTTCCTCCTTGACGGCGTTGAGCGCTTGACCGGCACGTTTTCGGGCCTCGGCATCGAGGCCCGCGAGCCCCTTCAGCAGGTGGGTAAGCCGCCCCTTCTTGCCAAGCTCACGCACACGGACCTCATCGAGCGCGTCCAAATCCTCGGCCTTGCGGACGGCATCGAGGGCTTCCGCACGCACGGTATCGATCTTGTCCATGGGATCCGTTTGGGCTCTACGGTTCTGCCCTGGTCCAGCACCAGCGACGGCCGGACGGGCCGTGCCTCATGCCGTCATCGGCGCGCCGGTCACGGTCCGTACCAGTGCGGCGAACGCATCCGAATCGCGCACGGCCAAGTCCGCCAGCATCTTGCGGTCGATCTCGATGCCGGCCTTGATCAGCCCACCCATGAACTGAGAGTATGTCAGGCCGTGCTCCCGCGCAGCGGCGTTGATGCGCTGGATCCACAGCGCGCGGAATGTCCGCTTGCGGTTGCGGCGATCGCGGTAGGCGTACTGCAGGCCCTTCTCGACGCGCTCGTGGGCTATGCGGTAGGCCGTCTTTGCGCGGCCACGATAGCCTTCGGCGCGATTGAGGACCTTTTTGTGTCGGGCGTGGGTCGTCACGCCCCTCTTGACGCGGGCCATTGGCAGGCTCCCTCTTTAGGCGTAAGGCAGGCAGCTCTTGACGAGCCCTGCGGAGTCGTTCGAGAGGATCATCGTGCCGCGCGCCTTGCGCTTCATTTTTTTCGATCGCTTGCGCAGATTGTGCCGCTTGTAGGCGACATTGCCGCGCACCTTGCCGGTGGCGGTCAGCCGGAAGCGCTTCTTTGCCGCCGACTTTGTCTTCAGCTTGGGCATTTCATCGACCTTTCGGTGTGTTGCTTCGATCCAACCCCTTGGGGTCGGACGGCACCCTGGGAGCGGCTGGGCATGCCCTCAAACACGAGCCGGACCGCTTGCCTCTCGGCGCCTTCAGGAAAGCGCAAGTGTATAAAAGCGTGCGCCGCGCTTGGCAAGCCACACCGCAGCCTCAAGCCCGCGCCGCAATCTCCTGGCGGACCAGGAGGGCGACCGCGCTCAGAATTAGCAGAAGGCCCAGGACGGTGCTGAGCTCCAGGGGCTCGCCAAGCCAGGCGGCGGACGCCAACAGGCCGACCACCGGTACGCCAAGCGAGCCAAGCGAGGTCGTCGTTGCCGGCAGGGTGCGTGCCACCTCGTTGAACGCCCAGGAGCAGAACGCCGAGGCGAGAATGCCGTTGTACAGCAGGATGACGGTCAGCTGCGGTGACCAGCGGATGACGGCATCGCCCTCGAAGATCACAGCCACGCAAACCGTAGCCAGCGTGCCCAAGAGCATCTGCCACGGCAGCAGCTGATAAGGCGTCGCCTCCCAGCGCCGACCGCGCACATGAACGATCGTGATCGCCCATGCCGCCGCAGCCACCAACAAGAGCCCGTTGCCGCGCAGCACTTCGGCCGAACTCCAATCGATCGCTGACGGGTTGAAAAGCACGCCGACGCCTGCCAGGCCGATCGCGAATGCCACTCCCTTCGTCCGTGTCATCCGCTCACCAAGCCAGAGCGTCGCCATCGGCACCACCCAGATCGGCGTCGTGTAGGCAAGAATCGCCGAGCGGCCGGCCGGCACGACCGTCAGTGCCAGATGCATGCACATCATAAAGGCGAACAGCTGCAGGAGGCCGACCGACAGCACCACCGGAATGTCGCGCGCCGCCGGCATCTGCAGCTGCCGCGGCGCAATCACGAACAGGGCGAAGGTGGCGAGCGAAAGCCGGGTGGCCGCGAAGGTGAGCGGTGGCATATCCGTCAGGCCGACCTTCATGATCGGCCAGTTGCTCCCCCAGAGAGCAATGACCAGGCCGAGGAGGCCCAACGCGTTCAGACGCGTCGTCGCCGTCACCGGTTGACCCATCCGCGCCTCAGTCGTAAACCGCTGATGCCATGTCGGTTGCCGAAACGATTAAGACCAAGCTGACGGCCGCGCTCACGCCTACCGCGCTTGAGGTCGTTGATGAATCGCATCGGCATGCTGGTCACGCCGGATCACGACCCGAGGGTGAGACGCATTTCCGCGTCACCATCGTTGCGGCCGCCTTCGAATCCATGGGGCGCCTGGAGCGACATCGCTGCATCAACGCCATCCTTGCCGAGGAACTGGCGGGACCGGTCCATGCACTGGCATTGAGCGCGCTGACGCCGGCCGAAGCCGCAGCGTGCCGCGGCTAAGGCGGCAGCTCTCCCTCACGACTTCCCGCGGTAGAACGCTGGCCACTCGCGCTTGACGATCGGCCCGTCACCCCTCAGCGCATGGCAGGAATCGATGAGCGCCGGCGCACCACCATCACTGGCCGGCTGCTGGCGTTGTGACCGCGCGTTTACAACGGTCTGCAGCGCTGTCGTCGCAACCGGGCCGAGGAGAAGTTCTGTCAAGTGCGTGCAACCAGCGACACCAGTGAAGCGCGCATTCACGGCCCGTCGCCAACCGTCGCCAATCTGCAAGCCGATCAAGGCGGAAAACGCCGGAGCGATGTCGCCGCAGATGGCAAACGGTCCGGCTTCGGTTGTCGCTTCGGCCGCGCGAATGGTGAGCGCATCGTCGACGCTCACGCGGACTCGCATCCGGTGGATCGGTTCGCCAGCGACGATCCCATCGCGGTCGCGGTTGGCAAACGAGTAAGCCTTGCTATCTTCCAGGGTGGCCTCGATATCCCATAAGCCATCCTGGCGTTGGTAGCCGTGGCAGGCAATCAAGCGGGTATGGACAAGCTGGCGGGGGCTTGGCTTGCTCAAGCTCATGGCTGCCATCCTCCTGCCCCGGCGCTGCTGGCGGCCAGCGCGGCCAAGGCGTCGCCAACACGCACCGCGGCGCCGACCGCTTCTGTGCATTCGTCCTTGATGACGTAGGTAAGGGTGGCCGGGCCCAGCATGCCGTCATTCAGATCAGGTTGGAGTGGTGGATGGCGGTGCCGGCGGTTGATCCGAACCGCTGACGCCGGCAGCCGCCTTGTTCCGGCCGCCATCGGGCGGCGAAATGCGTACGGACGTTACCTGATGCCGCTGCCTGCGCAAGATATCAAAGCGGAAACCGTGGAACATGAAGGCTTGCCCAACTTCAGGGATCCGCTTCGCTTCGTGCAGAAGCAAGCCTGCGATCGTCACCGCCTCCTCATCCGGCAACCGCCAGCCGAGGTCACGGTTGAGGTCGCGGATCGTCACTGTCCCTTGGACAACGAAGCTCCCGTCCGGTTGGCGCACGACGCCCGGAACGGTGATGTCGTGTTCGTCCGCAATGTCGCCAACGATCTCTTCCAGCACGTCTTCCAGGGTCACGATCCCCATGAGGCTGCCGTACTCATCAACAACGATGGCGAAATGCTCGCGCCGACGGCGAAAAGCCTGCAGTTGATCGAGGAGCGATGTGGTGTCGGGAACAAACCAGGGTTTCGCCGAGTGAGCGACGATGTCAAGACCGGTGGTGCTCCCGCCTCGGCTCTGCACGGCGCGCAACAGGGCCTTCGCGTGTACCACGCCGACGATGTTGTCCGGCGAACCGCGCCACAAGGGAATACGTGTGTACGGACTCGCCAGCACTTCGGTCACGATCGCTTCCGGTGACTGGTCGGCGTCGATTGCAGCCACGTTCTTGCGGTGGATCATGACTTCCCCCACCGTTACCTTGCCGAGGTCGAGAATGCTGTGCAGCATCGCGCGCTCTTGCTTGATGTCGCCCTCACCCTCATGCAACGCAATTGCGCCGCGCAACTCCTCGTCGCTCGGCCAGAGGCTGCTCCTTTCCTGCCGGCTCCCGCCGAACAGGTGCAAGACACCTTGCACGAACAAACCTATCGTCTTGGTAACCGGCGCAAAAAGGGTAGCCAGGATATCGATCGGTTTGGCAACTCTCAGCGCAAGATCGTTCGCGTGCCGGAAGGCGTAGCTTTTCGGCAGGATCTCGCCAAAGATCAGCACGAGGATAGTCATCGCGATTGTCGCGTAGGCGACACCGGCCTCGCCGAACAACGTGATCAAGGCGCCAGTTGCCAATGCCGAAGCCCCGATGTTCACGAGGTTATTGCCGAGCAGAATGGTGCCGATCAGCCGGTCTGTCTTTGAGCGCACGCGGTTGACGGTCGACGCCCGCTTATCGCCTTTCTGCTCCAGCTGATGCATGAGCGGACGCGAGGCGGCGGTCAGCGCGGTCTCGGAAGCGGAAAAGAACGCTGAGCATAGAAGCAGGAAAAGGATGACGCCTGCCGTGACAATCATCGGGCCTCGCAAACCGGGGATCGGCCGCTGCTGACGTGGTGCTCGCTCTCATCGCGCAGGAAGGCCTCGACCGCTTCCGGGGCGACATCGCGGCTGACGAACGCCTTGCCGATACCGCGCGCCAGCACGAACGTGAGCCGGCCGTCGCGGACCTTCTTGTCGTGATGCATGTGCGCCAGCAGGCGATCAAGCGGCAGCGGACAGGACGCTACATCGTTAAGCGTGCTCGGCAGGCCGACGGCGGCCAAGTGTCGCCGCACTCTCTCGGCATCCACCTGCGGGCACAGGCCAAGCCGTGCCGACAGTCCAAACGCGTGCACCATGCCGATCGCGACGGCTTCGCCGTGAAGCAATAGATCGCCGAAACCGGTCTCGGCCTCGTAGGCATGGCCGAACGTGTGTCCGAGGTTGAGAAGCGCCCGCTCGCCTCGCTCGCGTTCGTCGCGCGAAACGACCGCAGCCTTGGCCTGACAGCTGGTCACAACCGCGTACCGCAGATCATCCTCCTGGTGCGCAAGGACGCGCGCACCATGCTCTTCAAGCCAGTTGAAGAAGGGCGCATCGCTTATAAGGCCGTACTTCACGACCTCCGCGTAGCCGGCCCGCATCTGTCGCGCCGGCAGTGAGGTCAGGATCGCGGTATCGGCGATCACAGCGCGCGGCTGATAAAAAAGGCCTAGGAGATTCTTGCCCTGCCGGGTGTTGATCGCCGTCTTGCCGCCAACCGAACTGTCTACTTGTGCCAATAAGGTGGTCGGCATCTGCACGTACGGCAAGCCGCGCAACAGGATCCCGGCGGCGAAGCCGGCGATGTCGCCAATCACGCCGCCACCGAGCGCAACAACGGCGGTCGTCCGCTCGATCCCAGCGTCGAGCAGGCTTTCGCACAGACCCTGCAGGGTCGGAAAGTCTTTGCTCTGCTCGCCGGCCGGCAACACGACGCTGATGGCCTCGATGTCCACGTGTGCAAGCGACGAACACAGCCGCTGCAGATAAAGCGGAGCGACGGTGGCGTCGGTGACCACGGCCACACGCTTGACCGGAAGCAGGCGTGCAAGCAATGCACCGGCCTCGTCAATCAGGTTCTCGCCGACATGAATGTCGTACGACCGCGCGCCTAGCGCGACGGGGACCCGTTGGGCCGCAGCCGGGCCCTGAGCGCTGCACGTCATGCCGGCTCCCCAGACTCAGGCAATCTCGGCAGCTGCCCGCGCGATAACGCGTCGATGATGCGGCATACGGTCACTTGGGCAGGCTCATGGTTGGTCACAACGGCAAGGTCCGCTTCCTTATACACGGGATACCGCAGCGCGATTAAAGCCGCCAGCGTCTCCTTTGGATCACCCTCCTTCAGCAGCGGCCGTCCGCCGCGGCCCGTTGTCCGCTCGGCCAGGACGTCGAGATCAGCCTTGAGCCAGACCGACAGCGCGTGGGCGCGAATGCAAGCACGCGTGTCTTCGTCCATGAACGCACCGCCGCCGGTGGCAAGCACCAAAGGCCCGGCCGCCAGCAGGTCAGCGACCATCCGTCGTTCGCTGATGCGAAAGCTTGCCTCGCCAAAGCGGGCGAATATCTCCTCAACGGTGTGGCCGGCCGCACGCTGGATCTCATGGTCGGCATCGGCGAAGGCGAGGCCGAGGCGCCTTGCCAACAAGCGGCCGACCGTTGTCTTGCCGGCCCCCATCAGACCGACAAGAACGATCGAGCGTTGGCCCAGCGCACTCCGCGCCTGCATCAGCTTGCGCGCTTGAGAGCCGCGATCCTGGGGTGGCATCGTTGCACTGGTTTTTTCCGGCGAATAGACTACCAACGTTTTGCCTTTTGGCAGTCGCAGGATAGCCCGTTCCGCGGCAGGGCTGTAGTGTGCGTTCAGCGAGTGCCGCCGGCGGGGGCTGTCCTCGCGAGCGCGGCCTTCACGTCGGCTGTTCCTTGAGGGAAGCGAAACTGGAGGTTCTGGATTTGCGCATCTTTCTGATTGCCTTCGTTCTTTTGCTGATCGGCGGGGCTGTCTTCCTGGTCGTGTGGGAGGTGCCGGCGCCAACGCAGCAGAGGGAAATCGTCATTCCCCAGGAACGTTTTCAGCGGTAGCGCGATGCCGGACGTGTCCGCAACCGATGCCGGCAGCGAAGCGGCGGCGGCCGAGCACCTGGGCGCGAGCAGCGCACCGGTGACGGAAACCGTCCGATTCGTTGAAATGTTCCTCGAAATGCTGGCGGCCGAGCGCGGCGCAGCGGCAAATACGCTTGAAGCCTACCGCCGCGATCTCGCCCAGTTTGCCGTGTTTGCCGGCAAGAGGGGCCAGGGGGCAGCGTCGGCCGATACCGACACGGTTCGCGCCTACATTCACGCCCAAGCGCAACTCGGCTTCTCTCCGCGAACGACAGCGCGCCGGTTGTCTGCCTTGCGTCAGTTCTTCCGCTTTCTCTTTGCCGAAGGTCTGCGCCGAGACGATCCGTCGTCGTCCATCGACCGCCCGCGCCAGGGGCGGTCGTTGCCCAAGTATCTCAGTGAAGCGGAGGTCGAGCGTTTGCTGATCGCCGGTCGCGCGCGCGAGGGGGGTGACGGCCTGCGGTTGACGGCACTCCTTGAGGTCCTTTACGCGACCGGCCTTCGCGTGTCGGAACTGGTCGCGCTGCCGCGGACCGCGCTTGCCGCCGCACAGCGGATGTTGATCGTGTGTGGCAAGGGGGGCCGGGAGCGAATCGTGCCGCTGACGGAGCCTGCGATTGCTGCGCTGATGACGTATCTGCAGGCGATCAAGGTTCCGCGCCGGTCAGGCACCGCGCAGCCGGCCCAATCACCATGGCTGTTTCCATCACGTTCGCGCTGCGGACACCTCACACGCGCGCGCTTCGCCCAGTTGTTGAAAGAGACGGCCATCGCCGCCGGAATTGATCCGGCGCGCGTCTCGCCCCACGTGCTGCGCCACTCCTTTGCTTCGCACTTGCTCGCGCATGGCGCAGATCTGCGGAGCCTGCAAGAAATGTTGGGGCACGCCGACATCGCGACGACCCAGATCTACACCCATGTGCTCGATGACAGGCTGAAAGCACTGGTCGCAAAGGCACACCCTCTTGCCCGTCGTCGGGCAGAGTGAAACGCGGGGGCGGACCTGCTCTTCCAACCGCGCTTTTGAGAACACGTAACGAATGGCCCCTTGCCAACAACAGGAGGCACCCCATGACGTCCCCCGACGCTATTCTGATCGGGAAAGCTGAGGACACGGTCGTCCTGCTGCCACGCTATGCTAACCGGCACGGGCTGGTCGCCGGCGCGACCGGAACGGGCAAGACGGTGACCCTCCAGGGTCTGGCCGAAAGCTTTTCCGAACGCGGCGTGCCGGTCTTTCTGGCCGATGTGAAGGGCGATCTTTCAGGGCTGTGCCAACCCGGCGCGTTGACGCCGAAGCTCGCGACACGGGCGCGGGAGGTCGGCCTCGATGACTTCGGCCCGCGCGCCTTCCCGTGTGTGTTCTGGGATGTGTTCGGCGAAAAGGGGCATGCCGTTCGCACGACCATCTCGGAACTCGGCCCTTTCCTCCTCGGCCGGCTGTTGGAGATCAACGAGACCCAGGAGGGCGTGCTCCACGCCGCCTTTGCCGTTGCCGACGATCAAGGCCTGCTGCTGCTCGATCTCAAGGATCTGCGGGCGATGCTCGCCTTCGTCAGCGAGAATGCCGCCGCGCTGCAGACCACTTACGGCAATATCACCTCCGCTTCGGTAGGCGCGATCCTGCGCCGGCTTCTGATGCTGGAGCGGGAAGGCGGTGAGAGCTTTTTCGGTGAGCCGGCCTTGGAACTGAATGATCTGATGCGCACGACCGCCAACGGCTATGGCCAGATCAACATTCTTGCTGCCGAGACTTTGATCAACAAACCGAGGCTCTATTCGACGTTTCTCCTGTGGCTGTTGTCGGAGCTGTTCGAGGTACTGCCAGAGGCGGGCGACCTCGAACGGCCGAAACTGGTCTTGTTTTTCGACGAGGCCCATCTTCTGTTTGACCAAGCGCCGAAACCGCTCCTGGAAAAGGTGGAGCAGGTGGTCCGTTTGATCCGCTCCAAGGGTGTCGGCGTGTTTTTCATCACCCAGTCGCCTTCGGATTTGCCGGACAGCGTCCTGGCTCAGCTCGGCAACCGTGTTCAGCACGCCTTGCGCGCCTTTACGCCGAAGGATCAGAAGGCCGTTCGTGTCGCCGCACAAACCTTCCGGCCCAATCCGAAGTTCAGTGCCGAACAGGCGATCACGGAGCTTGAAGTCGGCGAGGCGCTGGTCTCGACCCTGGGCGACAAGGGCATTCCCAACGTCGTCGAGCGCACACGCATTCGGCCGCCTTTCTCCCGTCTTGGCCCGGCGAGCGCAGCCGAGCGGGCAACGGTGATGGCGGCGAGCCCGCTTGCCGGCCGCTACGATGTCGCGATCGATCGCGTCTCCGCCTACGAACACCTCAAGGAGCGCGCAGCGGCAACGGCGCCGGTGGCGGGGCCCGAACCAGCCGCGCCATCG
>JBATPX010000099.1:0-2249 GCA_049291695.1 Defluviicoccus sp.
GCGGTGCGCCTTCGCCTTCCCCGGCGTCGAGGACTGATGCGATGGCGCAGCTGGCGGTCGGCGTCGCGGGTGCCGCGATTGGCGCCTACTTCGGCGCGCCGGGGGTGGGCTTCGCGCTGGGCATGGCGGTGGGCGGCGTCCTGTTCCCGCAGGACGGCCCGCCCGATCAAGTCGCCGAAGGCCCGCGCATCCATGACTTGAAGGTCCAGTCCTCCGCCTGGGGGCAGATGGTCCCGATCGTCTACGGCCAGGCGCGGCTCGCCGGCAACCTGATCTGGGCCGGGCCCCTCGGCCACAGGACCGAACAAGACAGCCCCGGCAAAGGGGGCGTCACGGGCGGCGCCGAGACCAAGACGCGTGTCTACTATCGCTCGTTCGTGGTCGCGATCTGCGCCGGGCCGATCATCAAGCTGCACCGGATCTGGGCCAACAACACCCTGATCTATGATGCGACACTCACGCCGATCAGCAACCCGCGCGGGGCGGTGATCTATCCCGGCACCGACACCCAAGACCCGGACCCGGTGATCGAGGCGGCCGAGGGGCTGGGGAAGACGCCGGCCTATCGGGGCACCGCCTACGTCGTCTTCGAGCGGATGGAGCTTGCCGACTTCGGCAGCATGCTGCCGTCGCTCTCGTTCGAGGTCGAGACCTGATGGCGCAATTGGCGGTCGGCGTCGTCGGTGCCGGTGTTGGTGCGGCCTTCGGCATGCCGGGCCTCGGCTTTGCGATCGGCTCGATGGTCGGTGCACTCCTGTTCCCGCAGGACGACATGCGCCAGGCCGATGCCTACCAGGTCGGCCCGCGGCTCACCGACTTGAAGGTGCAATCCTCGGCCTGGGGGCAGATGATCCCGCTCTGTTTCGGTGTCGCGCGGGTCACCGGCAATGTGTTCTGGGCGTCGCCCTTCCGCATCGGTCGCGAGGAGATCCCCTACACCGGCCCCGGCGGCGGAAAGGGTGGGCCAAAAGTCCCCGCCACGGTCACGCGCGAGTTCGTCTATTCCAGCTTTGCTGTCGGTTTGGCGGCAGCGCCGACGCACCTGGAGCAGACCTTCGCCGCCACCGACAAGGGCGACGAGATCGATGATGGGCCCGTCTATCGGGACAGGCCGGAAATTTCCGGCATCCGCAGGATCTGGCTCAATGGCGATCTCGCCTACGACGTCCGCACCAATCGCGACAAACCGGTGGGCGCCAAGCTGCCGGTCGAGTTGTTCCTCGGCGGCGACAGTCAGATGCCGGCCGAGATCATGGAAACCGAGGAGGGCGTTGGCGCGGTTCCCGGCTACCGGGGCCTCGCCTATCTCCTGTTCGAAGAACTCGATCTCACCCCCTACGGCAACCACCTGCCGAATGTCAGCGCGGAAGTGATCGCGAGCCTCGATCGCATCGAGGCCGAGGAAGGCGTAGAAGGTTTGGCGCTCAGCCTCGACGGCGATCTCTGGATCTGCTGCCATACCAGGCGCGTCGTCGTGCGCGCCGATCCTTCTGGCTTAAGGGTCAATGCCACCCTCGCCCGCGCCGATCCCGGCTCCTGGCTCGGCGATCTGCCGGCGCACCCGTGGCGCATCGCCGTGTCAGCCGTCACCGGGCTCATCTGGGTTGTCTGCCTCGCTGATCGGGCGCTGGTGGTCATCGACCCTGCGATCAACGCAGTGTCAGCAACGATCGCTTTGGCTGAGAACTACCCGCACGAGATCACGATCGGCGCCGACGGCATCCCCTGGGTCTCGTTCCCGCTGCAGAACAAGGTCTGCCGCGTCGATCCCGCCACCCATGTGCAGACCTACACCGACGTCACCGGCGCGCCGCACGGTTTGCTGCGTGTGGGCGATGAGCTGTGGGTCGGCTGCAACGCCGACGTCAAGGTGCTCAATCTCACCACCATGACGGTGACGCACACGCTGCGGGTGCGCACCGGCTCGCCGGATGCGTTCTTCACCGGCGGGCTCGCCTGGTCAAGCAAGTCCAATTACGTCTGGGCGGTCAGCCCGGGATCGGATCTTGCCAACATCTGGACGGCGCACGAGAAAAAGGCGGTTGCCACGAAGCATGTCGGCACCGGGCCCACGGCAATCTCGATCAACCAAGGCGACCCTTGGCAGCCAGTGTGGATCTCCACCCACTACGGCAACCGGCTGACCGCGTACACCGCCGGCGGCGACAAGCTGATCGCGTTTGGCACGATCTCCTTTCCCGGCCCGGTGCTGGCCTTGGCCGACGGCCGCTGCCTCGTCGCCAACACCA
>JBATPX010000100.1:0-12527 GCA_049291695.1 Defluviicoccus sp.
CCGCTCTGCCGGGACGCGTCCCGGCAGAGCGGGCCATCAAAGGCCAATCAGGGAATTTTCAATCGGCACTTTCAGGGAGAATTCATCCGGTACTGACACTCGTAGCACATCGAGCGCGATCTTGCCCGTTCCCGTCAGCACCGTCTTCCTGCCGTAGCCGTTGCGCCGGTTGCCGTCCTCCTCGCCGGTCTCCAGATGATGATCCATCTCCGCGTTCAACGCCCGCTCGGCCAGCGCCTTCTTCAGCTCGTCCGGCAGGCCATCCTTGTCGAACGCGGTCTTCGCGTCTGATCCGGCCAGCAACTGATCCAGCAGCGCGTCCGGGATAACAGGCTGTTTGCGTCGTGCCATGCGATGCCTCCTCCGTTTCCATCGTCATGGCCCAAACACGAAATTCACGACACTCCTTGTGTGGCGCTCTCGGATCATTCTGCTCACCGCCCAGGGCATCGGGACGAACGGCAGGCTATTCCGAACCACCCGCCCTCACCCTCCGCGCAACAGCCGGGCGGCATCGAGGGCGGCGTAGGTGAGGACGCCGTCGGCGCCGGCGCGCTTGAACGACAACAGCATTTCGAGCAGCGCACGCTCGTAATCGAGCCAGCCGTTCAGGCAGGCGGCCTTCAGCATCGCGTACTCGCCGCTCACCTGGTAGGCGAAGGTGGGCATGCCGAAGGCATCCTTCACCCGGCGCACGATGTCGAGATAGGGCAGACCGGGCTTGACCATCACCATGTCTGCGCCCTCGCCGATGTCGAGCGCCACCTCGCGCAGGGCTTCAAGGCCGTTGGCGGGGTCCATCTGGTAGCTCTTCTTGTCGCCGATCAGGCAGCCGCCCGAGCCGACCGCGTCGCGAAACGGCCCGTAGAAGGCGGACGCGTACTTCGCAGCATATGAGAGGATCAGCACGCGCTCGAAGCCCTGGGCATCGAGGGCGTCGCGGATGGCACCGATACGGCCGTCCATCATGTCGGACGGCGCGACGATATCGCACCCCGCGCGCGCCTGGACGATCGCCTGCTGGCAGAGGATGGATACGGTCGCATCGTTGGCGACCTCACCCTCGCAGACGATGCCGTCGTGGCCCAGGCTGTTGAAGGGATCGAGCGCCACATCGCAGATCGTGCCCATCGCCGGATGCGCCGCCTTGATCGCACGGATAGCGCGGCAGACGAGGTTATCCGGGTTGACTGCCTCCCGTGCGTCGGGCGTTTTTAGCGCTGCCTCGACGAAGGGAAAGACGGCGACGGCGGGAATCCCAAGCGCGGCGGCCGCGCCGACGGCTTCAGTCAGGAGATCGCACGAGAGCCGCTCGACCCCCGGCATGGAGAGCACGGATTCGCGGCGATTGCTGCCCTCGACGACGAACACCGGCCAGATGAGGTCGTCGACGCAGAGACTGGATTCGGCGACCAGGCGGCGGATCCACGGGCTCTGCCGGTTCCTGCGCATCCGAATGCGCGGATAGCCGCCAAGGGCGTGAGCCTGACGGCGTGCGATCGCCATCACGCCTGCTCGATCGCCTGCGAGAGATCGGCGAGGATGTCGTCGCTGTGCTCGATGCCGATCGAGAGGCGGACGTAGCCGTCCGATACGCCGGTCGCCAGGCGGTCTTCCTCCGACAACTGTGAATGGGTGGTCGTTGCCGGGTGGATGGCGAGCGTCCGCGCATCGCCGATGTTGGCGACGTGATAGACCAGCTTGAGGGAATCGATGAATCGGCGCCCGGCCTCGCGGCCGTCCTTCAGCTCGAAGCCAACGAGCGCGCCGTAGCCGCCGTTCAAGTACGCATCGGCCCGCCTGCGCATCTCACCCGCCTGCAGGCCGGGGTAGATGACGCCCGCCACCTTGGGATGGCCCGACAGGAAGGCGGCAACCTTGGCCGCGTTGTCGCAGTGCGCGCGCATCCGCAGCGCCAAAGTCTCCAGGCCCTGGATGAACATGAAGGCGTTGAACGGGCTCATCGCGGCGCCGACGTCGCGCAACAAGATGACACGCGCGCGCAAGATGTAGGCGATGGGGCCTAGGGGTTTGACCGCTTCGGTCCAGACGGCGCCGTGATAGCTGGGGTCCGGCTGCGTCAGTGTCGGGAAGCGCTCGGCATGCGCTTCCCAGTCGAAATTGCCGCCGTCGATGATCAGGCCGCCGATCGAGGTGCCGTGACCGCCGATGTACTTGGTGGTCGAATACATGACAACCGCAGCGCCGTGGTCGAGCGGCCGGCAGAGGAGCGGCGCTGCCGTATTATCGACGATCAGCGGCACGCCTAAGCTGCGGCCGATCTCGGCGACCTCGCGGATCGGGAAGACGTTGAGCTTCGGGTTGGGCAGCGTCTCCGCATAGTAGCAGCGGGTGCGCGCGTCGGTTGCGTGGGCAAAGGCTTGCGGATCGGCAGGGTCGACGAAGCGCACCTCGATACCCATGCCCTTGAGCGTATTGGCAAACAGGTTCCAGGTCCCGCCATAGAGATCCGTCGAGCTGACGAAATTATCGCCGCTCTGGCACAGATTCAAAACTGCGAAGGTGGAAGCCGCCTGACCCGAACCGACCGCAAGGCCGGCCAAGCCGCCCTCGATCGCGGCAAACCGCCGCTCAAGAACGTCGCAGGTCGGGTTCATGATGCGGCTGTAGATGTTGCCGAGTTCCTTAAGCGCGAACAGGTTCTCGGCGTGCTGGGTGCCGCGGAACTGGTACGACGTCGTCTGGTAGATCGGTACGGCGACCGCGCCCGTCGCCTCGTCCTGGCGATAGGCCGCGTGCAGGACCATGGTTTCCGGATGCATGCGAGGTGTCGTCGTCACCGCTTCCCTCCAATCATACTGCTCTTTCTGCGTGGCGAGGCGTGCTGCGCGCGGGGGCGGAGGATACAAGTTTTTGCCCATCCCCTTTGCCGCAGCTCCGCACCGCTTCACCGGGTGTTCATGGCGTTGTGCTTGCATCGTTTTGTCCGCCGCTGCAAGCATGATTGAAGGACGGAAGGGTGACCGATGCCGAGTAACAAGGACGAAGCCGGGGCCGCCCGCGATGTGCTGTTCGAGTTCCACCGCATCGGTCGCTCGGTGCGGGTGGCGGCGATCGAGCCCGGCACCAACACCGAGGTGGTGGTCGTCGGTGCGGCGGCGGCCGGCGAGGCTGCGCTCATGCGCCTGGCGCTGCGCAAGCTCAACGCCGTGCTGGCCGGTCGAAGGCGCATATGAGTGCGGCCAATGCTCTGGCTCCAGCGACGCCACGCAGGGCGGTTTTTTGTTGACACGGCAAGCGGCAGCGACAACACGATTGACGCCGCCAGCGGCATGTCAAGCGGCGTAGCAGAAACGGCGGGACAGGCGGCGTTGTCGACAGGGGACGGCAGAAACGGCGTGGTGAACGGGCGATGCCCCGGCGGCGGCTGTGCGGCCGGTGCAGGCTTCGCCGGCGCGGCTGAAATGAACTAGCGGGTTGTTGTGGAGTATTTTCTTCAACAGCTGATCAACGGCCTCACGCTGGGCGCCATCTATGGGCTGATCGCGATCGGCTATACGATGGTTTACGGCATCATCGGCATGATCAACTTCGCCCACGGCGAGGTGTACATGATCGGGGCCTTCATATCCCTGATCACGTTTCTCCTGCTGGGAATCGTCGGTGTCAGCTGGCTGCCGCTGGCGCTCGCGATCGTTCTCGTCTCGGCGATGTTCTTTACCGCCGTTTACGGCTGGGTGCTCGAACGCGTGGCCTACCGCCCGTTGCGGCAGTCGCCCCGGTTGGCGGCGTTGATCTCCGCTATCGGCATGTCGATCTTCCTGCAGAACTACGTGCAAATTGCGCAAGGGGCGCGGGTCAAGCCGCTGCCACCGCTGATCGGCGGCGGGGTCAATCTGATGCAACGCGAAGGCTTCATCGTCCAACTGAGCTATCTGCAGATCATCATCATCGTGCTGACGATCGCGTTGATGGTGACGTTCTCGCTCTTGATCAATCACACTCGGCTTGGGCGCGCGCAGCGGGCCTGCCAAGAGGACCTGAAGATGGCGGCGCTGGTCGGCATCAACGTCGACCGGACGATCTCGATGACATTCGTGATCGGGGCCGCCCTGGCGGCGGTCGCCGGGATGCTGGTGACGCTGTATTACGGCGTCATCGATTTCTTCATCGGCTTTCTCGCCGGAATCAAGGCGTTCACCGCCGCCGTTCTGGGTGGGATCGGCTCCTTGCCGGGTGCCATGCTGGGCGGTGTCCTGATCGGCCTCATCGAAGTCTTCTGGTCGGCCTATTTCACCATTGAATACAAGGACGTGGCAGCGTTTTCCATCCTCGTGCTGGTGTTGATCTTCCGGCCGACCGGACTGCTCGGCCGGCCCGAGGTTGAGAAGGTGTAAGCCGTGGCGGCGATGCGCACCGGATCGCCCTTTTGGCTCTGGGGCGGTATCAGAGAAGCCGCGCTGCAGGCGCTTGTCGCGCTCATCCTGGCGGTGCCGCTGATCGGCCTGAAGACGGTGCAGGCACCGGGCGGCCTCGGGCTGCAGACGCGCTGGCCGGCGGTGGCGATCGCCGTTGCTTGCGTTTTCGCCGGCCGGCTGCTGTTCGTCATTCTGCGGCGCGCGTGGCCGCCGCGCCCAAAGGGGGCGCAGTCACCTGCGGTTGCGGCCCGCATCCGTGGCTTTGTCCGCCTGATCGGCCCGGCCGCGATCGCCTTCGCGCTTCTGCTGCCGTTCCTGCCGTTCGCCGACCGCTATGTCCTCGACGTCTCGATTCTCGTTCTCACCTACGTCATGCTCGGCTGGGGCCTCAACATCGTGGTCGGCTTGGCGGGCCTCCTGGATCTCGGCTACGTCGCCTTCTACGCCGTCGGCGCTTACAGCTATGCATTGTTCGCGGCCAACTTCGGCTTGAGCTTTTGGGCGTGCCTGCCGATCGCGGGCGCGCTCGCGGCAACCTTCGGGATCCTCTTGGGCTTCCCGGTGCTGCGGTTGCGCGGCGATTACCTCGCCATCGTCACGCTCGGCTTCGGGGAGATGATCCGCGTAATCCTGATCAACTGGTCGTCGCTGACGAACGGGCCGCGTGGCATTTCCGGTATCCCACGGCCCGATTTCTTCGGTGTGCCCTTCACTCCCAGCCCGGCACCGGATGCGAACGCGTTCCACACGCTGTTCGGAATCGCCTATTCACCGATCCAGCGCGTGATCTTTCTCTACTACCTGATCCTGGCGCTGGCGCTTCTTACCAACTTCTTCACTTTGCGCATCCGCAAGCTCCCAGTGGGCCGCGCCTGGGAGGCCTTGCGCGAGGACGAGATCGCCTGCCGCTCGCTTGGCATCAATCCGACCAACACCAAGCTGACGGCGTTCGCGATCGGCGCCATGTTTGCGGGCTTTGCCGGTTCCTTCTTCGCCACCCGGCAAGGCTTCATCAGTCCGGAGAGCTTCACCTTCCTTGAGTCGGCAATCATCCTGGCGATCGTCGTGCTGGGCGGTATGGGCAGCCAGGTCGGCATTGTCATCGCGGCGATCGTCCTCATCGGCGGTCCGGAACTGGTGCGCGAGCTGGAGGAGTACCGGATGCTGGCCTTCGGCGCCTTGATGGTGCTGATCATGGTTTGGCGGCCGCGCGGACTGCTCGCCTTCCGCGAGCCGACCATCCGGCTTGGCGATCTCGATCGGGCTGCACGTGCTCGGAACGGGCCGGCGGCAACGGTGCCGTGATGGAGCCTTCCGCTTCTGCCGCCGCCGATGGACGAGAGCAGCCGGCGGCACTGCTGACGGTTGAGCACCTGACGATGCGGTTCGGCGGCCTCGTTGCCGTCGACGATGTGTCTTTCGAGGCCCCGGATGCCGGCATCACCGCGATCATCGGGCCGAACGGGGCCGGCAAGACGACCGTCTTCAACTGCCTTACGGGGTTCTACAAACCGAGCGTCGGCCGGTTGTCGCTCAGCCATCCGCAGCGCGGACCGCTCTATCTCGAACGGATGGAGGGCTTTCGCATTCCGCAGGTGGCGGGTGTGGCACGGACATTTCAGAACGTCCGGCTGTTCGGCGGGATGTCGGTTCTGGAGAACCTGATCGTCGCCCAGCACAATGAGCTGATGCGCGCCTCGCTCTTTTCGCTCGCCGGGATGCTGGGCTTGAGCCGTTACCGCCGGGCCGAAGCCAAGGCCGTGGAACGGGCGCGCTACTGGCTCGATCGAGTCGGCCTCACCGCACGTGCCGACTGGGATGCCGCCAACCTGCCATACGGCGAACAACGCCGGCTTGAGATCGCACGTGCAATGTGCAGCCGGCCGGTGCTGCTGTGCCTCGACGAGCCGGCAGCCGGCCTCAATCCGCGCGAGAGCAGTGACCTCAACCGGCTCCTGATCGGCATTCGCGACGACCACCGGATCGGCATTCTCCTGATCGAGCACGACATGAGCGTCGTCATGGAGATTTCGGACAAGATCGTCGTTCTCGACCACGGCCGCCTGATCGCAGAAGGTGAACCGCGCCAGGTTCGCGCCGACCCGGCCGTCATCCGCGCCTATCTCGGCGAGGATGAGGACGAAGATCTGCCGCTCGAGGTGGCGCGCGATCTCGCCCGAGACGGCGGGAGCGCCTGACGATGCTGCGGGTTGAGGGACTGCACACCTTTTACGGCAGCATCGAGGCCCTGCGCGGCGTCGACCTCGAGGTCTCGAGCGGCGAGATCGTCGCATTGATCGGAGCCAACGGCGCCGGCAAGTCGACGTTGTTGATGACCATCTGCGGCCAGCCGCGTGCCGC
The DNA here is from genome assembly GCA_049291695.1 of Defluviicoccus sp. Lineage (GTDB taxonomy): Bacteria > Pseudomonadota > Alphaproteobacteria > Rhodospirillales > Defluviicoccaceae > Defluviicoccus. The sequence goes on from JBATPX010000100.1 coordinate 6,741, forward strand.
GCGCGGGCGCGTCCTGTTCGCGGAAGAGGACATCACCCAGTGGCAGACGCACGAGATCATTGCCGCCGGCATTGCCCAGGCGCCGGAGGGGCGGCGCATTTTCGCCCGCATGTCGGTGCTGGAAAACCTGTTGATGGGCGCAACCAGTGCCGATCCGCAGCACTTCGAGAGCGATCTCACGCGCGTCTTTACGTTGTTCCCGATTCTCAAGGAGCGGCGCGACCAGCGCGGCGGCACGCTTTCCGGCGGCGAACAGCAGATGCTTGCGATTGCACGCGCGCTGATGAGCCGGCCGCGGCTGTTGCTGCTGGACGAGCCGTCGCTGGGCTTGGCGCCGATGGTGGTCAAGCAGATCTTTCGCGTGATCCAGGAGATCAACGAGCAACAGCGGGTCACCGTCTTTCTCGTCGAACAGAACGCCTTCCATGCCCTTCGCCTCGCCCACCGCGGCTACGTTCTCGTCAACGGGCGGGTGACGATGACCGGCACGGGCCGCGAACTGCTTGCCAACCCGGACATCCGCGTCGCCTATCTCGAGGGCGGGCACTGAAGGAAGGCGTGGCCATGTCTCAGCTAATCGGCTGCTCGCCCTGGGCGTATCTGGCGATCACGATCGTGCTGTTGGGCTTTGCCGCCTTCATGACCGGCCAGGCGCTGGCAACAACATGGCGGCCGGTATGGCAAATTTTCGTCTATGCCGTGCTGTTGAGCTTCGCGTCGCGCTTTCTCATTTATGCCCTTGTCGATGGTCCTTTGCTGCTCTGGACCGGCTATCTCATCGATGTCGGCGTGCTGCTGATCATCGTTGCGTACGCGTATCGTCTGACCCGCGCCCGGACCATGGTGCGCCAATACCCATGGCTGTACGAACGCGCTGGCCTTCTCGGATGGCGCGCGCGGCACTGACGAGAGGCGGGCGCGGTTGCGGGCAGCAGCCCGCCGACGACGGTTGCGGACCGGCCCGCGGCAGGTTATTGACCGCAGATGAAGTTGTTTTCCTAGGCGGAAGGAGAGGACGCTGATGAGGAAACTGTGTTCGGTTCTGCTGGCTGCTGCCGGCATTATGATCGCGGGCGCGCAATACAGCCGCGCCGATACCGTGATCGCCACCGTCGGTCCGATGACGGGCTCGGATGCCGCATTCGGCGCCCAGATGCGGGCCGGTTTCGAGCAGGCAGTGGCCGATCTCAACGCTGCTGGCGGCGTTTTGGGACAGAAGCTGGTCGGAGAGGTCGGCGACGATGCCTGCGATTCCAAACAGGCGGTGGCGGTCGCCAACCAGATGGTGGGCAAGGGGGTTAAGCTGATCGCCGGGCATTTCTGCTCCGGCTCGTCGATCCCGGCGTCGGATGTCTACTTCGAGGAGAAGGTCATTCAGATTTCGCCGGCATCAACGAACCCGAAACTGACGGAGCAGGGGAAGGGCAACGTCTTCCGGACCTGCGGTCGGGACGACCAGCAAGGCGCTGTCGCTGGTGACTTCATAGCCAAGCATTATAAAGGCAAAAAGATTGCAATTGTCCATGACAAGACCCAGTACGGGCAGGGGCTTGCAGAAGAAACAAAAAAGCAATCAAATAAGCTTGGCGTTCAAGAAGTCCTATTTGAATCGATCAATCGCGGTGAGAAAGACTTTACGGCGCTCGTCAGTAAGCTTAAGGAGGCCAATATTGACCTCCTGTACTTCGGTGGGTACTACGTCGAAGGTGGCCTGATCGTACGCCAGATGCGGGATCAGGGCATGAATACGATCCTGATGTCCGGCGATGCGCTGGTCACCGACGAGTATTGGGCCATTACCGGTAAACTCGGCGAGGGCACGCTGATGACCTTCAGCCCCGATCCGCGCAAGAACCCGGTCGCGCTGCCGGTGGTGGAGAAGTTCCGCGCCAAGGGGATCGAGCCTGAAGGCTACACGCTTTACACCTATGGCGCGGTCCAGGCGTGGGCGCAGGCGGTTGCCCAGGCGAAGTCGCTGGAACCAGACAAGGTGATTGCCGAACTGCGTTCAGGATCGTTTGATACCGTTCTGGGCAAGATCGGTTTCGACGCGAAGGGCGACGTCACCGCGCCCGGGTACGTCGTCTACATCTGGAAGGACGGCAAGTACGACTACGTCGCCAGCAAGTAAGGCGCTCGGGCGCCTCGCGGCGCGCGCTGTCCGTGCGTGACGAGAAAAACCCGGCAGGATAGGCATCCTGCCGGGTTCTTTCGTTATCGGGTGAGGCAGTCGTTAACCGGTGAAGCTGGTGCGCCGCTGACGAACGCAGATGCGGCGGCGTACGCGCACTCGGCTAGCGCAACGGCCCCTTAGGGCGATTCACGCCAGAGCAAGGTTGTCGCTGCAACATATTGAATCGCGCGCACTATCGGCACAAACAGGATGTACGCTCTGTTTGTGCCAGTGCACTAGCCGGCCTTGCGGCCGAGGCCGATCTTCTTCGCGAAATCGGAGCGCTGGCGGGCATAGTTCGGGGCGACCATCGGATAGTCCGGCGGCAGGTTCCACTTCGCACGGTATTCCTCGGGCGACATGTTGTAGGTCGTCCGCAGGTGGCGCTTGAGCATCTTCAGCTTTTTGCCGTCCTCGAGACAAATGATGTATTCGGGCGTCACGGACTTGCGCACGTTGACCGCGGGCTTCGGCGCCTCGACCGGGAGCTCTTCTGGCGGGATGTCCAGAGTCAAAAGCGAATTATAAACGCTGTTGATGATATCGGGAAGTTGCCCAGTCGAAACCTGATTGTTGCCGACGTAAGCGGCAACGACGTCCACGGCCATCCTGAGCACATCATCGCGGGATACTTTTTCGTTGGCTCTCTCGGTCATCGAGTTTTTGTCCAGAAATATGTTGAATTGAAAGCGCAGATCTTAAACACCAGGGCACAGCGCCGTGTCAATGGAAAAAAATATAAACAGCGGTCTTCCTTTGAGTGTGCCTTGGACGCATCAGCAGAAGACTTAAGCCCTTGCCCGCCTCATCAGCCGAGAGTGATCGAGGCACAGTTGTTGGAAGTGAATGCGCGAGGCCGCCTCGGCAACCGCGGCCCCGGTGGCAGGCGTTGCCGGCGGGCGGCCTCTTTAGTCCGCGATTGCGATCGCAATCGCCAATTTTTAAACGTTTCCATCGCCCGACTTTTTGTGCCGCTCTGGCCAATGATTGCGAGATGTGGTACATCGCCCGCAGACTGACGAGCGGCGCCGCGCCCAAGGGCAGTGTGCGCAACCGGGATCAGCCAGCAAGAGGCCCAGCGTGGGTGACGATGACACACGAGCCGATCGCTCTCGCCAGCGATCATGCCGGTTATGAGCTGAAAATGCTGCTCAAGCGCGAGCTTGAAGCGAACAACCGAGTCGTGATCGATCTCGGCGCCAACGGCTCCGAGCCTGTTGATTATCCCGACATCGGCTATGCTTTGGCCAATGCGCTGCGCGAGGGACGAGCTAAGCGAGGGGTGCTGATCTGCGGCAGCGGGATCGGCGTCAGCATTGCCGCCAACCGCTATCCCGAGATCCGCGCTGCGCTGGTGCACGACGCGCTTGGGGCACGCCTTGCGCGGCAGCATAACGACGCCAATGTCATCTGTTTCGGCGGCCGATTGATCGGCGTCGAGGTCGCGCGTGACTGCCTGCGCGTTTTCCTCGAGACGGAGTTTGAAGGCGGCCGACACCGCCACCGGGTGGATAAACTCACCAACCCGACGTGACTACCGCAGTTCCACTAGCAAGAGAGCAAGTTGCCCATGTCTCGTGCCCTTTCGACCGCGCCCGTGCCGAACGCCTATCACTTCTTTGAGTCCCCGCTTGCCGAGACCGATCCGGCGATCGCGGCGGCCATTCGGGGTGAGCTGAAGCGCGAGCAGGAGCACATCGAGCTGATCGCGTCGGAAAACTACGTGTCGCGGGCGGTCCTGGAAGCCCAGGGCTCGGTGATGACGAACAAGTATGCCGAGGGCTATCCCGGGCGGCGTTATTACGGCGGCTGTGAACACGTGGATGTTGGCGAGCGGCTGGCGATCGAGCGGGCCTGCGCCCTGTTCGACTGCAGCTACGCGAACGTTCAACCGCACTCCGGCGCGCAGGCCAACGGCGCCGTCTTCCTCGCACTCCTCAAGCCGGGCGAAACGCTGATGGGGATGTCGCTGGCGGCGGGGGGGCATCTGACCCACGGCGCGCCACCGGCGCAAAGCGGCAAGTGGTTTCGCGCCGTTCAGTACGGGGTGCGGCGCCAGGACGGCATCATCGATTATGATGAGGTCGAACGGTTGGCGCGCGAGCATCAACCGAAGCTGATCATTGCCGGCGGCTCGGCCTACTCGCGCATCATCGATTTTGCCGCCTTCCGCCGGATCGCCGATGCCGTTGGCGCGTACCTGATGGTGGATATGGCGCATTTCGCGGGTCTCGTCGCCGCCGGTGTGCACCCGAGCCCGTTTCCGCACGCGCACATCGTTACCACCACGACGCACAAGACGCTGCGCGGACCGCGGGGAGGCATGATCCTCAGTCAGGACGAGGATCTCGGCAAGAAAATCAATTCAGGTGTCTTTCCGGGCCTGCAAGGCGGGCCGTTGATGCACGTCATCGCCGCCAAGGCCGTGGCTTTCGGCGAGGCGCTGCGGCCCGAGTTCCGCGACTATGCCGCTGCCATTGTCGGCAATGCCAAGGAGCTGGCGGCGACGCTGCAGGGACGCGGTTTCGATATCGTCTCCGGCGGTACCGACACACACTTGATGCTGGTCGATTTGCGCTCCAAGGGCTTGACCGGGAAGGCGGCGGAAGAGAGCCTGGGCCGCGCTTATCTGACGTGCAACAAGAACGGCATTCCATTCGACAGCCAGAAGCCGACGATCACGTCGGGAATCCGGCTGGGAACGCCGGCCGGCACGACGCGGGGGTTCGGCACACGGGAGTTCCGCCGCGTCGGCGAGCTGATTGCCGACGTTCTGGCGGAACTGGCGAACCGGCCCGATGACAACACTGAAGCCGAGACTGCGGCGCGCACGGAGGCGCTCGATCTGTGCCGGCGCTTTCCGATCTATCCGAGTTGATTGCCCAAGCTGATGGGGAGAGCTGGGGCCAAGCGGTACTTCTGAACGAGCGGGGAGGAAAAAAACGCGATGCGCTGCCCCTTCTGCGGTCACGACGACACCCAGGTTAAGGACTCTCGGCCGACGGAGGACCACGCGGCAATCCGTCGCCGCCGCTACTGTCCCGCCTGCGGTGCTCGCTGGACCACCTTTGAGCGGGTCTACCTGCGCGAGTTGACGGTGGTGAAGAAGAACGGCGACAAGGCGCCGTTCGATCGCGAGAAGCTGTCGCGCTCGCTCAAGATCGCGCTGCGCAAGCGGCCGGTCGACGACGAGCGGATCGAGCGCATCGTTAACAGCATCCAGCGCCGGCTGGAGACCCTCGGCGAGGCGGAAATTCCTTCCAAGGTCATCGGCGAAATGGCGATGGAACAGCTGGCGCAGCTGGATCAGGTCGCCTACGTGCGGTTTGCGTCGGTATACCGCAATTTCCGCGAAGCCAAGGACTTCGAGCAGTTTGTGGAAAGCCTCGGTGACCGAGGCTCCGCTTCCTGAAGCGGCATTTCCCACCGCTGCGGCCGGTCCGGGCGACGATCTGAGCTTTATGGCCTTGGCGCTGCGGCTGGCGCGGCGCGCGCTCGGCTCCGCGTGGCCCAATCCGGCGGTCGGCTGCGTCCTCGTCCGTGAAGGCGTCATCGTCGGCCGCGGATGGACGCAGCCCGGCGGAAGGCCGCATGCCGAGGCGGAAGCCCTGGGC
>JBATPX010000101.1:0-5545 GCA_049291695.1 Defluviicoccus sp.
GCGAGCAGGCTTGAGGCTGGCTCCGGGGCCGGCCGGTCGTTTCCGCGAGAGTGTTGAGAGATAGATGGACGGACAACGCACCACGATGGACAAGCTCAACATTCTTCTCTGGTCCTCAAAGGGGGCTTCGACCGCGTTCTACGGCGGCCCGGCGATTGCGGCCTTTCGCCTCTACCAGAATCGCGATCCGGCGACGACACGGCTCGCCTTGGCGCACGGCCGGGCGGAGCAGCCGCCGCACCCGGAGGTGTTCGACGAGCAGCATCTGGTCACCGGCCTGTGGCGCCCGGCCGATTTCGCGCGCAACGGCGGCGGCGGCGCACCGCACGCGGCGCTGCTCAACGACCTGCGGGCTGTGGCGGCAAAGGCGTATTTCATTGCCCGCGCGCGCGCTTGGCTGCAGCAAAACGCCAACCGCTACGATGTCTTTCACGGCATCGGCATCCACGCCGACGCGCTGACACCGGCCGTATGCGCGCATGCGGCGGGCATGCCGACGGTGATGACGACGCTGATCGAGGGTGAGTTCAACCGCCCGAGCCGGCTCGCCAGCTTGTGCGGCCTCTTCCGCCGCCGGATGGCCGAACTGCGCAAAGTGAGCGCGGTGATCGCGATCAGCAGCAACATCCATCGCCGCCTGCGCGAGGCCGGCGTGCGCGAGGACAGGATCGTCGACCTGCCGCTTGCCGGCGTCGATACCGAGCTGTTTCGGCCGGTCGCGGATAATGAGGCACGGGCGGCGCTGCGTGCCGAGTTGGGTGTCGCCGATCGGCCAACCTGCCTCTTTGCCGGCACCATCCAAGGACGCAAGCGACCGCATCTCCTGGTCCCGGCGTTGGCGGAAATGCGCGCGCGCGGGCTCGATCTGCAGCTGCTGCTCGCCGGACCGGAGCACGACAAGGCCTACGCCGAGCGAATGCGCGCCGAAGCGGAGCGCCTCGGCGTCGCTGAGCACATCGTCTGGTATGGCTTCACCCGCCGGGTGAGTGAACTGATGCGGGCGGCCGATCTCCTGGCCCTGCCGTCGGAGGATGAGGGCATGCCGGGGGTCGTCATGGAGGCGATGGCATCCGGCATCCCCTGCATCTACACCGACATCTCGGGCGCGCGCGAGGCCATCGATGATGGCGTCAACGGCACGGTCATCCCCGCCGACGCCAGCGGGCTCGCCGATGCGCTCGCCCGCTATCTCGGCGAACCGGCCCGGCTGGCGGCGCACGGGCAGGCCGCGCGGCAGAAGGCGGAGCGACAGTTCAGCAACCGCGTTGTTCTTGAACGCTATCTCAGAATCTTTGATAACGTGCGCCGGCACCAGCCACCCGGCGCTTGAGCGGGAAGATCGCCCGGCATCAGGACTGCGCCAACAAGTGACGGTATTTGCCTCTTCTCCGGCGCCGATTGCTGGCCTACAAGCAGGAACCGGCGGGAGGCACGGGAACACGGATACAAAGGCTTGGCGACACCGATAAGGTCTTTGCCCGCCCATTCGGGGTGGTTGATTTTCGGCGATTTTCGGCTCGCCTGCATCGTGCGGGCGTGGATGGTGTTCGTTGTCCTCATGCTTGCCTGGCCGGCGGCCGCCGGCCAGGTTGCATCCGATCTGCGGCAGCGGATCGAGCACCTGCGGGAGACCGGCAAGCTGCGTGTCGCCGGCGTCGGCATCGGCGCCATCGAAGTCCTGCCGCAGCTTTATGAACGCAATGCCTTCAATCGCTTGTGGACCCACGAGAGCGATATCGAGGCGCTGTTGGCGGCGATCCGGGCCAGCGATCAGCAAGGACTCGACCCGGACGACTTTCACCTCCAACCGTTGAACCGGCTGCGGCGCGAGGCGCAAGCGGCCGAGACGGCGCTCAAGCCCGGCGCGGTTGCCGATTTCGATTTGTTGTTGACGGATGCGCTGCTCCGGTTCGGTTATCAGCTGTTCTACGGCAAGGTCGATCCCGAATCGCTCGATGCCGGCTGGAATTTCGAGCGCCCTTTGCTGAACGAGGAGGCGGTGCCGGCGATCGAAACGGCTCTGCGGACAGGCACCATTGGCGATCTCCTGCACAGCCTGGAGCCGCAGCATCCGACCTACGCCGGGCTCAAGCGGGCACTCAAGCGCTACCGCGAGATCAAGGCGCACGGCGGCTGGGCAACAGTCCCGGCGGGGCCGAAGCTCGAAGCGCCGATGGAGGATGCCCGCGTCGAGGCGTTGCGCAAGCGCCTCCAGGCCACGGGTGAACTGGCCGCTGCCGCGGCTGCGCATCGGCATGTGTTCGATGATACCGTCGCCCACGCGGTCAAGCGCTTCCAGGCACGCCATGGTCTGGACGTCGACGGTACCGTCGGGCCGGCGACCCTTGCCGCGCTGAATGTTCCGGTCGACGCCCGCATCGATCAGATCCGCGTCAATCTGGAGCGGGCGCGCTGGCTCCTGCGGACGCCCGAACGGGACTACCTCGCCGTCAACATCGCCAGCTTCGATGCCGTTCTCGTCCGCAACGGCGAGCAGGTATGGGCCGCGCGCGCGATCGTCGGCCGGCCGTACCGGATGACGCCCCTGTTCCGCGCCGACATGACCTACATCGTCTTCAATCCCACCTGGACAGTGCCGCCGACGATCCTCAAGAAGGACCTGCTGCCGAAGGTCAAGCGCGACCCGTCGTTCCTTCCGCGCAATTCATTCAAGGTCGTCGATCGGGACGGGCAGTTGGTGGACGCATCGGCAATCGACTGGACGACCGTGCGCGCCGGCACGCTGCCGTACCAGATCGTGCAGAAGCCGGGCAAAAAAAACGCGCTCGGCCGCGTCAAGTTCATGTTCCCGAACAAGCATCAGGTCTACCTGCACGACACGCCCGACCGCGCGCTGTTCCAGCGGGCAGCGCGGACCTACAGCTCCGGCTGCATTCGCGTCGACCAGCCGGTCGAGCTGGCACGGCTGTTGTTGAACGGCGCGCCCGAGTGGCCGCCGGCGCGGATCGACAAGGTCCTGGCCGGCAAGAAGACCGTCACCGCGCGCCTCGCTGTCCCGGTGCCGGTGTTTCTCCTCTACTGGACGGTCGAGGTGCCGGCCGACGGCAGCGTGCACTTCCGCAACGACATCTACGAGCGCGACCCGCCCATCCTTGCCGAATTGCGCAAGGAGTTCCGTCCGACCGTGCGGCGGCCGAAACCGACTGAGCCTGAGGTGGTGCCTGAAGCAGGCGCGGAACAGACACCGATCGTGGCCCCGGAACAGGCGATGCAGCAGGCGCCGCTCAAGGCAGCGGAACCGACCGTGGCCGGAGCGCCGCCGCGGGCGCTGCCGGCGACGCCCTAAGTCTGGTCCCAGTCGGCGTCGACAAGCAGTCCCTCGCGGCACTGCCGGCGCCAGCGGTAGATGGTCTCGTCGAGAAAGTCGCGATCGATCAGGTCGCGCTTCCACGCTTTCGAGAACACCGCCGTGCTGCTGCGCGGCCGATTGTTGGCCGAAAGCTCCTCGAAGCCGAGCCGCATCGGCACGCTGACGCCCTCACCGACGGCGACCGCCTCACCGTTGAACAGGGCGGGCAGGGCGGTCAGCAGACCAGACGCGCCGTCGGGCAGGACCCGGCGGACAAACTCCTGGTCGTGCTCGTTCGACATCCTGAGCGCGAAGATGGTGTTGCACTGAGAGAGGATGGTCGTCGACAGCTCCGAGGGGCGTTGACTGACAAGGCACAGCGAGACGCCGTACTTGCGGCCCTCCTTGGCGATGCGGGCAATGGCGTTGCGCGTCAGCCGAAAGCTGGTTTCGCCATCCTGCGACACGTAGCGATGCGCTTCCTCGCAGACCAGCAGCACCGGCACCGCCTGCGCCTCGGCGCTCCAGATGGCGAAGTCGAACACCATCCGGCACAACAGCGACACGACGACGTCGACGATCTCCGACGGCACGCCGGAGAGATCGAACACCGTCACCGGCTTGCCGTCGACCGGGATGCGCAGGATCCGGCTCAAGACGTCGGTCATCGTGTCGCGCACGACGAGACCGGAGAACATGAACTCGAAGCGGCGATCGGAGCGCAGCGTCTCGATGCGCGAGAGCAGGCGCAGGTAGGGCAGGGAGCCTTCGGCTTTGTTCAGCCGCCCCATCTGATTGTTGATGATGCGCTCGACATCACCGACCCGGAACGGGATCGGCGTATCGACGGTGGCGTGCGCGGCTTCTTCCTCGTCGACGAGGAAATCCCGCCTGGCCTGCAGCACCGCCTGCTTGAGGATGGTCATCTCCGCCTGGCGGTCGGCGCCTTCGGTCGAGACCAGCGCCCCCACCAGCTCGTCGAAGTTCATGAGCCAGTACGGCAAGTGCAGATTGGTCGGGTTGATGACCTCCGCCGCGGCGCCGAAAGCGGGCGCGTATTCGTTGTGCGGATCGAGGATGACGACGTGGCCGGCGCCGTGATGGGTCAGGATCGAGCGCAGGATGGTCGCCACCGCGCACGACTTGCCGCAGCCGGTGGTGCCGAGGACGGCGAAGTGCTTGCCGAGCAGCCCGTCGACAAGGACGTAGGCGGGCAGGCCACCGCTGCCGCTCACACTGCCGACCCGCACGCACGCACCGCCCGGACGGGCGTAGACGATCGCCAGATCCTCGGGCGTCACGGCGAAAATCTCGGCACCCAACCGCGGGTGCACGGAAACGCCGCGGCAGAAGATCAGCCTGCCGTCGGTGTGCTCAGCCGTTTCGCCCAACAGGTCGATCGCGATCATGCGCGATGCCGCCTCGAACGAGGCCTCGCTGTCGGCGGTCCACTGGCGCGAAATGACCCCGAATACGAGCGAAACCCGAGTGATGATCTTCACCAGTTGACCGAACTCGGCCATCGGCCCCCGGCTCCTGCTGCGGTCCTTGCCGGTCGCGGCGACAACGTCCGGGTCGAGACGGCCGGTCACCTTGGCGCCGGCAACGGAAGCGACGCGGCCGAGCCGGGCAGGGCCACTGTCCATCAGAACGACTCCTTATGCGCGAGGGGCGGAATGCGGATCGCGTCACGCTTGATAGCGGACCCGCGATTAACGCGGCGTTTATGCTGGCGATGATCGGAAAAAAAACCTACGAAAGGCAAAAATTCTGTTGCGTTTCGCCTATGTTCTCATTATGTCTCAGTGCCAGCCAACACCCCCGCGGCGAGGAGACACCTCGATGAGCCAGTCCCATCCCGATCTGCAGACGATCAGCCGGGTCGTGTTCTCTCACGCCTGGACCGACGTCAACGAATGGGCGCGCTCGATCGCGGCGCTTGCCGAGCTCAACGACGAGGAGCTGGGCACACTGCCCACTCTGGCGGCGAACCAAGCCAAGCCGGGGCACTCAGGCCCTTGGGCCGCACCAACGAAGTGCTGAGGGTGCGCGCGTCGGTCGTGGAAGGGTCGGGGGACGTTCCGCCCGCTCACACCGACAGAACGCGAAACGGTCAATGATTCAAGGGTTCAAGGCTGGCGGGGCGGGGCAAGCACACAGCGAAAGCCGCCGCCCCAGCCCCTGCCCCCGGGCCGGTCCCAGCCCCGGTCGGTCGCCCGCAGGTACCCGGACGAG
>JBATPX010000102.1:0-5631 GCA_049291695.1 Defluviicoccus sp.
CAGCGCGTCCTTCTCTCTCTCGCTCAGGCGGTATCGAAATGGCGGAGTCACTCATACGTTGAGTCAGATTCGCGCCGCCCGCGCAAGCGAAAAATACCGAAAAACGCCAACCCCGTGAGCTGTTACACGTTTGAAGGTGGCGCCACTCGTTATGAAGAGACGTAGACGTTGGCCGGAGCAGCACACCTCTAGCGACCGAAATTGGGCGAGGAGCGGAACCGAGCAGCACACCGCGCATCGACGACATCTGGGCTAATCGCTAAACAGTGCACTAACGTCTGAATTCACCGGCGCTGCGCGGCCTTATCGCGCAGCTTCCGGTGGAATTATGGGTTGGACATCATTTGCGCACGGTTCCAAAGAATCTGCCTCCCTTTGTGCGTTTGATAGGGAGCCCAAGTCTAACTAACGATGCAAAATACCTATCTTTATCGACCGCGAACAATAGTTCCACCATCCTTGAAGAACTATGGAAGGTAGATGGGCGCCAAACGCACACGAGTTCATATCGCACCCCATTTTCTTGGGCCCGCTTTTCAAGATAGCGCGCCATCTCAATATTCGACATCTGCCGTGGGAACTTCACAAATTCGCCAATGCGAAGTTTAAGTGCTACTCCATCTAGGCGTATCGCTAATCCGAAAGCATCTACGAATCTTGAAAGCAGCTCTACGGCGTTGCTGCACCTCGATGCATCTACATCCTTATGCGGTATCGGAAATGCAATGTTCACTGCCAAATTAGCGTCCGTCAAAATTAGAACCGTGAAGTTGTCGTTAAGCCTTTTGTAAAATATGCCAACGCTCGCGTCCGCAAAGTCGACTTGCTCCTTGCCACTCAAGAAGGTTTGCGCATCGGGACTAGTCAGAACCTTGGCGACATCCCGCTTTGAAACGCCATGACTGTAGTTGTTGAATGTTGATGCAAATAAAATGCCTTTAGGCGAGATACTTCCCTCTTCAACGGCAAGTACTCGCACATCCTTAAGCTGCCCAGAATTGAATGCTCTAACAAGTGCAAGCGCGTCGTTCGTCGCTATGTCCACAAAAAAGACGACACTACCTTTGGTTACTTTTATGACCCGGACTGAATTCGTGACCTGAGCGGCGCCTAGAGCATCTGATAACAGTTTCGATCGCTCTGCATCCGACAGGTTATCAAAGTCGCCTTCTATAGAAATAGTGATTCGAATACGCTCTGACGAAAATTGTTCGCGCATGTGGCGTATAAGCTCTCCCTTCGCGTGCAGAATCTCTCCTTGCGTTATCCCTTTTGATTGGCTCGTGGATGAGTCGTATTGATCGTGATGGCGTAGGCAGAGGAACGCCAAGTTGACCGCCGCATTGTTAGTGCGATCCCGATCGATATGGGCTATTTGCCCTGCCTTTTGTCTTTCATCTCCATCCAGAAAAAAGCACAGACAGCATCGTCGGCGACAACTGACGAGGATTTCTGTCTCGACCGCGTTCGCGAGCGGCTTACGTCTTTTGTAGCTAGAGCTACGTACGGCCAGCGCGTTTGCCATGTTTCGCTATTGTGATGCCTAACCATGATTATGCAGTCTGTATAAGCCCACGAAGGTAACCTTTTGGGCTTCTATAAGAGCGTGTTCGGGACGAAGCCAAATCCGCAAAACCGCTGTTACTTCACACACCTGCAGCGGATCGCTGAGGCCAAACACTGGTCTTATGCAGTCTGTATAAGACGGCTCAGGGTTCATCGACCGGGCTCTGGCGACCATAGCCCACAAGTGTCGCACAGATAGCAACGGCAGACTATCCCAGACGTGGCCCGCGCTCGCTTCGCCCCGAGATCCCTTGATTCTCGCTCCGCCGACGCATCAGGGAACAGTGCCCGCAAGCCTATCCGACAAGCTGTCCACCATCGTTGAGGAGAAAGCGTTCATGATCCGCCTTGATCTCAAGCGGGAGCCGCACTGGCTCGACCACTTGGTACAATGCCGAGCACCTGCTTATGCGGTATCCGCTTCGTCACGCCCAATACGCGCCATCAAGGACAGGATCCGGCCGTGCTCGCCCAGCGTGCCTGCCTCTGGGCAGCGGGGCGCGCAGCCAAGCGAGAACGATGGTCAGGACAGTCGCGCAACTGGACCCCAGCCGGTGACATCTGGCTCAACCCGGAACGCGACGACGGCGCCCGCACAATCAGAGAGCCGCACGACCCCCCCGGACAACAACCTTGACAAACACCGCAGGGGGCACGACTTAGGGGTCGGCATTCGGTCCACGCCGTGCTTGCCCATACCTGACACCGGCTTTGATTGGTCGATACCGTGAAGATCCTCTACCACCACCGAACGGCCTCACGGACCGGAGAGTTCGTCCATATTGAGGAACTGATTGCTGCCTTGCGCCGCCTGGGACACGAAGTGATCGAGGTCGGGCCGAAGGCGGCGCCATCGGCGGCCCTGGGCGCCACGAAAGGCAGCGTTGCGCTGATGAAGCGGCTGTTGCCGAGATTTTTCTACGAACTCCTCGAGTTCTCCTATTCATTTTGGGCGTTTTTCCGCTTGTTCGCGGCTTGGCGGAAGCACCGCCCGGATATTCTCTACGAGCGCTACAATCTGTTTTGTCCGGCGGGCGTTTGGCTCCGCCGTTTGGTCGGCCTGCCGATGCTGCTCGAGGTGAACGCTCCCCTCCTGGAAGAGCGCAGCCAATACGGCGGCGTCGCGTTGCCAAAGCTCGCTGGCTGGAGCGAGCGCACGACCTGGCGCGGGGCCAACCGGGTCCTGCCCGTGACCGAGGTCCTCGCTGCCACGGTTCGCCGCGCCGGCGTCGCGGGCGACCGGATCACTGTCATCCCGAATGGCATCAATCGCCAGCGTTTCGACCGGCCCGTCGATCGCGACGGGGTCCGCCGCCGTCTTGGCGTGAGCGAGGCGCTGGTCCTCGGCTTCACCGGCTTTCTGCGGGAATGGCACGGCCTGGAGGCAGCGATTGAGGTCCTCGCCCGGAGTGGAAATGGACGGCTGGTCCTGGTCCTCGTCGGGGACGGTCCCCACCGGCTCGAGCTCGAGGCAAATGCGCAGCGCCTCGGTGTGCGGGACCGCGTCATCGTGACGGGCTTCGTCGAGCGCGACGCCATCGCCGATCATGTCGCCGCCTTTGACATCGCCCTGCAGCCGGCGGTGATTGCCCACGCCTCGCCGCTCAAGCTCTTCGAGTATCTCGCGCTCGCACGTCCGGTGGTCGCACCGAAGACGGCCAACATCGAGGAGATTGTCACCGACGGCGTTTCGGCGCTCCTATTCCCGCCTGGCGACGATGCCGCATTCGCTGAGCGGATCGATCGGCTGTGCCGCGATGAGGCGTTGAGGCACCGCATCGGCGAGGCGGGTCGACGGCTGATCGAGGAGCGCGATCTCACCTGGGACGGCAACGCCCGCCGTATCACCGCACTGGCCGAGGTCCTCCTCGGCGTGTCAGGCCACGGCAGCGGCCTTCTCCTCAGCGACGAAGAAGCGGCTACATCCTGAACATGCCGCCCGGCCTGCCCGGCCGGCCGAACGCCTGAGCTTCGCAGCCGTTGAAGCCGTCGTCTCAGCCCTTCTGATACGGCGCTTCGACCTCGTAGCGCCAGGTGTTCCTGATGAACAGCGAGAACGGATGGCCGCCCGCCCTGAAGCTCATCGCGGGCGGATTTGAGGCGCCGACCTACTCTTCGCTCTGTTCCGGTGAGCGGACACATCCTACAAGGAGTGAGTGTGTGTCCTAACCGGATAGGCGCGGTTCGGACTTGGCGTCTCTCGGAGGCTACAAATGCTTTCCACCTCGCAAGGCGATCCGGATCCCCGGCACAACGGCGACGTAATGGTCATCGCTGGAACGAATAAGGCCAACACCGCCAGCGCGACGTCGGCGATGGCGGCGCACCGCGACCCGACGGTCCAACGGGGCGTCGCCTTCACCTGGCTCACTCGGGCCTTCTCGCGATCGGTGGCCTTAGGCGCTTCGGGGAAGCGCTCCTGCGCTGCGGCGCTCCATCAGGCTGGGAGGCTGCGCACGATCGCGGTTTCGTGCTCGTTGGCGGCCGCGCTTCTGGCAAGCCCGACGTTGGCCGCCGCGGGGGAAATCGGTCGCAACGCCGATCCGCGCCCCTTGGAGGAGAAAGCGCAGGCGGCAGAGAAAAAGGGCGAGGTTCTCGAGGAGAAGTCATCGGCCGGCGGCGACAAGAAGGCACCCGCCGCCGCCCAGACGATCACCAAGCCGGAAGCCCAGGCCGTGGATCCGCGCGGCGAGGAGGCGCTCGACGATGCGCTGACCTGTCTTGCCCGATCCATCTACTGGGAGGCCAAGGGCGAGGATCGTCCCGGCATGGAAGCCATCGCCAGCGTGGTCATGAACCGGCTCGGTAACGGGAGCTTCCCGAACACCGTATGCGGTGTGGTCAAGGAGGGCAAAGAGAGCGGGGCCTGCCAGTTCTCCTGGTGGTGCGACGGCCGCCCGGACGATGTCGAGGAAGAGAGCCGCTACACGATCGCCATGGAGATCTCGCGCCAGGCGCTCAATCGGCAGCTCCCTGACCGGACCGGCGGCGCTCTCTATTTCCACGCCGCGAAGGTGGCACCGGGCTGGGATAACGACTACGTGAAGACCGCCGAGATCGGCCACCACCGCTTCTACAAGCCGAAAGAAGGCAAGGCCAAATGATTGGGATCGCCACGACTCTTTCTTTCGCCGGCGGCGTGTCAACGACTGGCTCGGCCGAACGATCGCTGTCCTGACCACGACATCCTATAACAATTGGCGGCGCACGCATGCCATGCACCAAGTCACGTCCGGCACTCTGAGCCGGCGCGGCATTGGCGATGTCGGTACCGCCTGCCAATCAGCCGATGCAGGCGGATCCCCAGCTACCGGTTGGGCGAAGTTCTCCGCGACCGTCCGGAGCTGCGTGACGTCACCCGCCTCAGCTCGGCCAGAGCGTAGGCTGCCTGCGCCTCGCTCTGTGGGACGGGGATAAAAAACGGCAGGTGAGCTTTCGCGAGGCTCGCCGTTCGGAAGGTGGGTTTACCGGTTGACGCGGCGCGGCGACGATATCAACCTTATAGGACGCCTGCCTTTATATCACAGGTTAGCATCGGCCGCGATGGGACGTAGAGCTACCGAAGATGTCACCGGTCGAGACCCCCCTGGTGAAGAAACTGAACAACTTTGTCCGGTTGTCGCCGGACGAACTGGCGTGCCTGGCCGATCTGCAATCCCGCCGCCGCGCCGTCGCGGCACTGACGGAAATCGTCCACGAAGGGCAAACCAATCATCGCGCATGGATCCTGCAGGAGGGGTGGGCGAACTGTTACAAGCTGGTGCCCAGTGGCAACCGTCAGATCATCAGTTTTCCGCTGCCGGGCGATTTCATGGGGCTGCGCAGTGTCCTGTTGCGAACCTCGGATCATTCCTTCGCGAGCGTGACGGATGCCGTGATCAGCGAAGTTTCACGGCAGAGGATGGAAGAGGTGTTCCAGGCGTTCCCGCGGTTGGCCGCCGCCATTCTGTGGGCGGCGTCGCGCGACGAGGCGATGGTGGTCGAGCACCTGGTCAACATCGGCCGCCGCAGCGCGATCGAACGGCTGTCGCACCTGTTTCTCGAACTGGGTGAACGGCTGCAGCT
>JBATPX010000103.1:0-1536 GCA_049291695.1 Defluviicoccus sp.
TTGGCGCCGAAGTCGAGCCGGGCCTTGATCTCGACCCCGTCGACGTCGAAGCCGATGCGGGTCTCGATGAAGACGCCGTCCTGGCCCTCGAGGTAGGCGTACTCGATGGTGTCGATGGCCGACGGGCTGGCGAACAGGTACCACGGCACCGCACCCGACGCCGGATCGAGCCTCGGCTCGGCAATGACGGCGAGCGAGCGGATCGATGCCGGCACGACATTGGCGACCGTTGCCGGCACCAGGTGTCTCAAGCAATCATCTGCTCCGCCGTCAGCTCCAAGGACGACGGTACCACCAGGAAGGCAGGGCGGATGTTGAGCACCGTCTTGCCGTCGAGGCCGGTCTGTTTGGCCATCGCCGTCCGCGCCTTGCCAAGATTGGCAACATCAAGGGCGGTGCCAGTGCCGGTGAGGTTCTTGTGGTTGGCATGGAACAGCGCGACGCCGTCGGCCATGGCCGGGTTGGACGTCACGATGCCCCAGACGACATCGCTCTCCAGCGTCGCCGCGGCGGTGCCGAACAGGGACGGCACCCGGGTGAAGGCGTCGAGATCGTCATTGATGATGACCTGGCGGGTGATGCCGATCACTTTGCCCCAGGTCTCAACCCGGTAGCGCTCCTTGAACGCCCTGTTCGTGCTCGAATTGTCGTCGAGATTGAGATACGCCTGCGTCCTGCCAGCCGCCTTGGCGGCGACCGACGCGAACAGCGTTGTTGCGCCGGCGGGCTTCGTGAACGTCTGCTTCAGCTCGTGGTTGCCAGAGGTGGTGTCCTCGATCAGCTTGTCTGCCGTCAGCGCCCCGCCGGGTGCCGCGGCGGCATTGGCCTGCACCGAAAGTTTGGCTTTGAGCCAGGCAGCGTCGCCATAATCCAGCGATGCCAACAGGATATTCGGCGGTACAGCCGCAGCCGCAGCCCCCGCCGCGGCAGCCGCTGCAGGGGAATACTTCACCGGCATCAGGCAGCTCACTCAACAGGCTTGGGCGCGCCAGTCGGCGTCGCCTTGCGGGGATCGGTGTCGAGAACGAGTCCAAGCGCATCGAGCTCTGCATTGGTCGCTGCGATCTCAGCGAACACATGCGCCGGGTCGTAGCCCTGCCGGGCGATGGCTTCCTTCAGCGTCATCAGGCCAGCGCGCACAGCGATGACATCGGCACGGATGTCCTTCAACGGATCGACCGCCTCGAACCGCGGCGCGGTCCATTCGGCATCGATCGCATCAGCGGGGAGGGCGCCGATCGCCTGGCTCGTGGCGACAAACCGCTGCCACACCGGCCGGCACAACCCCGGCACCAAGAGCTGCCATTGCAGCGCCTCCATCCGGCGGCGGAACTCGATCAGCCCGGCACGGATCGAGGAATAGTTGACCTGGGAGAGGTCGCCGGTGAGCAGCTCGTAGGTGAGGCCCACTCCGGCGGCGATCGCATGAAGCTGGACGCGCATGTATTCGCCGTAGCCGCCGGCATGCGAGGGCGTGGCGAACTTCACGTCCTTGCCGGGGCTCAAGTACTCGATCATGCCAGGCTCGAAGCTCTC
>JBATPX010000104.1:0-10593 GCA_049291695.1 Defluviicoccus sp.
TGATCGCACTCGATGCCGAGCCGGCACGCCTCGGCCGGGTGGCCGAAAACCTGGCCCGGCTCCGGCTTGAGGCCGAGCTCGTCGCCGCCGACGCCAGCACTTGGGCGCCGCCAACGCCGGCCGATGCCGTCCTCATCGACGCGCCCTGCAGCGCGACCGGCACCATCCGCCGCCACCCCGACGTGCCCTGGCTGAAGGCGCCGGCCGAACTCGCCGCGCTCAACGCCCTGCAGGATCGCCTGCTCGCAGCGTCCGTGCGCATGGTCCGGCCAGGCGGGCGGATTGTCTACTGTGTCTGCTCGCTGCAGGTCGAGGAAGGGCCGGCGCGAACGGCGGCGTTCGTCCGCTCAGGCGCGCCGGTGCGGCCGTTGCCGGTGACCGCGGACGAGCTCGGCGGTCTGCAGGACCTCGTGACCGCCGACGGAGCGCTGCGCACGCTGCCCTGCCACCTCGCAGCCGCCGGCGGTCTTGACGGCTTCCTTGCAATGCGGTTTACGCGGACCTGAAATACGGGTGCGAGCCTGGTGCTTGCCGTTCTCCCGGCAGCGACCGGGCGGGGAACGGACCGCCGGGCCGCGTGAGCAAGGGAGAGCAACCTCTTGGCCTCGATGAGCGCGCCGGCGTGCGCCTGGCGCATGTGCTGCGGGTTGTGCGGCGATACCCACCTGACGCCGGTGCTGGAGCTGGCACCGACGCCGCCGGCCAATGCCTTCGTTTCGGAGCGCGCGCTGGGCGAGGCGCAGGCGTGCTTTCCGCTCGAACTCGTGCTGTGCGAGGGCTGCCGCCACGTTCAGCTCGCCCACGTCCTCGACCGCTACCGGCTGCTGGGCGATCCGCTCGACGCCGACGCCGGCCGGCCGGAGCACGAGGCACATAACCGCGCCTGGGCGCGCCAGCTGATGGAACGCTGCCCGGCCAGCGAGCAGGCGCTGGTTGTCGACATCGGCTCCAACGACGGCAGCTTGCTCAAGCTGTTCGAGGATGCCGGCTGGCGGGTCCAGGGCGTCGAGCCGTCGGTCAACGTTGCCGCTGTGGCTATGGGGCGCGGGATCCAGACCCACCCCGGCTTTTTCCAGCCTTCGATCGCAGCCCGCATCGCAGACGAGCGCGGCCAGGCCCAGCTGGTGATCGCGCACGAGCTCATGAGCCAGACCGACGACCCGTCCGGGTTTTTGGAGGGCGTGCGGATGCTCCTGCAGCCGGACGGGCTGTTCAGTTTCGAGGTCCCGTCGCTGCATGCCCTCGTCGCCGACGCCGGCATCGATATGATCACGCACTTGACGTTGGACTATCACAGCATCGCTCCGCTCGTGCGCGCGCTTGACCAAAGCGGCCTTGAACTGATCGCCGTCAGCCGCACCCGGCTGCATGGCAGCCGCCTGCGCGGCTTGGCACGGCCGGTGAACGGCACGGCGCCCGTGGAAGCCTCGGTGGCGGCGCTGCTGGTAGAGGAGCGCCGAATGGGCCTTGCCGAGGCCGAGACCTATCGCGCGCTGGCGAGCCGGCTCGAGACGATCAGGAACCAGCTCGCCGTTTACCTCGCCTCGGCGAAAACGGCCAGCCTGCGGGTTGCCGCATACGGCGCCCAGGCCGGGGCGACGACCCTCCTTTACCAGCTGGGCCTCGATGCTGACGTGATCACCTTCACGGCCGACGAGAGCCCCCTGCATGCAGGCTGCTATACGCCGGGGCTGCACATCCCGGTGGTGGCGTCGGCGGAGTTGGAGGCACGCCGGCCGGATGTGGTGATCGTGCTCGACTGGCAGGACGCAAAAGCGATCGCCGCCCGCCATCCGAAGTTCCAGGCGGCCGGCGGCCGTTTCCTCTGCCCGTTGCCGGTGCCGGCGCTGTGCGCGTGAAGCCGCTTGTGCAGGACCGGATGGGCAGGACCAGCGATGCGTGTCCGGCCGGCCTCTGCTATGACGAGGTCCACCGTGCCACGCCGACCCCTGAAACCCCATCCCAACACCCCACAGCCTAACACCCCAGCCCGAACCCCAGCCAGGGAGCGCCCCTTCGATGCCTGATCCGATCCGCCGCGCGCTGATCTCCGTTTCCGACAAAACCGGGCTTGAGGCCATGGCCCAAGCCCTCAGCCGGCGCGGCGTCGAGATCCTCTCGACCGGCGGGTCAGCGGCTCACTTGCGCGCGGGCAACGTTGCGGTCACCGAGGTGTCCGATTTCACCGGTTTTCCGGAGATCATGGACGGCCGCGTCAAAACGCTGCAGCCGAAGATCCACGGCGGCCTGCTGGCGATTCGCGGCAACGCCGAGCACGAGCAGGCGATGGCGGCCCACGGCATTGCCCCGATCGACCTGTTGGTGGTGAACCTCTACCCCTTCGAGGCGGCGGTCGCGGCCGGTGCCGATGCCGCGGCCTGCATCGAGAACATCGATATCGGCGGCCCAGCCTTGATCCGCGCCGCCGCCAAGAACCACGCCTTCGTGACGGTGATCGTCGATGCCGCCGATTACCCGCTGCTGCTTGAGGAGATGGAAGCACACGACGGCGGCACCAGCCTCGCCTGGCGCAAGGCGCTGGCGGCGAAGGCCTTCCGCCGCACGGCCGCCTATGATGCCGCCATCGGCCAGTGGTTCGCGACGCAAGCGGGCGAGCCGTTCGCTGAGCGCGTCGTCATCGCCGGCAGTTTGCGGCAAAGACTGCGCTACGGCGAAAACCCGCACCAGACGGCGGCATTCTACGTGACGCCCGACGCGCGGCCCGGCGTCGCCAGCGCCGAGCAGATCCAGGGCAAGGAGCTGAGCTACAACAACCTTGGCGACACCGATGCCGCGTTCGAGCTGGTGGCCGAGTTCAGCCAGCCGGCAGTCGCCATCATCAAGCATGCCAACCCTTGCGGCGTGGCCGAGGCCGCGAGCGTGGCAGATGCCTATCACAAAGCGCTTGCCTGCGATCCCGTGAGCGCGTTTGGCGGCATCGTGGCGCTTAACCGGCCGCTCGATGGCGCCACTGCCGAGATGCTGGCGCAGATCTTCCTTGAAGTCATCATCGCGCCCGCGATCGACGACGATGCGCGCGCGATCTTGGCGCCGCGCAAGAACGTGCGCGTGCTGGTGACGGGCGCGCTGCCGGATCCGGCCGCGGCCGGGATGACCTTCCGCTCGCTCGCCGGCGGCTTCCTCATGCAGGGCCGCGATAACACCCTGATGGCGGGCGCGTGGGACGTCGTCACCAAGCGCGCGCCGACCAACGCGGAAGCCGCCGATCTTGCCTTCGCCTGGCGGGTGGCGAAACACGTGAAGTCGAATGCGATCGTTTTCGCCCGCGGCGGTGCTGCGGTCGGCGTCGGTGCCGGGCAAATGAGCCGGCTCGATTCGGCCCGCATCGCCGCCTTGAAGGCCGACGATGCGCGCAAAGCGGCAGGTGAAACGGCGCCGCGGACGACGGGGGCGGTCGTCGCCTCGGACGCCTTTTTCCCCTTCTCCGACGGGCTGATCGCGTGTGCCGAGGCAGGCGCTACGGCCGTGATCCAGCCGGGCGGCTCAGTCCGCGATGCGGACGTGATCGCGGCCGCCGACGCCCGCGGCGTCGCGATGGTGTTTACGCGGATGCGCCACTTCCGCCATTAGCGGGCAGATCCGGCTCACGCACCGGCACGAGCAGGCCCAAGCCGGCAATGAACAGCACCAGGATGGTGGCGAGCCCGACGCGCTGGCTCTGCGCCAGTGCGGTGACCCAGCCGAACAACGCCGGGCCGAGGAAGGCGGTCGCCTTGCCCGAGAGCGCGTAGAGGCCGAACATCTCGGCTTCCAGGTTCGGTGGTGCCAGGCGCGCCATCAGCGTCCGGCTCGCCGACTGGGCGGGACCGAAGAACAGGCTCAAGCCGAGCGCCAGCACCCAAAACCAGGTGACGTCGGTAACGACGATCAGGCCGGCGCCGATTGCGATCATTGCGATCAGCGCGATGATCAGCGTCCGCTTCGGGCCGATCCGGTCATCGACCCAGCCGAAGGCGAACGCGCCTGAGCCGGCAGCGACGTTGAGCGCGATGCCGAACACTAAGATCTCGTTGAAATCCATGCCGAAGGTGACGGCAGCGTAAATCCCGCCGATGCCGAACAGCGTGTTCAGCCCGTCCGTATAGACCATGTGGGCGAGGAGGTAGAGCCCGACCTGGCGATAGCGGCGTAAGTGCCGCACCGTCGCGGCCAGCGTGTGCAGGCCCTGTTTTGCGGCCGTGACCAGGCCAACGCCGGTTGCCGCACGGTCCGGGACCAGCACCATGAACGGGAGCAGGAAGACCAGGTACCAGCCGGCGACGAACAGCGCCGTCGCCCGCACCGGCTCGGCCTCGGCGCGGTCGAGCCCGAACAGCGGCGGGTCCGGTTGCACGAGGAGCAACAGGCAGAAGACGAGGCAGACGAGGCCGCCGAAATAGCCGAGCGCCCACCCCCAGCCGGAGATGCGGCCTATCCGCTCCGGCGACGCCACGCTCGGCAGCATGGCGTTGTAGAAGATGATGCTGGTCTCGAAGCCGTAGTTGGCGATGGCGACGAGGACGAGGACCGCGATGACGATCGTCGATTGCGGCACCGCGAACCACAACAGCGCCGTGGCGGCAATGCAGACCAGGCTGAAGCCCAGCACCCAGGGCTTGCGCCGGCCGGCCGCGTCGGCGATCGCGCCCAGGAGCGGGCCGGTGAGCGCGACCGCGGCCATCGAGAGGCTGATCGTATACGACCAGGCTGCCGTGCCGGCGATCGCATCCGCAGCCACCGCCTTGGCGAAGTAGGCGGCAAAGACAAAGGTGATGATGACGGTCGGGAAGGCCGAGTTCGCCCAGTCGAGCGAGCACCAAGCGAACTGGGCGCGCGCCGTGCTTACCATGGACGCGGGCTGCGATGGACGAAACGCGCCACGGCCGCTGGAGCGGGCGAAGGGATTCGAACCCTCGACTTCAACCTTGGCAAGGTTGCGCTCTACCCCTGAGCTACGCCCGCATCGCCGCCGTCAAGCGACAAGACCGCGGATATTACGCAATGAGCAGCCATTTGCAAGCGTCTCGCCGCACCCGCTGCGACGATCCCCCTCCCCCAGCCCCCTCCCGCGAGGGGAGGGGAAGAAGATGGGCCGCTCCTGCCGTCCCCCTCCCTTTGCGTGAGGGGGGAGAAGATGGGCCGCTCCTGCCGTCCCCCTCCTTTTGCGGGAGGGGGAGAAGGTGGGCCGCTCCTGCCGTCTTCGCTTACCCCACCCCTTGTGGGAAAAGGAGAGTCGCAGCCACGGCCATCCACTTTCCCCCTCCCCTCGCGGGAGGGGGCAGGGGGAGGGGGAGCCTCATCTCCCGTGCCTTACGCCGATGACCGGCGTCAGGGCTGCTGGATGCCCAGCTCGCGCAGGGTCTCAATGGTCAGCTGGCCGGTCGGCAGATTCTGCTTCTTCTGGAACGCGACGATGGCATTCGAGGTTCCAGGCCCCAACGAGCCATCAGCTGGCCCCTGGTAGAAGCCTTTCTCTTTGAGCGCGGTCTGGATCTTCTTTACGACACCGGCGCCGACGCTGGCTTCGCACAGGATCTGCCGCCATTCGAGCCGTGCGTCTGTCGTCTTGACGGTCTTCTGCACCGTCTCGAATTCATCCGGCACCGGCGTGCGGACTTCGCGCGCGGGCTCGACCAGCTTCTGCACCTTCACCGTCGCGTATTCCGCCGGGATCTTGATCGAACGGGTCTGTGCCGGCTTGTCGATCACCTGCTTTTTGACCGTCTTGTACTCGGCCGGTTTTTTCACCACTTCGCTGCGCGCCGGAGCCTTCAGGACCCGCTTGGTGAGGGTCTTGTACTGGGCAGGAACTTCGACCAAGCAGAGCGTTTCGCCGGTTGTCGTCTGCAGTTTTTCGAGCGGCCCGCAGTTGGTCTGCCACGTGGTGTAGGCGGCCCGGACCAGCACCTGCTCTTCGGTATCCTCGTACTGGGCCGGAACGGCGGTCAGCTCTTGGGTCTCCGGCCGGACCAGCACCTGCTCTTCGACCTCGCGGAAGGTGGCGGGAACGACTTCGATTTTCTCCGCTTCCTCCTTGACGAGGATCTGTTCCTCGACGGCCTCGAACTTCGCCGGGATGACCTCGACCTTCTCGCCACCGGTCCGCTTGAGGACCTGTTCCGAGCTCGTCTCGTAGGTCGGCGGTACGTAAACGCGGGTGTAGCACTCACCCGCCTTGGCGTTCGGCGGCAGAAGCGGCACACCGGCAAGCTGCGGCTCCTGGGCGCGGACCAGTGCCGGGGCTCCCCAGGCCACCAGGGCACACGTCATCAGCAATGTGCCAAGCAGGACTGACTCTCGTTGCATGAGCGGCGTTCTCCCTCGACAATCACCCGTTCCTTCGCCGGCTGGAGCGCCACCTGCGGGCGGGCGAAGCGATCGGATCACATTTCCCATGGCCAGACACATAGCCGGTTCGCCGCGCTTGACCAACCAGCTTTTGCGTTCCCAGCGCACTTTTGCCGCAATCGACGCGCATCTCCCGCGCGCTTGGCCTTTCTGGCCCATCCGGGACCGGTCGTTGCGCGGGCCGGTGGCATCTCAGCTTTTCTTAAACTTGGCGGCTCTTCTTCAACTTGGCGGCGATGGCGAGAAAGATGAGCGCGCCCGCCACCGCCGTGCCGAGTGCGATCACCGGGTTATTGGTCGACAGACCGATCACATAGGCAAGCACGCCGCCGACGATCGAGCCGATGACGCCGATGATCAGGTTGCCGGTGAGGCCGAAGCCGGATCCTTTGAGGAGCTTGCCGACGATCCAGCCGGCGATGATGCCGATGATGACGAAGAAGATCAGGTTTCCGATCATGATGCGTTATCCTTCTTGCCCAGTCCCTTTGATAAGGCCTGTCCGCTCAGAATTGCCCTGATTTGATCGATGGCCAATTGCATGATTTCGCCTGGGGTCTCTTTGATAAGGCCTGTCCGCTGCGAATCGCCGAGGAACTGAAAGCGGGCTGCCGCCGCAGCTTCGCGTACCCGCGAAGGCGCCGTCCCGCCCTCGGACGTGCGGCTTGCGACCGAGCGCTCGACGCCGAGGACAGTGAAAACCTCGTCCGTGATCGCGGGCTCGATCGCTTGCAGGGCGGCGAGCGGCAATTCCTCCAGCTTGCATCCCGCAGTCTCCGCGGCTTTGACGATCGCGCCGGCGGCGTGATGGGCACGGCGGAAGGCCAAGCCCTTGACGCGCACCAGCCAGTCGGCGAGGTCGGTCGCCGACGGGAAGCCGGCTTCGGCGGCGGCGCGCATCGTGGCGGTTGCAAAGGTCGCCGTCTGCAGCATTCCGGTCATCGCTGCCAGCGCGAGGTTCAGCGTATCGGCGGCATCGAACACCGCCTCCTTGTCTTCTTGCAGATCCTTGGCGTAAGCGAGCGGCAGGCCCTTGATGACGGTGAGCAGCTGGACGAGGGCGCCCGCGAGCCGGCCGGTCTTGGCGCGGATGAGTTCGGCCGCGTCCGGATTGCGCTTCTGCGGCATGATCGAGCTGCCGGTCGAGAAGTCGTCGGCCAGCCGCAGAAAGGCGAATCGCTCGCACGACCAGAGCACGATCTCCTCCGCCAGCCGCGACAAATGAACGCCCATCAGCGCGCCGGCGGCGAGAAACTCGATCGCGAAATCGCGGTCGGAGACAGCATCGAGCGAGTTGGCGCACGGGCGATCGAAACCAAGCTCTTGCGCCGTCTGCCGCCGGTCGATCGGAAACGACGTGCCGGCGAGCGCGGCAGCGCCGAGCGGACATTCGTTCAGCCGCCGGCGGCAGTCGGCAAGCCGGCCGCGGTCGCGGCCCAGCATTTCGACATAGGCGAGCAGGTGATGGCCGAGCGTCACCGGCTGCGCCGCCTGCAGATGCGTGAACCCTGGCATGATCGCTTCCGCGTGCACTTCCGATTGGCCGATCAAGACCGCCTGCAGCCCTTCGGTCGCCTGATCGAGGGCATCGATCGCATCGCGGACCCACAG
Organism: Defluviicoccus sp.; assembly: GCA_049291695.1. Taxonomy (GTDB): domain Bacteria; phylum Pseudomonadota; class Alphaproteobacteria; order Rhodospirillales; family Defluviicoccaceae; genus Defluviicoccus. The sequence continues at coordinate 7,960 of JBATPX010000104.1, forward strand.
CCGAAAATCGGTCGCCACCTGGTCGTTGCGGGAGCGGGCCGTGTGCAGGCGCCCGGCCGGCTCGCCGATCAGTTCCGCCAGCCGGTCCTCGACGTTCATGTGCACGTCTTCGAGCGTGCGCTTGAGCGGCAAGGTGCCGGCGTCCGCCTCCGCCTTGATCGTGGCGAGGCCGGCAAGGATGGCGTTGCCGTCCGTCTCGGATATGATGCCCTGGCGAACAAGCATCGCCGCGTGCGCCGCGGACGCGCGGAGATCCTGCGGCAGCAGGCGGTGATCGAAGTCGATCGAGACGTTGATCGCCTCCATAACCGCCGAAGGGCCGGCGGCGAAACGCCCGCCCCATATCCTGCTGGCCGGGCGGTCAGCGACGGTTGGCGGCGGAGCCAGAGGCGGCGCGGCTGCGCCAGCGTCGGTCATGATGGCGCCGACGCAGGAGAATGAAGGAAGCAAGGCATGATGCGCGCGATCCTGACGCTGATCTTCACGCTGATTGTCACGATCTTCGGCGCCGACGCAAGCGCCGCGGCCGGCGACTGCAGCGCCGCACCGGCGACGATTGGCCGCTTCAAGCCGGCAACGCAGCCGCAAGCGGCGCCGACGGTCCCGTTCTATGACGCCGCCGGCACCGCGCGAACATTCGCCGGCTATCGCGATCAGCCGCTGATCGTCAACCTTTGGGCGACCTGGTGCGCGCCTTGCGTGCAAGAGATGCCGGCCCTCGACCGCCTCGCGGAGCTGTTGCGGGCCGGGGGAATCGCCGTGCTCGCGCTGTCATCCGATCGCGAGGGGGCACCGGTTGTCCGCCGGTTCTTCGAAAACCACGCCATCCGCCGGCTTGAAATCCTGATCGATCGGAAGACGGCAGTGACGCGCGCCCTGGCCGCCCCCGGCCTGCCGACCACCATCCTGTTCGACCGCACCGGCCGCGAACTGGGCCGCGTCGTCGGTGTCGCCACGTGGGATGCGCCGGACACGGTTGCGTTTCTTGGGCGTTGTCTCGGCGGTCAACCATGAGTGCTGCTGGAGCGACGCCCGAACATGCTTCGGCGGGCAGCGCGGCAGAGCCGCCGCCTGCGGCGCGCCTGCGCATCGCCACCTTCAACCTCGAGAATCTCGGCGACAGCGCGCAGCCGCATGCCACCCTGGCCGAGCGGGTGCGGCTGTTGAAGCCGCAGCTGATGCGGCTGCGCGCCGATGTCCTGTGCCTGCAGGAGGTCGACAGTCAGCGCGGCAGCGACGGGGAACCGCGCTGCCTCGATGCTCTCGATGCCCTCCTGGCCGCAACGCCGTACGCCGCATTCCACCGACTCGCCACCTTCAGCCGCACGCACGGCGGGCCGCGCGACAAGCACAACGTCGTCATCCTCAGCCGGCTCGCGATCGTGAGCGGCCGGCAGATCCTGCACGACCTCGTCCAGCCGCCGGTCTACACGCTGGCCGCCGGTGAGGGGACAGCCGGCGCCATCACCTGGGACCGGCCGTTCCTGCACGCGCGGCTTCGGTCCGCCGCCGGCTGGACGCTCGATGTCGTCAACGTGCACTTACGAGCGCCACGCGCAGCTTTCATCCCTGGCGGCAAGGCGAGCGCTACCGTCTGGCGCACCATGTCTGGCTGGGCGGAAGGATTCTTTCTCGCCGCCGTCAAGGCCGCCGGCCAGGCCCTGGAGGTGCGGCTCCTGGTCGACCAGCTGTTCGATGCCGACCCGGAGGCGCGAATCGTTGTGTGCGGCGATTTCAATGCCGACGCGCACGAAGCACCGGTGCGCACCATCCTGGGCGACGAGGAGGACGCCGGCAACCCGCACCTGGCCTTCCGCACGCTGGTGCCGGCCGAGCGCTCGCTTGCCGATTCCCGCCGCTTCTCCGTCCTCCATCACGGCCGGCCGCGCATGCTCGATCACCTCTTGCTGTCGCGGACGCTTCTCGCCTGGTACCGCGGAATCGAGGTTCACAATGAGGCGCTGGGCGACGAAGCAGTGACGCCACAAGCTCTTGTGGGTACACCCGCCTCGTTTCATGCGCCGCTGGTCGCGGAGTTTCTCGCACCTGCCGATTGAGCGTCGGCGCGGCCGGCCGGCCGGGGACCGCGCTACGGACACGGTACGGGCTTGTTGTCAGCGGGCGGCAGGCGGGTTAGGGTTGCTTGAGCCTAACGGATACCGACAGTGGTCGCGGCAGCCGCGGATGAGAAAACGATGAGACGATCAGCCCTGGGCATTGTGGCCGGCGCCGTCCTCATGGTCGCGGCTTGTGTGGACCCGGCGACGTGGTGGCAGAGCAAGGTCGAGACCGGCGGCGGGACCTGGGAGCATCCGTCGCTTCCGTGGGAAAAGTGGGACGCCGATCGCGTCGAGTGCCGTCTTGTCGCCCGTGACGAGGCTGAGCGCGACTTTGCCATCCAACAGCAGCGCGGTGCGCCGGACGACTACTCCCGCTTGCGGCCCTTGCGGACGTCGGTCGACCGCTTCGAGGCTTCACAGCGGCAGGAGCAGCTCTACGAGCGCTGCCTGCGCGACCGTGGCTACCGGCGGGTGCAGCGCGACGAGCGGAGCGGCGTCCCGGCTTCGCCCCCGGCGCCCGGAGCCGCTGGCCGTTAGCGCCGCCTTTTGCCCCCCGAAATGCGCACCCGGCTGC
>JBATPX010000105.1:0-60388 GCA_049291695.1 Defluviicoccus sp.
CAGCGCGTCCTTCTCTCTCTCGCTCAGGCGGTATCGAAATGGCGGAGTCACTCATACGTTGAGTCAGATTCGCGCCGCCCGCGCAAGCGAAAAATACCGAAAAACGCCAACCCCGTGAGCTGTTACCACCCAACCGCTCCGGCGCGTTGGACTCGTGCTCTCTGCCGATAATGGCTTTGAGATAGGAGAATGCCGGTAATTGGATGGCCTTGATCACCGGGGCTACAAGCTCGCGCAGCGCGCGGCGCAACTCCTTCTCATTCGCCTCGAAGTTCTCTTTGTTAATGCCGAGGAGCATCTCGATCCTCGCCACCTTTCCCTGCTTGGCATGGACTTCGGCTCTTGCGGTGTAAAACTCGACCATGTCTTCGCCCAGCTTCAGCGCCTCCTCCGCCAGACGTTTGGCGTAAGTCCTGAGGAACTCGAGCAGGCTCTTCTGTGCCACGGTCATTGTGGTTCCCTCCCGTGTAGTCTGTTTCCGCGGATATCCGATGTCATGGCGTTCCGGTGACATGATTGGAGTTCCGGAAACATGATACTGCATTTGCAGATCGATGGCGGATCGAGAGGATGTCCGGCATGGCAAGGCTCGCGCGGGTCATTGTCGCCAGGCGGGTCGCACACCAGTGAGAAGCCAATCATGTCGCGGCATCCCCCTCCCCCTGCCCCCTCCCGCGTTGGGGAGGGGGTGATTGGCGGATGGCCCGGCCGTCGTTCCCCCTCCCCTTGTGGGAGGGGGCAGGGGGAGGGCGGGTCACGCTTCGCTTTGAGAGCTGCCCTACCGCTCTTGCGGCCATTGGTGGTATTTTTCGCCGTGTTCGGCCAGCCTCAGCGCGGCAGCCGGGGTCAGGACACGAGATCGTCGAGGGCCCGCCACGCGTTCTCATCCGGTGCCAGAAGAAGCGGCTCCTCGATGATCGCGGGCTCCGCCCGATAGGGCCGACCGCTGCCGCGCAACCGGCTGAAGCCCCCGGCCTCCGCGTGAATGAGGACGCCTGCCGCGTGATCCCACGGCTTCAGCCGGCGATACTGGGCGAAATCAATTCGCGCCGTAGCCAGATCCAGGTACTCGTGGCCGGTGCAACGCCGGCGCTGCAACAGCGACGGACACGGCGACAGGCCGGCCTCGCGCGCGGCCCGCAGCCGCTGGCCACTGCGGTAATCAAGGCAGCCCTCAAGTTCGCTCAACGGCTTTTCGCGCACGACCGACAGCGGCTCGCGGCTGGCAGCGCCGTCGTCAAGCCAGGCGCCGGTACCGATGCCGGCCCAGACCACGCTGCCGCCGATCGGGTCGAGAATCCAGCCGGCCAGCGTGCGCCCGCCCTCGCACAGGCCAATGATGACCGCGAAGCGTTCCAAGCCGTCGACAAAGTTCTGCGTGCCGTCGACGGGATCGATCAGCCAGACCGGATCCCCGCCGCCGAGCAGCGCCAGGAGGCCGGGATCACGCGCGGCAGCCTCCTCGCCGACGACGCGACTGCCAGGCAGGAGCGCCGTCAGCCCGGCACTCAGCGCCTGTTCCGCCTCGATGTCGGCGACGGTGACGAGGTCGGCCGGGTGGTCCTTCTGGCGGACGTCGGCAGGCGCCAGCTTGCGGAACCGCGGCAGGATCTCAGCGGCTGCGACCTGCCGCATCAACGCCGTCACGGCGTCATAGTTTATCGCCATTCTCGCTCATCACGGCGTCAGTGCAGCATGGTCCGGCACCACCCTGCCCGGGTGACCTGCCGGAGGGGACGTGCGTTGCGCGTACTGTCACGAATCAGGCAGTGTGATCAATCCTCATCGGCCAATCCTAATCGGCGCAGACGGTGACGCTTATCCCGCCGCTGTGCCCGTGCGCCCGCTCGTCAAGACGCGCGCGCGCCAGCGGTGACAGTCTAACCCGAAGCACGACCGATTCGGCACGATCTTCGCGCGCGACGACCTCACCGTGTTCGTAAAGCCACGCGACTTCCGCCCCTTCGGCATGCGGCAAGGATACCTCGACCGTCACCCGCGCCCGTCCCAGCCAGCCATCCAGAAGATCGAGCAGGCCCCCGCACCCGTCGCCCGTTTGCGCCGAAACCAGCACCCCCGGCATCTCGCCGCGCGAAAGGCGGTTGGCCAGCGTCGTCCGCGTATCTGCATCGAGGAGATCGGCCTTGTTCAGCACCTCGATCAGCGGCTGACCGGCATCGGGGCCGGCACTGAGCCCCTGCAGCACGCGCTCGACATCCTCCTTTTGCGCCTCTCCGTCCGGATGCGAGGAATCGCGGACATGGAGAATGATATCCGCCTCGATCACCTCCTCCAGCGTCGCCTGGAAGGCGTCGACCAGCTCGTGCGGCAAATCGGATATGAAACCGACGGTATCGGACAGGATTGCGCGCTGTCCTGACGGCAGGTCCATTCCGCGCATCGTCGGGTCGAGGGTGGCGAACAGCTGATCGCGGACCAGCACGTCAGCGCGCGTCAAGCGGTTGAACAGCGTTGACTTGCCGGCGTTGGTATAGCCGACCAGCGCGATGACGGGGTGCGGCACCCGGGTGCGCGCGCGGCGGTGCAGCCCGCGTGTCCTGCGGACCTGCTCCAATTCGCGCTTGAGGCGTGCGATGCGGTCGGTGATCAGCCGCCGGTCGGCCTCGAGCTGCGTTTCGCCGGGGCCGCCGAGAAAACCGAAGCCGCCGCGCTGGCGCTCCAGATGCGTCCAGCTGCGCACCAGGCGACTGCGCTGATAGCTGAGCGCCGCAAGCTCGACCTGCAGCTCGCCCTCCGCCGTGCGTGCCCGCTCGCCGAAAATTTCGAGGATCAGGCCGGTGCGGTCGATAACCTTGGTCGACCACGCGCGCTCAAGATTGCGCTGCTGGACCGGCGTCAGGGGGAAATCGACGATGACCACGCTGATGCCGGGACTGGCGGTGATGCTGGAATGAGGCGAATCCACAGCACGTGCCTCGATGACGGCGCCCAACCGCTCGACAGTGCCGGCGCCGAACAGTGTTGCCGGCCGTGGTGCCGCCAGCGGCACCACCTCGCGATGGGCAACGTCAAGCGCGATCGCTTCGGCAAGCCCGACGGCTTCCTGCAACCGGGCCTCAGCCGAGCGCACCCGCCCGCTGCTGCCCGTTCGCGGGTCGGGATGGAGGACGACACACCGGCTACGCCCGCGAATCCCCGCGCCGGGGACGGTCAAGGAACGCGCCGCCGAACGCTCACGCGGCGCCGGCGTCCCGGTCGGGCTCAAACAGCTGGATCTGCACCGACGGCATCACCGTCGAAATCGCATGCTTATAAACGAGCTGCGTATGGCCATCCCGCCGCAGCAGGACGGAAAACTGGTCAAACCACGTGATGATCCCCTGCAACTTCACCCCGTTAACCAGAAAAACGGTCACCGGTGTCTTGTTTTTGCGCACGTGATTCAGGAAAACGTCCTGAACATTCTGCGATTTTTCCGAGGACATGGGTACTATCCCTTTCTTATCTCCCCAATTTTGCGGACCGCGCGGTGGAATCAATGTCCCCCAATGGTCTGCGCAGTCGCCTCCCGAGCCTCGTTGTCCTCTATTGGCTCCCGCCGAAGAGCGGTATGAGGATATCGATCGGCGCCCATCTCAGTCGAGATTACAGATTCTGCAGCACGTTTGAAAGCGTCATACAGCCGTCAACATGCAAAACCGGCTTATGATCAACAAACTCATCCGCGGTGGGCGGCTCTTCGCGCACCAGAATCGGCACACAGCCGGCGTTGGCGGCGCATTCGATGTCGATGTCTGCATCGCCCGCAAACCAGACCTGCGTTCCCGGCATGATGCCTGAGCCTTTGAGCGCCAGATGCACCGGCTCGACTGCCGGTTTGTCGCGGCTGGCGTCGAAAGCGCCGACCAGCCGGCCGATCCATCGCTGCCAGCCCAGCTTGGTCGCCTCGGCGCGCAGGTAGTCGCCCTTCTTGTTGCTGACGACGGCGATATAGAGGCCGGCAGCGTGCAGATCACGGAGCATCTCCGGGACGCCCGGCAACGGCACGAGCGTTTCAAGGTGGCGTTCCGCGAATCGGCGGTAGAAAAGCTCGCCTGCTTCCAACCATCGATCGCCGAACAACCGCGGGTAGGTATCGCGCATCGAACCGCGAACCCTCCGTTGAATCTCCTCGAGCGACCACGGCTCAAGCCCGAAGGCGGCAAGGGTGTAGTTCTGCGCGTCATGGATGGCGTGCCAGCTGTCGATCAGGGTGTTATCCCAGTCCAGCAGCAACGCAACCGGTCGCGAGAGACCGCGTGCGCGCAGCTCTTCAATCAGCGCTTCGGCGTCCATCGGCGTCACCTCCCGGTCTGGGTGAGATGGTGCAAGTAGAGATCGAGCAGGCGCTCGGTGAACGGCCCGACGAGGCCGCTGCCGACCGGCGTGCCGTCGATGGCGACGACGGGCTTCACCAGGGCCGTTGTGCTGGTGAGGAAGGCCTCGGCAGCCGCCTTGGCCTCGCCGACGCTGAACGGCCGCTCGACGATGCGGACCGCATGCGTCCGCGCCAGGGCGAGGACCGCATGACGGGTGATGCCGCTCAAGATCGCGGCATCCGGCTGCCGGGTGATGAGCTCGCCGGCTTCGGTCACGATCCAGGCGTTCGAGGTCGTGCCCTCGGTGACGAAACCGGAGTCGTCGACCATCCAGGCTTCCGCGGCCCCGGCATCGACCGCCGCCTGCTTGCCGAGCACGTTCGCCGTCAGCCCGATCGATTTAATATCGCAGCGTTTCCAGCGCAGGTCGGGAACCGTGATGACGCGCACGCCCTCGCGCGCGACCGCGGGCTCGGGCGGTTGCAACCGGCGGCCGGTGATGACCAGCGAACTGCGGCCGGCCCGCGGGAAGGCATGATTGCGCGGCGCCACGCCGCGGGTCACCTGCAGATAGACGATGCCAAAGCGGTCGATGCGGTTGCGACGGATCACCTCGCGTATCACCAGCCGCAGCGCCGCCGGCGCCATCGGCCAGGCAATCTGCAGAGCGGCCAGCGAGCGCTCCAGGCGCTGCAGATGTTCCGCCTCGTCGACCGGTCGGCCGTTGGCAACCGCCAACACCTCATAGACGCCGTCCGCAAACTGATAGCCGCGGTCCTCGACGTGAACGAGGGCGTGCCGATGAGGAACGTAGCGGCCGTTGACGTAGCTGATGCAGCCCATACGCAGACGCCACTCAGAAGTATTCCAGGCGGACCGAGAACAGCTTCTCGACCCTGCGTACGGCGTCCGACGCCGCAAACAAGATGACGCGATCGCGGTGCTGAATGACGGTCGTGCCGCGCGGTATAATGACCTTGCCGGCACGGACGATCGCGCCCACCATGACGCCGCCCGGCAGCCGGACATCCTTGAGCGGCTGGCCGACCAGGTTTGAGGTCTCAAGCGCCTCGGCCTCGATCACCTCGCCGACGCCATCGCGCAGCGCGTGCACAGCATGGATCCGGCCGCGGCGGACATGCTGCAGGATCGTCGACGCCGTCAGGTTGCGCGGACTGACGACGACGTCAATGCCGAGCGGAGTGACGACGCTGTCGTAGGTCTCCTTGTTGAGAAGCGTGATCACCCGGCCGGCGCCGTGGCGCTTGGCGAGGATGGACGAGAGGATGTTGGTTTCGTCGTCGTCGGTCAGCGAAACGACGGTATCGGCCGATGCGACGCCCGCCTCTTCGAGAATGTCGGGCGCGAGCACGTCTCCGACCAGGACGACCGTGTTGCCGAGCACGCTTGCGACCTGGGCCGCCCGCTCCGGCTTGAGCTCGATGATCTTGACCGTGATCGATGGCAGCTCGCGCTCGATCTCCTGCGCCAGAAGCAGCGCGATCGTGCCGCCGCCGCAGATCAGCAGCCGGCGCGCCGGATCCTCCTCGTGCCCGAATGCCGCCATGGCGCGGCCGACGAGGTCGGTCTCGACGACGAAATAGACGTCATCGCCGCAGGCCAGCTGGTCATCGCCGGAGAAATGGAGCGGCTTGTCGCCGCGCACGATGCTGACGATCTGCGCGTTCAGGTCCGGGAACAATTCCGTCAATTGCTTGATCGGCGTGTTGAGGAGCGGGCACTCGGCACCGCAATGCACGCCCAGAAGACGCACCTTGTCGTCGGCGAGCGGAATCATCTCGAACGAACCGGGGACCCGCAGGCGGCGGGTGACCGCGCGCGCGACCTCGACCTCCGGCGAGATGATGACGTCGATCGGCAGGTTGGTGCGCGTGAACAGTCCCGACCACGCCGGATCGAGGTAGCTCTGCTCACGGATGCGGGCGATCTTGACCGGGACCTGGAACAGCGAATGGGCGACCTGGCAGGCGACCATGTTGACTTCGTCGGTGTGGGTCACGGCGATCAGCATGTCGCACTCGCCGGCCCCGGCACGGTCGAGAATATCCGGCCGCGAGGCGTGGCCGACGATCCCCTGCGCGTCGAGACGGTCGCTGACGCGGCGGATCAGATCCGGCGAGGTATCGACGACTGTGACGTCGTTATTCTCCCGCGCCAGTTGGCGGGCGATGTTGAAGCCGACCTGCCCCGCACCACAGATGATAATCCTCATCGTTGACTGCCCTTGGCGCCAGCCGTCGGCTAATCCTGCGGACCCGACACGCGCACCCGCTCGTCGGTCTGAATGCCGAGCGACTTGAGCTTGCGGTGCAGCGCCGAGCGCTCCATGCCGACGAACGCGGCCGTGCGCGAGATGTTGCCGCCGAAGCGCGTCACCTGGGCGACGAGATACTCGCGTTCGAACATCTCGCGCGCGTTCTTGAGCGGCAACCCCATGATCTCGCCTGAGCGGTCCGCCTGCCGGCCGACGCCGAGTTCATCGCTGATCTCGGCCGGCAGCATGTCGGCGCGGATCGCCTCCTCGGCCCCGCCGGGCGCCATGATCAGAATGCGCTCGATGATGTTGCGCAGCTCGCGGACGTTGCCGGGCCAGTTGTAGGTCTGTAGTACCGCGATCGCGTCCTCGCTGAGTTCGCGCGGCCTCTGGCCCGCGGTCTCGGCTGCGCGGGCCATGAAATGCCGCGCCAGGAGCGGGATATCCTCCCGCCGTTCGGTCAGCCCCGGCACCTTCAGCGGCACCACCGCCAAACGGTAGAAGAGATCCTCGCGAAAGCGGCCGGCCTGGATTTCCTCGGTCAAGTCCTTGGTGGTGGCGGCAATGACGCGGACGTCCACCTCGACCCGGGTCTGACCGCCGACCCGCATGAAGGTCTGTTCCTGCAGGACGCGGACAATCTTGCTCTGCGTCGGTTGCGGCAGGTCGGCGACCTCGTCGAGGAAGAGCGTGCCGTTGTGGGCCGCCTCGAACAGGCCGACCTTGTGCTCGGCGACGGCAGCCGCGCCGGCAGCCTCGACGCCGAACAGCTCGACGTCCATCCGGTCGGGGGCCATCGAGGCACAGTTGACGATGGTAAAAGGCCCCTCCGAGCGGCGCGAGCGGGCGTGGATCATGCGCGCCACCGCCTCCTTGCCGGCACCGGCGGGACCGCTCACCAGCACGCGGCTGTTGGTCGGGGCGACGCGATCGATAGCTTGGCGGAGATGCGCAATAACGGACGATGTGCCGATCAGATCGGTGATCGGACCGGCGCGCAGGCGGAGCTCCTCGTTCTCGCGCTTGAGCCGTGCGGCCTCGATCGCGCGACGAACGACAAGGATCATCCGGTCCGCCTTGAACGGCTTTTCGATAAAGTCGTAGGCGCCGAGCTTGATCGCCTGGACGGCGGTTTCGATGGTGCCGTGGCCGCTCATCATCACCACCGGCACGCTCGGATGCTCGCGCTTCAAGTGTTCCAGCAACGACATGCCATCGAGCTTGCTGCCCTGCAGCCAGATGTCGAGCAGGACGAGGCCGGGGCGCCTGGCGTTGACGGCTGCGATCGTGGCATCGCTGTCGCCTGCCTCGCGGGCGCGGAAGCCTTCGTCGTCAAGGATGCCGGCGACGAGCGTGCGGATGTCTGCCTCGTCATCGACGATCAGGATATCTTCGGCCGGAAGCCGCGCGGGACTAGACATCGGCGCGCACCGCCATGGCAGCCGCCGCAGCGCTCCGCTCGCTATCGCTGCTCCCCTCGGCGGGGAACGCCGCCGGCGCGGCACTGCCCAGCGCCATTGCAAAACGCAGCATCACCATCGCCCCCCCACCTTCTTTGTCTTCCAGCAAAAGCTCGCCACCGTGGTCTTCCATGATTTTCTTGACAATGGCCAGTCCAAGCCCCGTTCCTTTGCTGTGCGTCGTTACGTACGGTTCCGTCAGCCGGTCCCGATTTTCTTTCGGCAGCCCGCGCCCGTTATCCTCGATTGCGATCGTTGCCGCCAGTCCCTTTCCGTCGACGTCCTCTTGTTTCACGCTGATGCCGATCCAGCCCCGCGGCAGCGCGCCGCCCGCGCCCGGCTCCCGGGCGACGATCGCTTCGGCGGCGTTCTTCAAGACGTTGGTGAGAGCCTGCGCCACCTGCCGGCCATCGCAGACGAGATCGATGCGCGCGGCGCGAGGCGCAAGCACGATATCGATGTCGCGATGGCGGTTGCGCTCCAAGAACACGACCTTCTCGATCAGCTCGCCCAGGTCCTGCGGCTTCAGGTCCGGCCGTGGCATGCGCGCGAACGCAGAGAACTCGTCGACCATGCGGCCAATGTCCTCCACCTGGCGAATAATGGTCTCGATACATGCCGCGAAGGTCTTGGGATCGGTTTTGATTTCGCTCATGTATTTACGACGTAAACGCTCCGAGGCAAGCTGGATCGGCGTCAGCGGATTCTTGATTTCGTGCGCGATGCGCCGTGCGACGTCGGCCCAGGCGGCCTTTCGCTCCGCCTGCACCAGAGCCGTGATGTCGTCGAACGTCACGACATAGCCCATGACATCGGCGCCGACTTTTTCGGTCACGATGCGGACAATGAAGGTAAGCGACCGGTTGCCGCGAACAAGCCTGACCTGGGCCTGCTGCTGATGGTCCGGCACCACGACCGCGGACCCGATCAGCTCCGCCATCTCCGGCACGACTTCAGCAAGCGGCATCCCGATCGCCGTGCGCAGATCGATCGCCAACAACTGCGAGGCCGATTGATTCGGCAGATTGACGCGCGCTTCAGCATCGAGGCCGATCACGCCGGCGGAGACGCCGCTCAAGACAGCTTCGGTGAAGCGGCGCCGCTGATCGAGGTCCTGATTGGCGAGAATCAGTCCCACCTGTTGGCTCTGCAACTGCGTCGTCATCCGGTTGAAGGCGCGGCTGAGCGTGCCGATTTCGTCGCCCGATGCAGAGGGCGGCACCCGCGCCGAGAGATCGCCGTCGCGCACCCGTTCGGCGGCGCCGATCAAGGCACTGATCGGCCGGGAAATTTGTGTCGCCAGGTTAAGCGCAATCCAGACCGCCGCCAACAGCAATAGCAGCGCGACGACGATGAAGATCATCGCAAAGGTGATCAGAATGCCGCCGCGGCTCTCCTCCAGATGACGGTACTGGGCCACTGCCATCTCGGTCCGGTGAATGCTCTGCAGCACAGCCGGATCGATGAAGCGGGCGACCAGCAGATAGGCATCGATGAAACGGTTCAACTTGATGGCGGCGCGGACGCGGTCGTCCTGCTGGTCGGCGAGGACGACGATCTGCCCGCTTTCCGCCTGTTCGAACGCTTCCGCCGGCAGGGGATCGAACTCGAGGGTCAGGCTCAACGGCGAACCGGCGAGGACGCGGCCGCTCGAATCGACGATCAACCCTTCCGACAGAAAGCGCAGGTTGATCAGTTGCGTCAGCCGCTGGTCGAGCGAATCGAGATTGCGCATCAGCACCGGCGCCTGCCGATTGAGCTCGTTCGCGATCTCGAACACGTCGGCGCGGATGTTCTGCCGATATTCCTGCAGATACGCGCGCGCGATCTCGTTCGACGATTCGATTGCGGTCCGCACGCGTTCGCTGAACCACGCCTGCAGGCCGAAATTGAGGAAGATCGCCGAGAACACGGCGACCAGGATGGCAGGCGCAATCGCGACCAGACTGAACAGCACCACCACCCGGACATGCAGGCCCGAACCGGCCAGCCCCCGCCGGCGCGCCGCCCACAGGGTGACGAGGCGGCGCGTGATGATGGCCGCGAACAACAGAAGGAAGACTGTATCAAGATACAGAAGGACGGCAACCGTCCCCGGATCCGGCCCGAAACCGGTGTTGCCGGTCCAGACGGCGACCGTGACGATGCTCGATGCGATCGCGATCGCGGCAATGCCGAAGGCAAGCGTCCGCCCGAGGCGATAGCGGCGGGAGATGCGGCTGGCGAGGACGAACAGGCGCCGCGCGAGCGAGCGCGGGCGTTTCGTCATTCGCGCCCCCCTCCCCGAATGACGGGAATGTTGAGCTCGCGGATTTTCTTGCGGAGCGTGTTGCGGTTGAGGCCCAACACCTCGGCAGCCTTGATCTGGTTGCCGCGCGTCGCTTCGAGGGTCAACGTAATCAAGGGCCGCTCGACCTCGCGGACGACACGATCGAACAAGCCAGGCGCCGGCAGGGCACCGCCATGGGCGCCGAAGAAGGCGCGGATATGCCGCTCGACCGACTGCGCAAGGCCGTTATCTTCCGCTTCGGCAACCGGCGTCGAGGCATCCGCCAGCTCGGCCTGGATGATCTCGATGCCGATGACCTCCTCGGAATAGAGGGCAGCCAGGCGGCGGACCAGGTTTTCCAATTCGCGGATGTTGCCGGGCCAACGATAGCTCTTCAACTTTTCCATCGCTGCCGCGTCGAGCATTTTCGCCGGCAGACCCTCGGTGCCGGCGCGCGACATGAAATGGCGGACCAGCTCCGGGATATCGCCGCTCCGCTCGCGCAACGGCGGCAGCCGGATCGGCACGACATTCAAGCGAAAATAGAGGTCCTCGCGGAACAGCCCCTGACGGATCAACTGCCGCAGATCGTGATGGGTGGCAGCGATGATGCGCACATTGGTGCGGATGGCGGCGCGACCGCCCACGGTCGTATATTCGCCCTCCTGCAGGACGCGCAGGAGACGGGTCTGCGCCTCCGGCGGCATATCGCCGATCTCGTCGAGAAACAGGGTGCCACCCTCGGCCTGTTCGAACCGGCCGGACGAGCGATGGGTTGCGCCGGTAAACGCGCCCTTCTCGTGACCGAACAGCTCGCTCTCGATCAGCTCGCGCGGGATCGCCGCCATGTTGATGGCGACAAACGGTCCGTTGCGGCGTTTGCCGTAGTCGTGCAAAGCGCGCGCAACCAGCTCCTTGCCGGTCCCTGATTCCCCTGTGATCATCACCGTCAGGTCGGTCCCCATCAGGCGGGCGAGCGTGCGGTAGATGTCCTGCATTGCCGGCGACCGGCCGATCAGCGGCAGCTGCTCGTCGGGTTCCGCCTCATCCGGAGCAACCACGGCCGCACGCGGCGCCTCGAGCGCGCGCCGGACGACGGCGGTGAGCTCGTTCAGGTCGAACGGCTTCGGCAGATATTCAAAGGCCCCGCGTTCGGCGGCCTTGACGGCGGTCAACAGCGTGCTCTGCGCGCTCATGGCGATGACACGCAGCTCGGGCCTGATCTTGCGGATGCGCGGGATGAGGTCGAGACCGTTCTCGTCCGGCATGATCACGTCGGTGATGACGACGTCGCCCTGGCCGTCGCTGATCCAGTGCCACAGGGTCGCCGCGTTGGCGGTGGTGCGCACTTCGAAGCCTGCTCGCTCCAGCGCGTGCGTGATCACGGTTCGAATGCCGGCGTCATCGTCGGCGACGAGAACAACGGACGCGGTCACTCAAACCTCCTCCGATGGCGGGAAAACCGGCAGCATGACGCGGAAGACGGTCCGCTTCGGCTCGCTCTCGAATTCGACGACGCCGCCGTGATCGCCTACGATCTTCGCCACCAAAGCAAGACCGAGGCCGCTGCCCTTCGCCTTCGAGGTGATAAACGGCTCGAACAGGTGCGGCTTCAGATCCTCCGGGATGCCGGGGCCGTTATCCTGAATGCTTACCATCAGCGGCAGGTGGACGCGGGTGTGGCGGCCGGAGATGGCGAACCGCACGCCGTGCCAGTAGCTGGTCGCGATCGTCACCTCGCCACCGTCAACCGGTGCGGCCTCGGCGGCGTTTTTCACGAGGTTGAGAAAGACCTGAATCAACTGATCGCGGTTGCCGTAGACCATCGGCAACGACGGATCGTAGCCTTCCGTGAAGTGCAGGTGGCGCCCAAAGCCGCTTTCAGCGAGCGTCCGCACCCGGCTCAAGACCTCATGGATGTTGATGCCCTCGCGCTGGAGGCTGGCGTTCGCCGAAAAGACGTCGATCCGATCGATCAGACTGCAAACCCGGTCGGCCTCATCGCGGATCAGGCGAGTCAGCGCGCGGTCCTCCGGCCGCGTCGTCGTCTCCAACAACTGGGCGGCGCCGCGGATGCCGGAGAGCGGGTTCTTCACCTCGTGCGCGAGCATCGCCGCCATGGCGCTCACCGATCGGGCGACACCGCGGTTGGTCAACTGCCGGTCAATCTTGGCAGCGACGGAACGTTCCTGCATCGACACCACAACCGCGTTCGGCACCTCCGGCACCGGCGCCGCATTCACGTTGACCACATGATGGCCGATCCGCGGGCTCGCCAGGCTCACGTGATACTCGGAAACCGACAGGTTGCCATCGCGCGCCTGTGCGATCAAGGCGAACAACGGACTGTCGGCAGGGACCAGCCGGTCGAGCCGGTGGCCGATCAGCGCTTTCGCACTGGTGCCGAAGAACTGCTCGCCGGCGTTGTTGACGTAGAGAACGCGCGTGCCGCCATTAACGACCACCACCACCGACGGCAGCGCATTCAAGATGCTATCGAAATCGAGACCTGCGTCAGGCGGGAGCGACATCGTTGTTCTGGTCCACACGGTCCATTCTTTGCTTCAGCACACACGCGCCGGTGGAGACGATCACCCACCCGCCAGCAGCATCCGCATTCGTGCGGCCCGGCTACCGATACCGAAGGCCCGGCTAAATCGTGAAGGAAGCCGCCGCGCGCAGCGGCCGATCAACCAGCCACGAAGCGCGCTCGCAATGCCAGCTGCCTCATGTTTCACCATTTGCCTCACCGGTCAAGAGCGTGTCTGCCTAAGGCGAAGGCAACCGCCGACGAACGGACGATCGCGATCGCTTGGCAAGCGTGCGCTGACTGGCTAGGTTCGCTTCGATCCCTCGTCCCGTCCCGACGCGAGCGCTGAGATGAGCCGTTGTGCCGCCTTGATCGTCGCCGCAGGCCGCGGCAGCCGCTTCGGCGGGCCCAAGCCGAAGCAGTACCTGGATCTCGCCGGCCAGAGCGTCATCCGCCGCGCGGTGTTGCCGTTTGTTGGCCACCCGTCCGTCGATGTCGTTCAGGTCGTCATCCATCCGGACGATGCAGCCGTCTGCGTCCAGGCCCTGGCCGGCCTTGACCTGCCGCCGCCGGTCGCGGGCGGCGCCAGCCGGCAGGACTCGGTACGCTTGGGCTTGGAGAGCCTGGCCGAACGCAAGCCCGAGCTTGTCCTGATCCACGATGCGGCGCGGCCGTTCGTCACCACCGCACTCATCGACCGCGTGCTGGCGGCGCTCGGATCGGCGCCGGCAGCGATCGCGGCGCAGCCGGTGGTGGATACCTTGAAGCGCAGCGACGGCAGCGATGCCGGCGTGGTGGTCGAGACCATCGCGCGCGACGGGCTGTGGCGGGCGCAGACGCCGCAGGGCTTTCACTTCGAGGCCATCCTTGCTGCGCATCACCGGTTTGAAGGCGCCGGCTTGACGGATGATGCCGCCGTGGCCGAGCAGGCGGGCCTGACGGCGAGGCTGGTTGCGGGCGATGAGGACAACATCAAGGTGACCAACGAAACTGATTGGGTGCAGGCCGTGCGCATAGCGACCGCCACCCTGGAGACGCGCAGCGCGAGCGGCTTCGATGTCCACCGCTTCGCGCCCGGCGATGCGGTGACGTTATGCGGGGTGGCGATCCCCCACTCCGCCCGGCTCGAAGGCCATTCGGACGCCGACGTCGCCCTGCATGCGCTCACCGATGCGCTCTTGGGCACCATCGGCGCCGGCGATATCGGCGTCCACTTCCCGCCCAGCGAGGCGAAGTGGCGCGGCGCGGATTCTGCCGTTTTCCTCCGCCATGCGGCAGCGCTTGTCGCTGAAGCCCGAGGCCGCATCATCCACGTCGATCTCACGCTGATCTGCGAGCGGCCGAAGCTCGGGCCGCACCGGGAGCGCATGCGCGCATCGCTCGCCGAACTGCTGGCAGTCCCGCTCGCCCGCATCAGCGTCAAGGCGACGACGACGGAAGGCCTCGGCTTCACCGGCCGCAGCGAAGGCATCGCGGCCCAGGCCATCGCCACGGTGCAACTGCCGGCGGCGGACGAGGACGTTCATCCATAAGATGCGGTAGGGCGGGTCTAAAGCGCAGCGTGACCCGCCGAACGAACGTTCCGGCGAGGGTGTCCTGCAGGGGATGGGAGTAAACTGAGATTCCCGACTACCGCCGACACCGCGTCCCGGGAGGGTGTTATTTCTTTTACCGTCCAACTGTTGGAGCGGCGCTTCTGGGAGCACGCCATCCGCGATGACGAGGATTTCGCCGCGCACGTGGATTATGTCCACTTCAACCCAGTCAAGCACGGCTATGTCCGGGAAGCGGCCAAGTGGCCGCATTTGACGTTCAAGTCATGCGTCCGGCGCGGACTTTACCCAGACGCTTGGCTTGGCCCCAATGAACAGACTATCTCGAACGCAGAATGGGGAGAATGACGCATTCGGCGGGTCACGCTCCGCTTTAGACCCGCCCTACGACGGTTAATCGGGGCTACGCAGGCTGCCAGCGTCCTTCGGTCAGGGCAGGGTATAGAAGATGGTCACTGAAATCCCTGGTGGGTTCAACGCCACACCCAGTTGGTCCCGACCGATCGTAGGCAGTCCCATTTGCTGACCAAGGTAGTTTCTCAGTACCACGAAGAGAGAGCAATTCAGTTCAGGGAGGTCGTTCGAGTAATCGTGATGTAGGGCGTCAGAAAGACCGTGGAAGACCTGATTACGGGCTGCAATAAACTTGGGCAGAAGGTCGGCAGGGAGCAGGAACGCGGCACGCTCCCTTAGCTGGGACGGAATCTTCCACGGTCGATTGCACTCTGGGCAATGCTCAAGTTGGTAGCCGCACTTAGAGTCCCCGCAGCTCGGGTGGCGAGAGCCACGGACTGGGGAGTCGTGACGAACCAACAACTCGACCGCAACAGCAAGGTTAATGAATCGGTAAAGAGGGTGCTCCGAGTTGAGCGCCTCCCAGAAAAAGTGAACAGCGGAAGCGTATTTCGGTTGCAACGCAAAACCGAACACGAGCGGTTGTAGATCTGACAACGGCATCGGTGGAAACTCGTATTTCATCGGGCCGAGCGACTTCTGCTTACGCTGTTTGCCACTCACAGGAAAATCAAAGACGCCCTTACTCATCATTTTTACAGGCACCATTACTGAAAAGGCAACGAGACTGACGACGAGGTCGCGGAACTCTCTCAGCTCATCATTGCTTGCTGTATTGAGCACATCGCCTTCAGATATTATCGACAGCTTCAGCCGGAACACCCCGTCTTCCAGCCGCTGCATTTCAATATCGCTTACGTGCCAACGTGGCCGGATGGCCACGACGATGTCCCGCTGTAACTCAGCGGTCATGGCCACCGGCATAGCCAAGTCGATTTGGAACCAGCAGTCTGCCATGACCAGAACTCCAAACTGCGCGACTCTCGGAGAGCCGAGGCGCCGCAGAACACTCTTGTGCAGTCTGTATAAGCTCACGAGCCCAGCCTTCCGTGCTTCCGGAAAAGCTTGCTCGAGAATCGGCAAGCCTAGCAAGCGTAGCCCGTGTGTGGACGGCCCGGAGACGATGTCCGCTCCTGGCATCAAGCCGCCGTTGTTGGAGGAGCGCGACGGGTTATCTCCCACCCTTTTCGATGGGGTTAATGGCGGAGTGCTTCTGAAGGCAAAGCCGGTCGATAACGCTGGCGGCGCTCGGAGGCCGGCCATCAAATCGTCATGCCAGCCCCGACCGTGGATGCGCGGAACAAGTCCGCGCATGACGAAGGTGTTGGGGGGCAAGACGTTGATTCTGGAAGCATCATTTTTGGTCAGGCACCTTAAGCCTTCGCCAGGGTCTCGGCGGTGATCCATTGCAGGAATTCGGCGTTGCCGCCTGTAATGGGCACGGCGACGACGCAGGGGCACTGGTATGAGTGGAGGTCGCGCACGCGGCTGGTCAGGGCCTCGACCAGATCGGCGCGGGTTTTCATGATGATGACCGCCTCGACATCCTCCTGCACGCTGCCCTCCCACCAGTACGTCGAGGTCACGCCGGCGATTACGTTGGCGCATGCCGCGAGGCGCTCATCGACGACGGTCCGAGCGATGCGCTGGGCCTCGTCCTTGGTCGGCGCAGTTGCATACATCAGCATTGCCGTCATCACCGGCTCTCCTCTCCCGCAAGCGCGATCGGATGCCGGCTGCCGCCGCCATCCGATCGCGCGGGCCTGGGTTCAGGGCACGATCTTTTGGATCTTTGCCCCCTCGAACGAAAGATCCGCCATCAAGCCCGTCTCGCCGAAGATGAAACCGACGACCGGATCCTTGATCGACTCGGTGTCGACGGAACCGCTCGTGCCGGTATCGATGGCGACGACCGAGGCAGAGCCGCCGACTTCCCAGCCCTCGCTGGTGCGGAACTGCTGCAGCGCGGCGTCGGTGAGGAACATGATCACTTCCGAGCGGGTCTGCGCGCCGATCGAAAGGCCGACCGAGGCCGACTTGGTGCTGTAGTGTGCGGCAGTTACGCCGCCGACCAGCAGCGCGCCCTCGCCATACGAGCCGCCGATCCCGATCGCCGCCTTGGTCACTTCCGGAAACACCAGAATGCCCTTGGCCTTGCTCGCGAGTGCGTTGCAGGCCGGCAGCTGCGCCTTGCACGCCTTGAGCGCCGCGGCGACGCCCTGGTCGATCTCCGCGGCGGTTGCCGCCTCCGCCGCCTGGGTGCCTGCGAAGAGGGCCGTCGCGGCGACGACACCGAAGGTAAGCTTCGCGATCTCGCTCCGGAAACGCATGTTTCTCACTCCCTACTGTTGATCGGACTTTGCCCGCGTGAGCGCCCGAACACCATTCCCCGAACGCGAGCGCCGTCATGCCGGTGGTCGCCGTGGCGACACGGCTCGCCGCATTTCATCCCAAGCTTCGGCTTCGCGCAACCGGAACCTGGATCGGGCCCGGCGCCGACCCCGGCCGCGGCAACCAACCCGTTACGGTAGCTTGCGTTTAATAGCGTTAACGGTTTTGTAGCAACTTCGGTGAAAAATGCCGGCAATTCCCAAGCAAGCGGAGCCAGGCAATGCCGATCCAGCCGCGCTCGTCCCTGCCGCACCCGGCCGTCGCCGTGAGCCGGCGGGTCGTGAAGGAGCCCCTGTCATGACGACCCTGCCACGCCCCGTGGTCGTGCTGGCCTTGCTGGCCGGCAGCTGGCTGTTGGGAGGCTGCGCGATGACCCATGACGACGGCTTCACGTTCGCCGCGTTGACCGGCGATGCGGCACTTGCCCGGGACGGCGGATGGGATCAGAGCGGCTTTCTCGGCAGCGGCAGCATCGGTGACAGCGGCGAGGCGCAGTTTGCGGACGGCCGCGCTGCTGCGGTCGCGCTGGGGCCGAAGTACTTCTCCGCCAGCGGCCGCTGGTGCCGGCGGTTCCAGATCCTGGCACCGGGAAACGGCAACACTGGCGCACCGGACGAACAGACGGCCTGCAGCGACCGCAGCGGCTGGCAGCGCAGCCGGCCGCTCGTCGTCACGCGGATCCCGGCGGCGCAACGCTGACGCTGACGATGACGACACCCCCCGCCCACGTGGTGATGGCGCGCGTCGTCCTCGCGGTTCTGCTGCGCGAAACGCGCACGCGCTTTGGCCGCTACCAGTTTGGCTACCTGTGGGCCTTTCTTGAACCGATGACTCACGTCGCCGTGTTCATCGCTGTGTTCACCGCGCTCGGTCGGAGCACGCCGATCGGCAACAGCCTCGCCTTGTTCCTGATCACGGGCGTCGTTCCGTGGCTCGTCTTCACGCACACCGTCGACCGGGCGGCGAAGGCCGTCGACGGCAACCGGGCGCTGTTGATGTTCCCGCAGGTAACGCGGATCGATCTGATGCTGGCGCGGATCATCCTCGAGGCAGCGACGGCGAGCGTCGTGTTCGTGGTTCTGTGCCTCTTGGTCCGGATGTTCGAGGCGCGCTTCACGATCGAACGGCCGCTCGATGTGCTGGCCGTGTTTGCCTGTCTCATCACTCTGGGCGCCGGCACCGGCATCGCGACCGGCGTGATCAGCGCCGTGTTTCCAACCTTTGAGCGGCTTTTCGCCGCGATCCGACGGCCGCTTTATTTCGCCAGCGGCGTCTTCTTCATCGCCGACACCCTGCCGCCGGACGCGCGGGCGTGGATCGGCTACAACCCGCTCGCACATTTGATCGAATGGCTGCGCGCGGCGTTCTTCGTGGGCTTCGAAAGCAGCTTCGTCGATCGCCGTTACGCGATCGCCTGCGCGCTCATTTCGGTTGCCTTCGGCTTGGCAGCCGAGCGCGCAATCCGGCCGGCGGAGAAATTCGCATGATCGCGCTTGCGGCCGTCTCCAAAGGCTATCGGACCCGCGACGGCGTCAAGGTCATCCTGCGCAACGCTGACCTGGTCCTGCCGCGCGGGCGCAGCGTTGCGCTGATGGGCGTCAACGGCGCCGGCAAATCAACCCTCCTGCGGATCATCGCCGGCACCGAGCGCCCCGACTGCGGCCGCGTCAGACGCAACGCTCGGATCTCCTGGCCGCTGGGCTCTGCCGGCGGCTTTCACGGCAGCCTGAGCGGGCTCGAGAACGTCCGCTTCGTCGCCCGGATCTACGGCGCCGACATCCATCGGACCATCGAGTTCGTCGCCGACTTCGCCGAACTCGGCGCCTACTTCGACATGCCGGTACGCACGTATTCGAGCGGCATGCGGGCACGCCTCGCATTCGGCGTCAGCATGGCGATCGATTTCGAGTGCTATCTGGTCGATGAGATCACCGGCGTCGGCGACGCGGGCTTTCAAAGTAAGTGCCGCGCCGCGTTCCAGCAGCGCCGCTCCCGGGCGGACGTCATCATGGTTTCGCACAGCCTGCGCACGCTCAAGTCCTATTGCCAGTCCGCCGTTCTGCTCAAGGACGGCACCCTCTCCTTCTTCGACAACATCGACGACGCGATCGCTATTTACGCGAAGGGCCTGTCATGAACATGGTGTATCCCGGCGAAGCGATGGCTTCGGATGCGAGCGCGCTTCTCGCCAGCACGCCGTCACCCAAGCGACGCGGCTGGGAGCGGTTGCGCAGGCTGCCGCGCTCGATCATCGCCTGCATCATCGCGCCGACGCTCCTCGCCGCGCTCTATTATGGCCTGATCGCCAGCGGCCAGTATGTGGCCGAAGCCCGCTTCGCCGTGCGGTCCAGCGAGCCGGTCGCCTCGGACCTGCTCGGCACACTGACCGGCATCCCCGGCCAGGGCGGATCCTCGCAGGACTCCTATGCGGTGCGCGATTACATCCTGTCCCGCGAAGGGATCGAGGCGATCAGCCAACGCCATGACGTGCGGGCGATCTTCAAGCGAGACGGCACCGACTGGCTGTCGCGTCTGGCCGCCGACGCACCGATCGAAGACGTCGTCGAGTACTGGGCGCAGATGATCGACGTCATCTTCGAGCCGACGACCGGCATCAGCACGCTGCGCGTCCGCGCGTTTACGCCCGAGGACGCGCAGACGCTGGCAGCGGCATTGCTGGCCGAAGGCGAACTGCTCGTCAACCGGCTCTCGGAGCGGGCCCGGCGCGACGCCTTGAGCTTTGCCGAAGCGGAAGTCGATCGCGCCGAACAGCGGCTCACCGAGGCCCGCCGGCAACTGACCGAGTTCCGCAACCAGCGGCAGATGCTCGATCCCGCCCGCGCCGCCGAAGGCCGGCTCGGCCTCGTCGCCAGCCTGGAGGGCGAGGTCTCCCGCGCCCAGGCCGAACTCTCGACGCTGCGGTCCTACATGCACGCCTCGGCGGCGCCGATCATCTCGCTCGAAGGCCGCATCGGCGCGCTCAAGGATCAGATCAGGGTCGAGGAGCGCAAGCTGGCCAGCCGGCAGGCCAACGGCTCGGAGTTGATGAGCACGGTGGTCGCCGACTACGAGCGGGTCAACGGCGAGCATGGCTTCGCTGAGCGGGCCTACCTGTCGGCGCTCACCGGTCTCGAAGCGGCGCGCGCGGAGGCATTGCGGCAGAGCCGCTACCTCGTCAGCTTCGTCCAGCCGCGCCTGCCCGAGGATGCCACACGGCCACGGCGGTTGCTCGCCATCGCGACAGTGTTCTGCTCTGCGTGCGTCCTGTGGGCATTGGGCGCGCTCGGCCTCGCTGCGATCAAGGATCACTCCGAATGGGTCTGATAGCCATGAAAAAGCGGCTTTCGTTTACGCTGATCGGTCTCTTTCTCAGCGCCGTTCTGCTGCCTGCCGCCGATGCCGGCGCCGCCGATCCGGCGAAGCGGCTGGCCGGCAGCCAGTCCCTCTCGCCGCTTGCCGCGATGGGCGCCGAGGCGACGCCGCGGCAGCAAACGAAGACGAGGGGCGCACCACCCTTAGTGGATGCGACGGAGCCGGCTGCCACCTGGCCTGGTGCCGAGTCGGCCTTGAAGCATCAGGGGGCAGCGCCGCCGAGCGCGGGCCAGAGCACGGAACCGCCGCCCTTCGGTGCCAATCTGTTCGCCCGCCCGTTCAAGCTGGAGCGGCCGGACGCGCTCAATCCCGACTATGTCGTCGTGCCCGGCGACCAGATTGCAGTGCACGTGTGGGGAGCGGCACAGACGGAGGAGGTCGCGGTCGTCGATGCGCAGGGGAACATCTTCATCAGCACGATCGGGCCGGTGAAGGTCGCCGGCATCCGCTCCGGCGACCTCGGCCGCAAGGTTCGCGAGGCGGTCGCGTCCGTTTACAGCAGCAATGTCGAGGTCTACGTCAACCTTCTGACGTCAACGCCGGTGGAGGTCTTCGTCACCGGCGCGGTTCGCTTTCCCGGCCAGTACGCCGGCGCGCCGACCGACAGCCTGCTCACCTACCTGCACCGCGCCGGCGGCGTCGATCTCGACCGCGGCAGCTTCCGCAAGGTGCGCGTGCTGCGCCAGAACCGCGAGCTGAGGCGTGTCGACCTCTACGATTTTCTGCGCGAAGGCAGCGTGCCGAGCGTCCGCTTCGCCGACGGCGACGTGATCTTAGTCGGCGAGCGCGGCCCGAGCGTGACCGTCGAGGGACCGACGCTCAATCCGTTCCGTTTCGAGCTCAGTCGCCGCGCCGTCCCCGGCGATGAACTCGCCACGCTCGCGCGGCCACTGGTCAGCGCCTCGCACGTCGGCATTTCCGGCAACCGCGCGAGCGGCCCGTTTGCCGTCTATGTCACCTACGACCAGTTCCGTCAGTTCACGCTCGAAGACGGCGACCGGCTGCGCTTCGAGGCGGATCAGCAGACGCCGTCGATGCTGGTTAGCCTTGAGGGAAGCTACGAGGGCCCCTCGAGCTACACCGTCGCCCGCAACGCGACGTTGGCGGATTTCCTCGATCACGTCCCCGTCGACCAGGAGCTCGCGGCAACGCAGGCGGTCTACCTGCGCCGCGCCAGCGTCGCCCGGCAACAGAAGGAACTGCTCGACCGCTCGCTACGGACCCTGGAGCAGAGCGTGCTCACCGCGCCCACCCGCAGCGACGGCGAGGCTGAGATCCGCGTCCGCGAGGCCGAACTGGTGCTCCAGTTTGTAGAACGCGCGCGCCAGGTGCAGCCGGAAGGCCGCGTCGTCGTGAGCGAAAAGGGCCGGGCGGCAAATGTTCGCCTGGAGCCGGGCGATGTCGTCGTCATTCCCTCGCGCACCGATATCGTGCTGATCGGCGGCGAGGTGATGATGCCGCAGGCGATTGTTTACAACGAAAATCTCCGCATAGCCGACTACGTGCAGCGGGCCGGCGGCTACACCGAGCGCGCCGACTCCGGCCGGGTGACGATCATCCGCCAGAATGGCGCCGTCGAGATGGGCTCCAACATCGCGGTCCAGCCGGGCGATCAGGTGGTCGTCATGCCGGCGGTCGAGTTCAAGAGTCTGCAGGTCGCCAAGGACGTCATGCAGATCCTCTACCAAATCGCCATCTCGACGGCCGTCATCCTGACACTGCTCTAGGCGCTGCCGGCGCGGTGCCCGGGCGCCAACGCCACGAACGATCCTCATCGCCGTCCCCCTGATCGAGCCCGGGGGGCGGCATGGGTGGTGGTGTTAGCGCTGGTTTAACCTGAACAGCGTATGTTTGCCGGTGTCTTTAGAGCGGGAGCGCAAGCCATGCAAGCTGTTGTTCTGTCACGTGGAATCCGGCGCCTTCCGCACCTTGCGGCGTTCTTAACGGAATTCAGCCGGTTCCCGTCGACGCTCGACGCCGATGCGAAGAGCGATGATCAGGCGGCAGTGCTCGGCTGGGGCGCGAAGCCGACCAGCCGCCGCGCGCGCCGCTTGGCGCAACAGGCGGGACTGCCCTACATCGCGCTCGAGGACGGCTTCCTGCGCTCCTACGGGCTCGGCGTCGACGATGATCCGCCGTTGAGCCTGGTCGTCGACCCGGTCGGCATCTACTACGATGCGACGCGGCCGTCCTGGCTTGAACAGACCCTGGAACAGGGCGGCTGGCAGACGCGCGACCTGCTCGCCCGCGCCGAACGCTGCCGCGAAGCGCTCAGCACCTTCCGCTTAAGCAAGTATAACGCCGCGCCGGAGCGCGATCTTCGCTTCTTCTTCCCCCCTGACAAGCGCAACATTCTCCTCGTCGACCAGACCGCAGGCGATGCGTCGGTCAATCTCGGCTTCGCCGATGCCGAGACGTTCCGCACCATGCTGAACGCGGCCGAGCACGACGAGCCCGGTGCGCGGCTCATTATCAAGACACATCCGGACGTGATCTCCGGCAAGAAACGCGGCTATCTCACCGAGATCGCCGGTCAGCGCGGCCATCTGCTGTTGGACGCCTCGGTCAATCCGTGGTCGCTGTTCGACGTCGTCGACCGCGTCTACACCGTGACCAGCCAGCTCGGCTTCGAAGCACTGCTGGCGGGCGTCGAGGTGCGTTGCTTTGGGATGCCATTCTACGCCGGCTGGGGCGTGACGCAGGACCAGAAAACCTGCGCGCGGCGCACGCAGCGGCGTTCGGTGACAGAGATCTTTGCCGCCGCCTACCTCCTCTATGCCCGCTACGTCGATCCGTTCACAGGGCACCCCTGCAGCATAGAGGACACGATCGATCTCCTGGCGGATCTGCGCCGGCACTACGCCCGCAATCACTCCGATGCCGTGTGCCTCGGCTTCTCGCGCTGGAAACGGGGCTTTGCCCGCTCGTTCCTCGCCCTGCCCGGCGGCAGCCAGGTCGTCTTCCGCCGCTCCGCGCGCCGCGCCCTTGCCGCCGCCGAAGACCTGCAGAAGGAAGGCCGCCCGGCGCGGGTGGTCGTGTGGGCCTCGGCCGAAGCGGCCGATCTCGCCCAGGAGGCGCGCCGGCGCGACATCCCTGTGTGGCGGATGGAGGACGGCTTCTTGCGCTCGGTCGGCCTCGGCTGCGCGCTGGTGCGGCCGCAATCGCTTGTTCTCGATGGGTGCGGCATCTACTACGATCCGCGCCAGCCGTCCGACCTGGAGCGGATCTTGAGCGCCGGCGACATCCCGCCGCAGACGACCGAGCGGGCAAGGCGCCTGCGCCAGCGGATCGTTCGCCTGAAGGTGACAAAGTATAACGTCGGCAACCGGCTCGCCCTGCCGCCGGAGCTCGCGGCCGACCGGCGGCGGCGCATCCTGGTGCCGGGCCAGGTCGAGGACGACGCCTCGATCCGCTGCGGCGCGCCCGAGATCCGCTCGAACGCTCAGCTGCTGGCAGCAGTCCGCGCGGCGGCGCCCGATGCCTGCATCTTGTTCAAGCCGCACCCGGACGTCGAGACGGGCCTGCGCGCCGGCCATGTCCCGGAGGCGGAGGCGCGCCAGTGGTGCGATGCCGTCGTCCGCGACACCTCGATCCTCGATCTGATCGAGCTGGTCGACGCGGTGCACACGATCAGCTCGCTCGCCGGCTTCGAGGCGCTCCTGCGCGGCAAGGCGGTGACGACCTACGGCCTGCCCTTCTACGCCGGCTGGGGGCTGACGGACGATCGCCTGCACTGCGAGCGGCGCACCCGGCAGGTGAGCCTCGATGAGCTGGTCGCAGCAGCACTCATCCTGTACCCCGCCTACGTCGATCCGGTCACGGGTCGCCCGTGCCGCGTCGAAACCGTGATCGACCGCCTGGGCCAGCACAGGGGAACACGCTCGGCCTGGGCATGGCTCGCCCGCTTGCGCCATCTCACCACCGGCCGCGGCCTGCCCTTCGGCACGGCCGGCGCACGGTGAGCACGATGAGCCAGAGCTTCTTGTTCCTGCAGGGGCCGCACGGCCCGTTCTTCCGCGCGCTCGGCCGCGCGCTTGCCGGCCAGGGCCATCGCGTCACCCGCGTGGCCTTCAACGGCGGCGATCTGCTCGACTGGCCGGGGCGGCAGGCGCTCCTGTTCCGCGGCCGGGCGGAAGCGTGGCCCGGCTGGCTCGGTGCCCTGCTGACGCGGCGTGGGATCACAGATCTCGTTCTCTACGGTGATTGCCGGCCGCTGCACCGGGCCGCGATTGAACGCGTGCGCCCGTTCGGCATCCGCATCCATGTCTTCGAGGAGGGCTACTTCCGCCCCGACTGGATCACGCTTGAACGCGACGGCGTCAACGGCCATTCGCGGCTGGTCGCGGAGATCGCAGCGGCCGTGGCGCGCGATGCCGCGGCGGCGGCGGCGCTGCCGGATGGCGCGGCCAGCATCATCATTCCGGAGTCGGTCGCGGTCGGCCGCACGACCGGGGCGATGGCGCGCCTGTGCGTGCGCTACTACATGGCTCAGGCGGCCACCGGCTGGCTGTTCCGGCACTACCGCTCACACCGGCCGGAGTCGCCCTGGCGGGAGGTGTGCGCGTGGCTGCGGCGCACGGTGACCAAACGGCGCTCGGCCGAGGGCGAACGGCGCGCGATCGAGGCACTCTTGACCGACCCGCGGCCGATGTTCTTGTTGCCGCTGCAGCTCGACAGCGACGCCCAGATCCGCGTCCATTCGCCGTTTGCCGGCATGGAGGAGGTCATACAACACGTCGTCGCGTCGTTCGCCCGCCACGCAGCCGCGACCGACCGGCTGCTGATCAAGAACCACCCGCTTGATGCCGGCGTGATCGACTATCGCCGCCTGGTCGCCGACATTGCCGCCCGCAATGGCGTGGCGGCGCGCGTCGCATTCGTCGAAGGCGGCCATCTGCCGACGCTTGTGCGCTGTGCCAAGGGCATCGTCACCGTCAACTCAACGGCCGGCCTGCAGGCGATCCATCACTTGAGGCCGACCAAGGCGCTCGGAAGCGCCGTCTATGCCGTCGACGGTCTGGTCGACCCGCAGCCGCTTGCCGGCTTCTGGCGCGCCCCGCAGGCGCCGGACCCGCTCTTCTACCGCGCCTTCCGCGCCCACGTGATGGCGCGCTGCCAATTCAACGGCAGCTTCTTCACGCCGGCCGGGCGGGAACTCCTGCTGGGGACAGTGGCTGAGCACCTGGCGGCCGAGCCGCAAGCCATCGCGGCTGTCGTGCACGAACTGGCTGCGGCTGCGCGCGCGCTCACCTGGGAGCAGGTACCGGCTGTGGCGCACGCGGCCTAAGCGCCGGAAGCACGGGTGCGCGGCTTCACGCACACGTCCGGCAGCGGTCGAGCGTCGCTTCGACGCCGCTCCAGACCTGCCAGCCCATGACGAAGAACGGCTTGCGCTCGATCGTATAGCACAAGCAGCCGGCGGCAGCGTCATACTCGTAGCGGATGGCGATCTCGCCCACCGGCGTGCGGGTGGTGGCGACGCCGCTGGGGGCATCCTCCGGCTCGAAACGGGTGCCGTGCGCGTCCCGCCCGTAGGCTTTGAGGCGCTCCCACACGTCCGGCGTGATGCCCGTAAAGGTCCTGGTGTCACTCATGAAAGGGTGGCGTACCCCGGATCACGCCCCAACGCAATCCGCGTTTGCGGCGGGCGCGGGCAAACACGCGGCCAACCCGCACAGGGCGGGTTCAAGGCGAAGCCGAACCCGCCGCATGCGGCCTTGCGGCCCGACGGCATGCATCCGTCGGGCGGTTTACGCTTGGAAGACCTTCCTGACCTGCGCCGGCTCAGGCGGACAGCTTAGCGAAGGCTTCGATGACCTCGGGAGGCGCTTGCACCAGCTCAATAAGCACGCCCTCGCCGCTGATGGGCTGCTCTACGCTGCCCTTCGGGTGCAGAAACGTGATATCGAAGCCCGCCGCCCCTTTGCGGATGCCGCCGGGGGCGAAACGCACGCCGTTGGCGCCGAGCCATTCCACCGCGGCAGGAAGATCGTCTATCCAGAGGCCGATGTGGTTAAGGGGCGTGTTGTGGACCGCGGGTTTTTTCTCGGGATCCACCGGC
The DNA here is from genome assembly GCA_049291695.1 of Defluviicoccus sp. Classification (GTDB taxonomy): domain Bacteria; phylum Pseudomonadota; class Alphaproteobacteria; order Rhodospirillales; family Defluviicoccaceae; genus Defluviicoccus. The sequence goes on from JBATPX010000105.1 coordinate 26,585, forward strand.
TGCATCAGGTCGACTTCGACTTTCAAGGGTCCGGAGCCGATCGCCGCAATATCCTCGTCGACGTTCTCGCGCTCGCTCCTGAAATTGCCGGTAATCGTCAGTCCGAGAGAATCCACCCACAACTTCTTCATCTTTTCTTTATCTGGCCCGCCGATGGCGACCTGTTGTATACCGAGTACTTTGAAGGGTCTGTCGCTCATGTACCTTCCCTTTGGTCCACTATCCGAATTATGCGAGGGGCGGAGTATGCCACGGGCTGCCGGGGTTGTGAAGCGAACCGTGGCCCGGCAGCTGCGCAGCGCATTCGGGGACACCGCGGGCGCCCGCGAGCTGAGCCAGCATTGCGCTTCACTGCCTTCGGGCTGCCGCTGCCCTTCCCCTACGCGCCCTCGACGAAATGGGCCTGGCTGTCGAACGCCGGCGCGTCGGCTTGCGGCGGGCGCAGGACGTAGCTGCCGTCCGAGCGCAGCTCGCGCGCGTTGGCGGTGTCCTTCAGCTGCGAGTCGAGGATCTCGTCCTTGAGCCGGCGCAACAGGCGCGGATCTGCGATCGGGAACACGACCTCGACGCGGTGGTCGAGATTGCGCGGCAACAGATCGGCGCTGCCGACGTAGGCTTCCTCGTGGCCGTCGTTGGCGAACCAGTAGATGCGCGCGTGTTCGAGGAAGCGGCCGACGATGCTCGTGACCGTGATGTTCTCGCTCACGCCCGCAACACCGGGCCGCAAGCTGCAGATGCCGCGGATCATGAGCTCGACCTTCACGCCCGCCTGCGAGGCCCGGTAGAGCGACTGGATCATCTCCGGGTGATCGAGGCCGTTGGCCTTGGCGATGATGTGCGCCGGCTGTCCCGCTTTGGCGTGCGCGATCTCGCGTTCGATCAACTCGGCCAGCCTCGGCCTCAAAAAACGCGGCGCGACCAGGAGCTTGTCGTAGTGCTGATCGCCCTCGTAGCCGGTCAAGCGGTCGAACAGCTCGACGACATCGTTGCCGATCGCCTCATCGCAGGTCAGCAGGCCAAGATCGGTGTAGACGCGTGCCGTCGAAGCATTGTAGTTGCCGGTGCCGAGGTGCACGTATTTGCGCATCACGTCCCCTTCCCGGCGCACCACCAGCGTCGTCTTGCAGTGCACCTTGTAGCCGACGACGCCGTAGACGACGTGGACGCCCTTGGCCTCCAGCGCCTTCGCCCAGTCGATGTTGCTCTCCTCATCGAAGCGGGCCTTCAGTTCGAGGAGGACGACGACCTGCTTGCCCTCCTCGGCGGCATCGAACAGCGCCTCGATGATCGGCGATTTGCGGCCGGTACGATAGAGCGTCATCTTGATCGCCAGCACATCGGGATCGAAGGCCGCAGTCCTTAAGAAATCGACGACCGGCTGGAACGACTCGTACGGGTGGTGCAGGAGCACGTCGCCGTCGCGGATCACCGAGAAGAGGTCCTGCTTCGGCAACAGCCGCAGGCGCTTCGGCACGGCGGGAGCAAGCGGCTTGTACTTGAGGTCGGGCCGATCGAGACCCACCAGCTGCCACAGCCGCTTGAGCGCCATCGGTGATTCGAAGCGGTAGATGTCGTCGCTGCCGATCTCAAGGTGGCTCGCAATCAGCGAAACCATGTGATCTGGTATGCTTTCCGCCACCTGCAGGCGAACGGCGCCGCGGAACCTGCGCTTCCAGATCTCCTCCTCGATGGTCTCCAGGAGATCGTCGCTCTCGATTTCCTTGATCGCGATGTCGGCATCGCGCGTGACCCGGATCGGATGCGCTTCGACGATCTCGAGGCCGGGGAACAGGTCGCCGAGGTTCGCCTTGATGACCTCCTCGATCCAGATGAAGCGCTGACTGGCGGCAGATCTTTTCGAACCCGGCACCGGCAGCAGCTGCGGCAGGCTGTCGGGGACCTTGACCCGCGCCAGCTTGACGTCGCCGCGCGCTTCCCTGACCAGCGCCACCAGACTGACGCTCAAGCCAGAAATGCGCGGGAACGGCCGGCCGGCGTCGACACCCTGCGGCGTCAGCACCGGGTACAGCATGCGGGTGAAATAGTCCTTGAGCGCAGCTTTTTCGGCGGCGGACAGCGAATCGTAATCGACGATGTGGATGCCTTCGGCGGCCAGCGCCGGCACCAGCTGATGATGCCAGCAGGCGTAGGCCTGTTCGGTCAGCGCGATGACGGTTTCGCGGATGAGCTTCAGCTGCTGGGCGGCCGAGGCGCCATCAAGGCTGCGGCTGGTGGAGCCTGCCGCCACCTGCTGGCGGAGTGCTGCGACGCGCACCATGAACAGCTCGTCGATGTTGGAGCCCAGGATGGCGATGAAGCTGACCCGCTCCAGAAGCGGCTTATCCGCCTCCATCGCCTCTTCGAGAACGCGCCGCTGGAACTCAAGCAGGCTGAGCTCGCGGTTGAGGTAGAGCGATGGATCGTCGAGCGCCGGCGCTGCCCCGCTCACGCCGGCGCCCTCGCCTGCCCCTGCACTGGCCGCCGCATCGGCCGCGCCATGGGCCGCCTTGTGGGCGGCCTTGTGGGCGGCTGCCTCATCGGCCGCTGCCTCTTGGGCGGCTGCCTCGTGGGCCGCTGCTCCGGCCTCGTCCGCATCTTTGTGTCGCATCGGTCCACCCGTCACTGATCGCAGCACTCCGGTATCCCCCGAAATCGCTGCGCATCATGTCGCGATCATGGCGCGCCGACAACGCTGTCATCCTCTGTTCACAAAGTTATCGCGGGCCGGGGAGGCCGGGAGCGCACCGCGACACGGCGCTCCCGCCCCACTCTACGCCGGGTTCAAACCGTAAAACGCGGACGCACACGGGCGCGAAACGGGTCGTGTTCCCGAGGCCAGGCCGTGTTGTATCTGTTGACGATAGTTGACCGGACTTGGTAGGCGAGTCTAAAGTGTAGGGCGCCGCGCCGCATGTACGTGTGGAAATTCGCGAGTAAGGTGGGTAGCCCGTATTAATACGCCATCGAAGTACCCAAGAAAGACCGCCTCACCGTGCGAAAGAATGCGGCCATGCAACTCATTGTTATGCGCATGAAAAAAACGTGCGACAAATATAAAGACTGATTTAGATCTGAATCTATGAAACTTATTGAGATCACTATTGAAAACTTTCGTGGCATCCGCGCGCTGCATCTCTCCCTTGACGGTTTAACGGTGCTTATCGGCGAGAACAACACCGGCAAGTCAACCGTGTTGGAGGCCGTCCGGCTGGTGTTGACGCGTGGTTTCGGTCTACGGCGCGGCGGCCAGTTCACCGAATACGACTTTCACCTGAAGAATGCGGACGCTACGCCGCAAACGGCAGAGCCGATTTCGATCACCTTACATTTCGCCGAGGAACAGGGAGGAGAGTGGCCTGATGCGGTCGTCCAGCAGATGAGCGAAGTGATTCAGTTGGATATGACAGCCGGATTAAATCACATCTGGTTGCAGGCCAAAGGCGCTTTCCAACCGGAATCGGCGTCGTTTGAAACCAAATGGGCCTTTCTGAATACAAGCGGCTTGGAGCTGGCGCTTAAGAACACGGCACCGCTAAGTCTGATTTCCCGGTTTGTACCGCTCTTCTTCCTTTCTGCGCTTCGCGACGCTTCTCAGGAATTTGGTCAGCGCGGCCAGTTCTGGAGCGGATTCCTGAAGTCTATCCAGCTTCCCGACGAGCAGCGGGAGAAGATCGAGGAAATGCTCCGGGTGGTCAACGCATCGGTGATCGGCGCGAACGCCAGACTGACCAAGCTCACGAAAAAAATCGCCGACGCCGGGCGGCTCGTCCCGCTGGATTCCGCTGATCCCGTGTCGCTTGAGGCCATTCCCACCCGTGTCTTCGACATGGTCGGAAAAATCCAGGTGCTTCTGAAATCGAGTTATGGCGCGAAACTCCCATTGCACCGCCACGGCGAAGGAACCCAGAGCCTAGCCGTGCTGATGCTCTTTCAGGCCTTCGCCGACGCCAATCTGGCCGAAGCATATGCCCCGGAGTCCACCCCTATTCTGGCCTTGGAGGAACCCGAGGCGCACCTTCATCCATCGGCGATCCGTTCCCTTGGATCGTTTCTGGAAACGATGACCGGACAGATTCTCGTTTCGAGCCATTCCGGCGATCTGGTCTCGCGGGTTCCGGTCATGGCGCTGCGCAGGCTTTATAAACACAATGGGGAAACGAAAATCGGACGGGTGCAGAGCGGTGCGTTCACGAATCGTGAGCTACAGGCGATCGACTACAGCATCCGCATTGCCAAGGGGCATTATCTGTTTTCCCGCTGCTGGCTGCTGGTGGAGGGTGAATCGGACTTCCACCTCATGCCGCTGCTTTTTGACTTGATGGGGTATTCGCAGGATCGAGTCAGCTTCTCCGTTCTGGAAATAAGCCAAGTCATCGACAAGGGCGAACCGCTTATAAAATTCGCCAAGGCCTTGGGCATTCAGTGGTTCATGATGGCGGATGGGGACGCTGCCGGAACTAATTATGTGAATCGCGCAAATAAACACCTTGCAACAGGCGAACGTCGTGCTGATCGTGCACGGACATTAAAACATGCTGACATCGAACACGAGTTTTGGCACAACGGATATTCTTCGTTCATAGAGAACATGGTTGTTACGGAGACTCGTAATCAAATTAACGCGGACGCTGATGGTGATGTTGCAAAGATACACAAGGGACTTATTAAGGCCGCCATAAAATACGCTGGAGGCAAACCGGCTTTCGCCCAGGAACTGGTTGCTGAAGTCCAGCGGCGCGGCGTAGCCTCTATCCCGCAGACAATCGGCGATATCATCTCCCGCATTGTCCAACTGGCCGGAGGTTGAAAAGCTGATCGATTTATCATCACTAAACGAAAACCAGCTAGAGGCCGTGTTATGGGACAAGGGGCCGCTTCTCGTTTTGGCCGGGCCGGGTTCCGGCAAGACAAGGGTGCTGACATGCCGTATTGCCCGGATTCTGGAACAATCCGCGGGGCAGCATTTCCGGATTCTAGCGTTGACTTTTACCAACAAGGCCGCTGCCGAGATTCGCGGCAGGGTCGAGGAACTGGTTCCCGGCGAACTTAGCCGGGTCCGGCTCACCACCTTTCATTCTTACGCCGCCGAGCTTCTCCAGCAGCATGGCAACCATCTCAGCTATCGCCCTGATTTCCAGATTCTCTCGAATGACGCCGACCGCGAGGCGTTGCTGGACGATGTCCTTGGGCAGCTCCGCAAGGATTTGGCGTATTCGCTGCCCGATCACTTCAAGGCCGCACAACTCCTGCCCGCGGTTACACGCCTTCTTGAGCGATGCGTTCCTGCGGATCAGGCGGAAATCTTGCTCCAGCAGGCAAATGTGGAGAACGCCATTCCACTGGCCCGTGTCTATGCCGCCTATCGTGAAGCGCTGCGTCGCACGAATGCCCTAGATTTTCCCAGCCTGATAGCCGATTCGCTTGACCTTTTGACCCAATACCCTTTTTTGGTGAAGCATATCCGCAAGGTTTACAAGCATATTCTCGTAGATGAGTTTCAGGACACCAATCATACTCAGTACCGAATTCTTTCGCTCATCGCCCAGCCCGACCCATCCACGCTGTTTGTCGTGGCTGATGACGATCAGATCATCTATCAGTGGAACGGCGCGAGTCCCAAAAGGATTCAGGCACTGCGGGACGACTTCGGCGTTTCGGAATTGCAGCTTCCGGAAAACTACCGCTGCCCGCAACGGGTCATCGGACTGGCCAATGCTCTGATTGAAAAGAATCTCAACCGCTCCGCCGGGAAAAAGCCGTTGAGGGCGGTCAAACAAGGCGGAAGCGTCGATGTCGTGCGCGTGTTGCGTTTTAATTCCATCGATGAGGAAACCGCATGGATCGCACAGGATGTAGCCCAAAGGAACGCGGATGAGAGGGCGGATTGCGCTGTGCTCGCCCGGACAAAAAAGCTTCTGGACTTGGCCGGGCGCCAACTTGAAAAAGCGGGTGTTCCCGTCTACTACGCCGCCCGCAAGGATGAATTCAAGAGTGCGCCCCTGAGGATGCTGCACGCGGTTCTTCGCCTGATGAACTCACAGGAGGACAAGCAATCGCTGGCTCGCCTTTCCAAGGCTTTTTACGAGCTCGAAGGAATCAGCATCGAGCTAGCCCCGGTCGTTTCCCGCGCATCGGCCGATGGCAAGGATTTGCTGCGCTCCTGGCTCGACGAAGTGAAGCGCCGTAACGCCATTGAGGAACGGACACGGCATCTGCTAGAGACGGACATCAAGCCGCTTTTGAACTCGCTGAATTACCGTGGTTTCGCGGAAAAGATCATGAAATGGGCGGAAGCCTGCCAGCAAGCATCGCGCCCGGATGAAAATGCATTCAACGAATTCGAGGAAGAACGCGAGGTCTGGAAGCTTCTCCTGGCCGAAATAACCAAAAAATTCGAAGGCGATGACGTGAGTCTGCATCAGTTGCTTCGCGAACTCGATCTTACGTCCAAAACACCGCCAAAGCCGCCCGAAGCGGTCCCCTGTTTCACTATACACGCATCAAAAGGAATGGAATTCGGGCATGTCTATCTCCTGGGCTTAGTGGAGGATCAGCTACCCAGTTGGGCCGCCGTCAAGAAAGGCGCCAACTCCCTCGAAATGCAGGAGGAACGCCGGAACTGCTTCGTCGCCATCACCCGCGCCCAGAAGAGCCTGACCCTAACATTTTCGACACAGGTTTTCGGCTGGACGAAACAGCCTTCCAGGTTCCTTGGGGAAATGGGGTTGTGCTATCAATAGGGCATTTCTGGGCTTCCAGCAGACGGCGGACCACATCGCGCGCGATTTCGAGGGTCTCGGTAATGGTCCGACCCTGGGCGACCAGACCTTGCACCTCGTCGGACGTCGCCAGGAAGACGCCCTCTGGTAGTTTCTCGACGCGAACGTTGACGATGCGCTCCATCGCGTAAGCCCTCTCCGTAGCCGCGTCTATCCTATCCGGACCGACGCATTGTTGCCAGCCCGCGCAGGGCGGGTTCAGGGCGAAGCCCAACCCCGCATGCGTCGGCCAGCCGAGGCACCATCCTCCAGGGCAGCGCCGCGGCGGCATGGGGGATCTTGCATCGCGCTGGGCTTCCGGTGGGCTACCGGCTACCTTTGCCGGCATGGGCGAGGGTGCGCAGACACGCTGGCAGTTCTGGATTGATCGCGGCGGGACGTTCACGGACGTCGTCGCGCGGGCGCCGGACGGGCGGCTGGTGACGCGCAAGCTGCTGTCCGACAACCCGGGGCGCTATGCGGATGCGGCGGTGCAGGGGATCCGCGAAATTCTGGGGCTGCACGACAACGAACCGATCCCGGATCATGCCATCGGCGCCGTCAAGATGGGGACGACCGTTGCGACCAACGCGCTCCTGGAGCGCAAGGGCGAGCCGACGGTGCTCGCCATCACGCGCGGCTTTCGCGATGCGCTCAGGATCGGCTACCAGAACCGCCCCAACCTGTTCGCGCGCCGGATCGTGCTGCCCGAGCTGCTCTATGGCCACGTGATCGAGATCATTGAGCGCCTCGATGCGGCGGGCGCGGTGCTTGAGCCGCTCGGTGCCGGAGCGGCGCGGCGAGCGCTCGCAGAGGCGTTCGCGGCTGGCTTTCGCGCCGTCGCCATCTGCCTGATGCACGGCTACCGCTATCCCGAACACGAGCGCCAGGTGGCGGCGATCGCGCGCGCAATCGGCTACACCCAGGTCTCGGTCTCGCACGAAGCGAGCCCGCTGATGAAGCTGGTGAGCCGCGGCGACACCACCGTGGTCGATGCATACCTGTCGCCGATCCTCAAACGCTACGTGCGCGCGGTCGGCCAAGCGCTGGGCGACGTGCGCTTGACCTTCATGCAGTCAAACGGCGGCCTGACCGAGGCCGGCTTGTTCCAGGGCAAGGACGCGATCCTGTCCGGGCCGGCGGGCGGCGTCGTCGGCATGGCGCGCACGGCCCAGGCGGCTGGCTTCGCCAAGGTGATCGGCTTCGATATGGGCGGCACGTCCACCGACGTCACCCACTTCGACGGCACGTTCGAGCGCACGTTTGAGAGCCTCGTTGCCGGCGTGCGGCTGCGGGCACCGATGATGCGCATCCACACGGTGGCGGCCGGCGGCGGCTCGATCCTGCACTTCGACGGCACGCGCTTTCGCGTTGGCCCCGATTCCGCCGGCGCCAATCCGGGCCCGGCCTGCTACCGCCGCGGCGGGCCGCTCACCGTAACCGATGCCAACGTCATGCTGGGCCGGGTGCAGCCCCAGCATTTCCCGCACGTGTTCGGCCCGAATGGCGACCAGCCGCTCGACAGTGACATCGTGCGCCAACGCTTCGCCGCGCTGGCCGACGAAATCCGTGCTGCCACCGTCGATGCGCGCGGACCGGAAGCGATCGCGGAAGGCTTTCTAACCATTGCGGTTGAGAACATGGCGAACGCGATCAAGCAGATCTCGGTCCAACGCGGCTACGACGTCACCCGCTACGTGCTCAACGGCTTCGGCGGTGCGGCAGGCCAGCACGCGTGTCAGGTCGCAGATGCACTCGGCATGACCGAAGTGCTGATCCACCCGTTGGCGGGCGTGCTGTCGGCCTACGGCATGGGCCTGGCCGAGATCCGCGCACTGAAGCAGCAGGCAGTCGAGGCGGAACTGAGCGAAGCGGCGATGGCGGATCTGCGCGCCGCTATCGAGACGCTCGGCGCGGCGGCGGCGGCTGAAGTTGCGGCACAAGGGGTGCCCGCGGCGGCGATCACGCGGGTTGAATCCCTGCACCTGCGCTATCGCGGCACCGATACCGCGCTTGTGGTGCCGTTCGGGCAGGCAGAAGCGATGGCGCGCGCGTTTGCGGACCAGCACCGGCAGCGCTTCGGCTTCACCATGGGCGGAACGCCTTTAGTCGTGGAAGCAGCCGCGGTCGAGGCGGTCGGCAGCGATTCGCAAGCCGAGGGCGCTGCCGTGCCGGTACGATGGCAAACAATGGCCGCCCGGCCGCCGGCTGCGCGCGTGCCGGCGTGGTTCGAGGGCGGTTGGCGGGAGATTGATCTATACGCGCGCGCCGATCTCGCGGCCGATCAGCGCATCGCCGGCCCCGCCATCATTGCCGAGGAAAACGCGACCACGGTGGTCGAGCCCGGCTGGCAGGCGCTGGTCGCGGCCGGAGGCAACCTCGTGGTGCGCCGGGTTGAGGCGAAGGCGCGCCTGCATGCGGTCGGCACGCACGCCGATCCGGTGCTGCTGGAGATCTTCAACAACCTGTTCATGGCGATCGCGGAGCAGATGGGGGCGGTGCTGGCAAACACCGCGCAATCGGTGAACATCAAGGAGCGGCTCGATTTTTCCTGTGCCGTGTTCGATGCCGAGGGCTCGCTGGTCGCCAACGCACCGCACCTGCCGGTGCATCTGGGCTCGATGGGCGAGAGCGTGAAGGCGGTGATCGCGTCGCACGCAAGCGACATGCGGCCGGGCATGGTTTACGTCCTCAACGCGCCCTATCAGGGCGGAACGCACCTGCCCGACGTGACCGTTATCACGCCGGTGTTCGGCGACGACGGCGGCGAAATCTTGTTCTTCGTCGGCTCGCGCGGCCACCACGCCGATATCGGTGGCACGACGCCTGGCTCGATGCCGCCCGACAGCGTAAGCGTCGAGGAGGAAGGGATCCTGCTCGACAACGTTGTCCTGGTCGAGGACGGGCGGTTCCGCGAGGACGCGATCCGGTCGCTGCTGGCGTCAAACCCCTACCCGGCCCGCAATCCCGACCAGAACATCGCCGACTTGAAGGCGCAGATCGCCGCCAACGAAAAGGGGGTGGCGGAACTCAAGCACATGGTTGCGGATTTCGGCCTCGATGTCGTTCGGGCGTACATGCGCCACGTCCAGGACAATGCGGAGGCCGAAGTGCGCCGCGTTATCGACCGGCTGCACGACGGCAGCTTCGCCTACGCGATGGACAACGGCGCCGTCGTCCGCTTAGACGTCCGCATCGACCGGGCGCGGCGCAGCGCGACGATCGACTTCACCGGCACGTCCGCGCAGCAGCCGAATAACTTCAACGCCCCGCCGGCGGTGACACGGGCCGCGGTGCTGTACGTTTTTCGCACGCTGGTCGATGCCGACATCCCCTTGAACGGCGGCTGCCTGAGGCCGCTCACGCTGATCATCCCGGAAGGCTCGATGCTGGCGCCGCGGTATCCGGCCGCGGTCGTCGCCGGCAACGTCGAGACCTCGCAAGCGGTCACCGATGCGCTGTTCGGCGCGCTCGGCGTGCTGGCGGCGGCGCAAGGGACGATGAACAACTTCACCTTCGGCAACGAACGCACCCAGTACTACGAGACGATCTGCGGCGGCTCCGGGGCCGGACCGGGCTTCGACGGCACGGACGCCGTTCACACGCACATGACCAACACCAGGCTCACCGATCCGGAGGTGCTCGAATGGCGCTTCCCCGTGTTGCTCCGCGAATTCACCATCCGCGAGGGCTCCGGCGGCAAGGGCCGATGGCACGGCGGTAACGGCGTGGTTCGCAGGATCGAGTTCCGCGAGGCGATGACGGCTGCGATCCTCTCCGGCCATCGCCACGTTCCGCCGTTCGGCCTCGCCGGCGGCGGCGATGGCAAGACGGGCCGGAACTGGATCGTCCGCGCCAACGGCGACACGGAGCCACTGCGGGGCGCCGATCAGGCGTTGATGAATCCGGGCGATGCGATCGTCATCGAGACGCCGGGCGGCGGCGGCTTCGGTGCGCTCGAACTGAGAGGCGAGCCGCAACCGGACCGATCGCCGGCGGCGGAGACATAAAGACACATCGATTCCGGACACGCTGCCCTCCCGCTGATGGCGGCCCTCCCGCTCCCTTAAGGGAGCGGGGGCGGGCGAGGGCTGGCTGAGACCAACAAAAAGAGGTGGTTTGCACAGGATCTTCGCGATTTAAGACGCACTCGATAGGGGGCACTACGAATAACATTTGTTGGCGTTTCCATCTATTTGGGGTAATTATCTCATCTCATCCGCGCTGTAGCTCGCGGATTACGTCGCTGGTCATGGCCAGCGTCGGTTCTGCGTCACCGTCCTCCACGCTCGTGGCTCGGAAAGCGTTCCACTGCCAGCCGCCCGACAGGCCTATTGGGGGTTCCATCGTGCGCATGACGAAATGGGTGTTTCGTCTCCTCCTGGCTGCTCTGCCGTTCGTCCCCGCTGAGCCGGCCGCGGCCAATCCCTTGACCCACGAGTTGCGCCAGCTGGTCGCCACTCATCCGGAAATCAAGGCGCGCGCCAGCCAGCTCGAGGCGGCGCGGGCCGGGATCGACCGCGCGTTTGCCGGCTACCTGCCGAAGCTCGATGCGGTGGCCGAAGTCGGCCCGCAGTACATCGACAGCCCCGTCACCCGCGACGCCGGCGGCGGCAGCTTCTCAGCGATTTCCGAGATCTACGGCGTCCGAATGACGCAACCGTTGTTCGACGGCTTCGCCACGCCTTCGGACCTGCGCGCCGCGCGCCTCGCCCAGGAGGTCGGCACCTTCACGCTCGAAGGAACGCGCCAGAACGTCGTCTTTGCCGGCATCGCCGCCTACATCGAAGTGCTGCGGCAGAGCCGCTTGATCGCGCTCGCCCGGCGCAACGAGGAGACAATCCGCCAGCAACTGCACCTCGAAGACGAGCGCGTCCGCCGCGGCTCCGGCATTGCCGTCGACGTGCTGCTGGCGAAATCGCGCCTACAGATTGCCAAGGAGCGACGGGTCACCTTCGAAGGAGCGCTTGAGGACGCGCACGCCCGCTACCTCCGCGTGTTCGGCCATGCGCCCGAGACTGCTACAATGAGCGAGGTGGCGGCGCGCCCGGAGCTGCTGCCCGATACCGTTGAAGCCGCGCTCAAGACCGCCGAAGCGGACAACCCGGCGATCGACGCGAGCCTGGCCACAGTCGAAATCGCCAGTGAGAAGCGGCGCCTGATCCGGGCTGATTACTATCCGCGGTTCAATCTCGTCGCCGCCGCCAACCGGGAGAAGGATAACGACCTGGTCGAGGGGACGCGCACCGACTTCTCGGTTCTGCTGACGGCGACCTGGAACATCTTCAGCGGCTTTGCCACCAATGCCAGCGTCGCCCAGGCGGCCGCGGATTACCGCGCCAGCCAGGACAACCATGAACGGATCCGGCGCGAAGTGCTGGAGCAGACCCGGCTAGCCTGGAACGAGCTGCAGACGGCGAAAGCGCGGGTCGAGCTCCTGGAAAACGCCAGCGCGATCGCGGATGAAGTCCTGATCGCGCGGATCAAACTGCGCGATGCCGGGCGGGAGACGGCGCTCAACGTGCTCGACGCCGAGAACGAACTCTACACCGCCCGCATCAACCTGACCCAAGCCGAAGGCGACCGCACGCTCGCCGCTTACCGCCTGCTGCAGGGCATGGGCAGCCTGGACGCGGCAACGCTCGGTTACGTCACCAACTGAGGCGACCGATCAGCGGTCGCGATCGGCGTCGGGCTTGAGAACCAGCGATACGGAGTTGATGCAATAGCGCTCGCCGGTCGGCTGCGGGCCATCCGGGAACACATGGCCCAGGTGGGCATTACAGCGGCTGCAATGGACCTCATTGCGCGTCATGCCGTGGCTGCGATCGGTCTCCGAGCCGACGTGAGCGGGATCGACCGGCTGCCAGAAGCTGGGCCAGCCGGTGCCTGAATCGAACTTGGCTGCGGAGGAGAACAGCTCCTGCCCGCAGCAGGCGCACAGGTACATGCCGGGGGTCTTGGTGTTCCAGTAGGCACCGGTGAAGGCGCGCTCGGTGCCCTTGCCGCGGCAGACCGCGTATTGCTCGGCGCTCAGCTCAGCCCGCCAAGCTTCATCCGCCTTGACGATTTTTTCGTTCACCCGCACCTCCCCGTCCAACGAAGGCCAAGGTGTCTGGCGCCACCTCGGCTCCAGACACCCCGAACCGGCAGCCCGTACGTCAAGCCGCTTCGCGACCGCCCTCGACGGCCTTCGCCTCGATCGGCTTGGCCTCAAAGGCCTTGCGCGACGGCGATGACGCTTCGATCGCGATCCGGCGCGGTTTCATCGCCTCCGGCAGTTCGCGCATGAGATCGATCACCAACAGGCCGTTGCTCAGGCTGGCACCCACGACCTTCACGTGATCGGCAAGCTGGAACTGCCGCTTAAACGACCGGCCGGCGATGCCGCGGTAGAGGAACGCCGCGCTCGCTTCCGGCTCGCTCTTGCGACCCTCGACGACAAGGAGCGTATCCCGCGTCTCGATCGCAAGCTCGTCCTCGGCGAAGCCGGCAACGGCAAGTGTAATGCGGTAGGCGTCGGTACCGGACTTCTCGATGTTGTACGGCGGATAACCGTTGCCGCTCTCAGCCCATTGGGTCGAGGACTCAATGAGGTTCATCAGCCGGTCGAAGCCGACGGTGGAGCGGAACAGCGGCGAAAAGTCGAAGCTCGACATGATGACACATCCTCCTGTTCAAGCAATGTGCTCTTCCAAAGCCGCATCGGGCCGTGCTGCGCACCGAACCCGATACTCTTGCGGCGCCGAGCCCCTGTTCAGGCTGCCCGGCAAACAAGACGTAGGGCGATCGCCTGGCCGCCGCAAGAGGTGCCAAGACTGCCGCGATAGCCTCATGTGAGCGACAACGCGACGCCGGACGCAGTGACGAGCAGGCCCGGCGCCGCTTGCGCCCGCAACGCGCTTCAGCGCGGATTTACCATCGGGTTGAGGCTGTACTTGCCGATCCAGCTTGCCTGGTCAAGGATGTGGCCCTGCATCGCTGTGAGCGCCTCCGGCCCGCCGAACCGGCCCGAAAGCCCGAGCGTCGGCACGTCCAACGCGTAGACGGTGAAATGATAGTGGTGGACGATCTCGTCGTTCCAGGGCGGACACGGACCGTCATAGCCGCCGTAATCGCCCTTCATGTCCGGGTCCGAAGCAAACCAATCGGTGTAGTTGTTGAGGCCGCGGACACCGTACTCGGTCCGACCCAGAGGCTTGCCACCGGCCGTGATGCCATGCGAATCCTCGCCGCCCAGGATCTCATCACGCGACACCGGCACATCAACCAGAACCCAGTGGTAGAAATCGACGCGCGGCAGGCTCGCCGGAACGGTGACCCCTTCCTTGTTGACCGTGTCGGGCTTCGAGGGCACGTCGGGATCGTGGCAGATGATGGCGAGCGACTTGGTTCCCGCGGGTGCGCCGAACCACGCAATCCGAGGATTGCGGTTGCGCGCCATGGCGACGTGCCCCTCATCAGCTTGCATACAGAACGCATACTCCTCCGGGATCCAATCCCCGTTTGCCCACCCATCGGTGGTGATCGTAAAGGCCGCAGCCATGGTCCCGTCCTTTCCTCCAGTTTAGACCGCCCGCTCCCGTTCCGCATGCCGGACGAGCCGATATCGACCGCTGTCCCGGCACCGCCGGCGCGCGAGACTAGCACACTTCGGCCGCCTCGCCAGCGAGCGCGGTCTCGCCCCCAAGCCGGGCGATGCAGAGGCCGGGCGCAGAAGGCTGCAGCGCTGCTGCCTCGCACCGGCGTGATCGGTGCGCCATATCGGGAACAGCGGGCGGCAAGGCCAACGGTCGAGATCGCTGCAAGCGCACCATGACGACGGAACATTGACGAATGAGGATAGCGTTCACCACCCGCTTCCGTGCGCTGGCCGCACTCGTCCTTGGTGGTGCGCTGGCTGGCTGCACGTTCCTGAAGCCGCTTCCGCCCGAGACGACGATCGAGCAGCGGCTCGCAGCCATTCCGAAAGCGGGCCTGCCGCTGGAGCGGCCGGTCGTGATTCACTGGAATGAGCATCAGATCCCCTTCATCGAGGCCGAGGACGACGGCGATGCGGCGTTCGCGCTGGGCCTCGTCCATGCCCACCTGCGCCTCGGCCAGATGGCGGCCTACCGCCGGATCGCCCGCGGCCGGATCGCCGAGATGGCCGGGCCGCTTGCCGCCGATATCGACCACGGTCTGCGCATCCTTGACTTCGGCCGCAGCATCGCGGCAGTCGAAGCCGGGCTGCCGGCGGAAACGCGGCTCTGGCTGGAGCGATTTGTCGCCGGCGTCAACCACTACCAGGCGCACGCGCCGGAGCTCCCCTACGAGTACAGCGTGCTGGGCTTGACGCGCGAGCCCTGGACGATCGGGGACGTCCTCACCGTCGGCCGGCTGGCCGGGACGGACGTCACCTGGCTCGTCTGGTTCAACCTCCTGCGCCTGCACGACCGGCCGGACTGGCCACAGTTGTGGGCCCGGCTGGTCAAGGGCGGCAATCATCCGGGGCCGGGCACGGAGCCGGTACAGGGTGCGCAGGTCCTCGGGCAGCTCGTGACGGAACTCGGCCGCAGCGGCTCCAACAGCCTCGCCGTCGCCGGCCAGCGCAGCACCAGCGGCGGCGCGCTGATCGCGAACGATCCGCACCTCGGCCTCAACCTGCCGAATATCTGGCTGATCGCCGGGCTCAAATCGCCGTCCTATCATGTGGTCGGGCTGATGGTTCCGGGGCTGCCGGTGTTCGGCATCGGCCGCAATCCGTGGATCGCCTGGGGCGGCACCAACATGCGTGCCGGCGCCAGCGATCTGATCGACGTCTCCGGCCTCCCTGCCAGCGAATTCAGCGAACGCCGCGAGACCATCCGCGTGCGCTGGTGGCCTGATCGCACGATCACGGTGCGCGAGACGCGGTTCGGGCCGGTGATGACCGATGCACCGCAGCTGGCGGACCTGGCGCTGCCGCCGCTGGCACTGCGCTGGACCGGCCATGCTGCGAGCGATGAGGTGAGCGCGTTCCTGAAGGTGGCGCGGGCGCGCGATTTCGATGCCTTCCGGAGTGCGTTCAAGAGCTTCAGCGTCCCCGGCCAAAACATGCTCTATGCCGATGCGAAGGGGAATATCGGCGAGGTGATGGCGGTCCACGTACCCGACCGCAGCGGCGCCGCGCCGGCCGACGTGATCATCTCTCCGGCCGAGGCCGAACGCTTGTGGTCGCGCCAGCGCGACGTCGAGAGCCTGCCGGCGATGTTCAATCCTACGCAAGGCTTCCTCGCGTCGGCGAACAACCGGCCGCCTGCGGCACCGTGGATCGGGACGTTCTTCTCCTCCGATGACC
Source organism: Defluviicoccus sp. (assembly GCA_049291695.1). Classification (GTDB taxonomy): domain Bacteria; phylum Pseudomonadota; class Alphaproteobacteria; order Rhodospirillales; family Defluviicoccaceae; genus Defluviicoccus. Next base: position 42,662 of record JBATPX010000105.1, read on the forward strand.
GCGTCGAGCGGATGGCAGCCCTGATCGGAACCAGGGCCCAGGTTGAGCTCAGTGACCTCAAGGCCGCGCAGCGCGATGTCTGCGTGCCCTCGGCGAAGGCGCTCAACGACCTGTTCGGGGCGCGAATTGCCGAAGCGGGGCTGGAGGGGGAACTGCCGGCACCAGCGCAAGCGCTCATCGCGGCGATGCGGCAGTGGGACGGCTGTTACGATGCTAACTCGCGCGGCGCCGTCGCCTTCGAGCTGTTTCGCCATGCGTTCGCGACCGCCCACTATGGCGCGCTGCTTGGCGAAACGGATGCTGCCGCATTTGCCAGCATCGGCCAGAGCCAAACCCTGATGCTCGAGGACATCGCAACCGCGGAGCGCAGCCGCTTGGCAGCCCGTTTGGGCACGGCCGCAACCGAGGCGGCCAAGGAGTTCCCGTCGTTCGCCACCTGGGGCGAGATGCACCGGCTGCGGCTTGCGCATCCGTTGTCCTTCCTCCCCGTCATCGGCCAGCGCTTCCGCTTCGGTGACTACGGCGTCGGCGGCAGCACGGATACGCTGATGAAGACGGCCCATGCCCTGACGAATGAACGGCACGCCACCCGCTACGGCGCCAACGCACGGCACCTTTCCGACCTTTCGGACCTTGACAGCAATGCCTTCGTCATCCTGGGCGGGCAGGACGGCTGGCTGAACAGCACGACGTTTCTGGATCAGGTGCCGGCGTGGCGCGAAGGCCGCTACATTCCGATGCCGCTGCGCCTGGAGACCGTTCGCCGGCAGTTCCCGATGCGCATGGACTTGACACCGTGAGCTGTGCTTCCGTCTCCCCGCCATGATCGACGCAACGCCGCTCTTGAAGGCCTATGCCGCGCTGAGGCGGAAGCGCTTGGCCCTGCTCGATCCGGCCGCCTGCCAGCGACGGCTGCTGCAACGGCTGATCCGGCGGGCCCGCGCCACCCGCTTCGGCCTCGATCATCGGTTCAGCACGATCACGAGCGTCGAGGCTTTTCAGACGCAGGTGCCGGTGCGCCGCTACGAGGATCTTTGGCAGCGCTACTGGCAGCCGGTTTTTCCGCGGCTCGAGAACTGCACGTGGCCCGGCACCATCCCATATTTCGCCATCACGTCGGGGACGACGACGGGGGTCACCAAGTATATTCCGTGTTCGATGGCGATCCTGGCTGCCAACCGGCGGGCGGCGCTCGATCTGTTTGCGTTTCACCTGCAACAGCGGCCGGACAGCCGGATATTCGGCGGCCGCAACTGCATGCTGGGCGGCAGCACGGCGCTGAACGAGCTGGCGCCCGGCATCTGGAGCGGCGACTTGAGCGGCATCGCCGGCAAGACAGCGCCCGTGTGGGTGCGGCCGTTCTACTTTCCGCCGCGCGAACTGGAGACACTGACGGACTGGGAGGCGAAGACGGCGCGCCTGGCTCCGGCCTCACTGGAAGCGGACCTGCGCACGCTGGGCGGCACGCCGAGCTGGCTGTTGTTGTTCCTCGAACGGCTGGCAGGCTTGCGCCCCGAAGCCGGTCGCAGGCTTGCAGCTCTCTACCCGAACCTGGAACTCATCGTCCACGGCGGCGTCAACTTCGCGCCGTATCGTTCGATCTTCCGATCTTGGCTCACCGGCAGCCGGGCAGAGACGCGCGAGGTCTACCCGGCCAGCGAGGGATTCATCGCCGTTGCCGATCGCGGTGACGGCGAGGGTTTGCGCCTCGTCCTCGACCAGGGCCTGTTTTACGAGTTCATTCCGGTGGAGGAGCTGGAAAGCCCGAACCCGACCCGGCACTGGATCGCCACGGCCGAAACGGGCGTGAACTACGCACTCGTGCTCACGACCTGCGCCGGTCTGTGGGCTTATGTGATCGGCGATACGGTGCGCCTGATCGATCGCGATCCGCCGCGCTTGATGATCACCGGGCGGACCTCGTACAGCCTGTCGGCGTTCGGCGAGCACCTGATCGGCGAGGAGATCGAGGACGCGGTTGCGAGTGCCGCCGGGGACGTGGGCGCGGCGGTGACGGATTACGCCGTCGGCGCGCTGTTCCCCGGGATGGCAGGCGGCGCGGATGGCGGTGCGGAAGGCGGGGCCGGGCGGCACCTGTTCATCATCGAATTCGAGGGCGGCGCGATCGAGGCGGCACGGCTGAAGCGCTTTGCGGCCGCGCTCGATCGTTTCCTCGCTGCCCACAACAGCGACTATGCGGACCATCGCGCCGGCGACTACGGCATGAAGCCGCCGCTCGTGCATCCGGTGCCGGCCGGCACCTTCGCTTCCTGGATGAAGCGCCGCGGCAAGTTCGGCGGCCAGAACAAGGTGCCGCGCATCATCAACGACCGGGCCCTCTTGCGCGACTTGGGCACCTTTGCCGGCTTCCCCATCCCCGCGTGAACTCGATGCGCGCCTGAAACATCGGCGGCGTTGCCGAGAAGCGTGATCCGCGCGCGGCAGACGCACGTAGCCCTTGGCGTTAATGGCGGTCAAGGGCTAGACATGTTCGCAACAGTGCTCAGCGCGCCGGTTTGGGGCGTGCCCCTGCACCAAAGCCGGGGGCGAAGCGCGGGGCGCAATACACAGTGCGTTGCGGGACGAGCCTTGACCAACGAAGATTTGTGCGAGCTGATGGAGGCGGTTGCCGTGCGCAAGGACCGGCAAGCGTTTCGGCAACTCTTCGCCTTCTTTGCGCCCCGGGTGAAAGGGTTTGGCATTCGCCGCGGCGTCAATCCGGCCGCGGCAGAGGAAATCACCCAAGAAGCACTCCTCACGGTGTGGCGGAAAGCCGAAACGTTCGACCGCAGCAAGGCCAGCGTTGCAACGTGGGTATTTACCATCGTTCGCAACAAACATATCGATATGTTCCGGCGCCATGCCTACCCGGAGGTCGACATCGAGGAGCTGGCTGAGACGGCGGACGAAGCCGCGTCGGCCGACCGCGTGCTCGCTTCGGCGCAGGATGGATCGGCTGTGCGTGAGGCGATGAGGAGCCTCCCAGCGGAACAGCTGCTGATCATTCAGAAGGCATTCTATGAGGACAAATCGCATCGCGCCATTGCCGATGAGCTTGGTCTTCCGCTGGGGACCGTAAAGTCAAGGATACGACTGGCGCTTGCGCGGATGCGCGGTGCCCTGCCAGAGGCGGTTTATGATCACGACTAACCCTTCCTTCAACGCCGCTCCGATCTCGCATCACCCGGATCCGGAGATCCTGCTCGCGTATGCCGCAGGAGCACTCTCCGAAGGCGTCGCCCTGACGATCGCGTGCCATGCATCGATTTGCCGCGACTGCCGCAGGGAAATCGAGCGTCTCGATGCTGTCGGTGGCGAGATCATCAGCGATGCCAGCCCGGCTGCGGTCGGCGATGATGCGCTCGACCGCGTGCTCGCACGCCTTGATGAGCCGGTGCCGCCGGCGCCGATTGCACCGCCGCTGGATCCGGAAACGAGGACTCTCGTGCCGCGGCCGCTGCATTCCTACCTCGGCGGCAGCCTGCGCATGCTGCCTTGGCATCGGGTCGGCCGCATGTTCGAAGAGGTGCGCCTGCCGCTGAGCGGAAGCGGGGTGAAGGCGACGCTGATGCGGATCAAGCCCGGGCAGATAATGCCGCGGCACTCGCACGGCGGCCTTGAATACACGCTCGTGCTTGCCGGGGGCTACCAGGATAACGGAGCGGCATTCCGCCGCGGCGACTACTCGGAACTCGATTCCCACCACCAGCACCAACCGGTGGTCGATCTGGACGGCGAGTGCCTGTGTCTCGTGGTGCTGGACGCACCTTTGCGGCTCTCGGGGCTGATGGGCCGGCTGATCAATCCGTTCTTGAGAGTGTGACACGGTCGGACACGGGGTCGTAATGCCTAATGGGCGTAACCGGAGTCGAGTGCGATGAAGTGGACAGCGATACTGATCCCGGCCGCCACAAGCCTCATGCTCGCCAGCGCGCCGGCGTCTGCCGCCCTCGAGAAAGAAGACTGCCGCGTCTCCGCTGCCGCATTCGACCCGATCGTGCGCTATGGCGAGGAGCTTGTCTTCGACGTTTGGCGCAATGGAACGCCGGTCGGTGAGCATCGGGTGACGTTCCGCCGTGACGGCGACACAGTGCGCGTCGCGGCCGTATTCGCGCTCGAAGTCCGCTTCCTCGGCTTCGCTGCGTATCGCTACCGCTACGTATCGAACTCCGCTTGGCGCGGGGATTGCCTCGTTTCGCTGGAAGCGCTCGTCAACGACGACGGCAAGCAGAGCCGGATGATGGCCGTCCGCGAGGGCAATCAGATGCGCATTGCGGGTGGACGCGGCGACGTCCTCGCCCCTGCGGGGATATTTCCGACCGACCACTGGCATCCAGGCGTGCTGGGAACAGAGCGCGTCTTGAACACCCTCACCGGCGGCATCAACCGCGTGCGGATCGATGATCGCGGGGCGGTGAGACTGCCAAGCGCCACCGGGACGATTGCAGCGCGGCATTACGCGTACACGGGCGAGCTGTCCACGGAAGTGTGGTACGACGATGCCGGCCGCTGGGTGGGAATGCGGTTTACCGGCAAGGACGGTTCGATCGTTGAACATCGCTGCCGCTCCTGTGCCGCCAACATGGCGGCTGAGCGGTGAGCGAAGCAGTCTGGATTACCGGCGCGGGCAAGGGTCTGGGACGTGCACTGGCACTTGAGCTTGCGCGGCGCGGCTGGCTCGTCGCGGCGAGCGCGCGCACCGCAGCCGACCTCGACAGTTTATGCCGGGAAGCATCATCGCTGCCCGGCCGCATTGAGGCTTTCCCGCTCGACGTGACGGACGGCGACGCGGTCGCGCACACGGTCGCGGCGATCGAGGAGAGTTGCGGGCCACTCGCGACGGCAGTGCTCAACGCCGGTACGCACATTCCCGTGAGTGCTGCACACTTGACAGCGGCTCCGTTCCGGACGCTCATCGAGAGCAACGTGATGGGGGTAGTGCACGGGCTTGCGACCCTTCTGCCCCGCTTTATCGAGCGACGTGCGGGCCACATCGCCGTCGTCGCCTCCGTCGCCGGCTATCGCGGCTTGCCGACCGGCGCCGCCTACGGTGCGTCCAAAGCCGCCCTGATTAACATGTGCGAGTCGCTCAAGCCTGAGCTTGACCCGCTTGGCGTTCGCCTGAGGCTCGTCAATCCGGGCTTCGTCAAAACACCGTTGACGGATAAGAACCCGTTTCCAATGCCGTTTCTGATGGACGTTGACGCAGCGGCAGCACGGTTCGCCGATGGCCTCGAAGGCAACCGCTTCGAGATTACGTTCCCTCGCCGGTTTACATGGCTGCTCAAAGCGCTGCGCCTTCTCCCCTACCCGCTCTACTTTGCACTGACGCGCCGGTTGGTACCAACCATGCGCGGTGCCGGGCAATAAGCGCTGCTGTCGTCGACGCCTCCATTCCTGTCCTCGAGACGCTGCGGCGCGCGGCCGTTGATGATATTGCGTTCGTAAGCTGGCGGTTTTCCGCAAAATTGAACTTGCCCCGCCGAACCCTCTGCACTCACATTCATCATTGGCACGCGGCGCGGCCGATTTATGAGCAGGTTCCGGTGCTCGGCTTCATTCTGCGCCGCCTGCGGCAGCGGTTGGCTGCCGTTCGATAAAGCGCGGTCCAGGGGCCGGTAGCTTACTCTCTGTATTGGCGTCCGCCTTGACGAACATCAGCGTCACTTCGCCAATGCGCAAACCCCACTTGTCGACGCGCGCGCGGTTCAGAAGCACCTGGTTCGGCTGCAGAAACATCCAGTCATCGAAGCTGACACGAAGAGTGCGCTCGCCGATTTTGAGATCCATCTCGTAGCGCCAGTTGAGCGCATTGCCCGCAGCGACGCCGGTCGCAGTGCCGATGACATCGGCGGCACGGCCCTGATAGGTGCCGTCACTCTGGCGCGTGATCGTCCAAACGCGGCGGTCGGTCTCGCCATCGGCATACCGGAACGCCTCATCGAGGACGAGCTGGCGACCGTCCCAATGACCGGTGATATCGACAACGAACTCGCGCCGCAAGTTGCCGAACCGATCCTCGAAGAGTCCCCAGGCGCGGGTCTTGCCGGCGAAATAGTCCTCAAGGACGAGGCGTGGTTCACGATTGGCGAAATCGTCAATTTTCATAGCATTGCATCCGGTGATGGACAGAACCATCGCGAGCGTGCTCAGGGCGCGGCGAAAGCCTCTCGGTCGCATCAGGCGGTCCGTTGCGCCAGCGCCGAGATCCGCCGGCGAATGATCGTCTGCCGTCGGGCCGTGATCGGATGGCCCCAGATCAGAGCCACGGCGCCCAACTTCAGAACCGTCGGCACGAGGGCGTACAACACCGTCAGGGTGACGATCGCATCCCGCGAATTGGTGCCTGCGGCATCAAAGCCTGCGAGTGCCAGGGTGCCGAAGGCGATGCCGGCGGCAGCTGCAAGCGCAGCCTTGGTGGACATGCTCCACAGAGCGAAATACCAGCCGGCGCGGTTCTTGCGCGTCCTTAAGGTGTCGAGATCAACGACATCGGCTTGCATCGCCGGGGGCAGAGCGAGATCCGCTCCGAAAGCCGCGCCGGTAACGATGCATATGATGAAGAAGGCAACAATCGCCCCTTCTCCCAGGAACGGAACCCAGACGAAGGCGGCGCACGCCAGCAGCATTGCGGCACACCAGATCCGGTGCTTGCCATAGCGGCGGCTCAAGCCGACCCAAAGCGGAATGGCGGCGATGCCAGCCAGGAAGTACGACATGATCAAGACGCCGCGCGCGCCTGCATCCGCTTTCAACGCATGATCGAGGTAGAAGGCGAACAGGACGGCCGGCAACCCATTGGCAAGGCCGTTGACAAGCCACGCCGCGAGGAGGCGCAGGAAGGCAGCATTGCGGACCACAGAGAGATGCTGCCGCCAATCCGCCAACCGAACTGACGCCTTAGCCGAGACTGCCGCGGCTCGGTCCGGCACCCGTAAGGCCAGCAGCAGAACGCTTGGCCCACCCACCGCGACGGCGAGCCAGGCCACGGCGGCAAGGCCGTCGCGCTCCGCAAAGCCCAGGCCGATCGCGCTTGCCGGCACGGCGCCAGCCAGCACGATGCCAAGGATGGAAGCCGCCTCGCGGGCCCCGGTCGCACGCGCCCGCTCGTGATAATCGTCTGACAACTCTGCCCCCCAGGCAGTGTAGGGCACGGCAATCATCGTCCAGCCGAGCGACAACGCAATGAGCCAGATGAGCAGGTGCGCGTTGCCGCTGCCGACAGGCGGCTGGAACAACTGCACGACTGCGACGGCGGCAATAAGGGCGCCAGCGATGATCCACGGCTTGCGCCGACCGAAGCGCGAGGACCAACGATCGCTCAAGATGCCGATCAACGGATCGGTGACGACATCGAACGCGCGCGCGATGACCAGCATCAGCCCCGTCGCCGCCAGGCCAAGTCCCAGTTCGGAGGCATAGAAGGCCGGCAGGTAGATGTAGACCGGAATGGTCGGCATCGCGAACGCGATTGCAGGCAGCGCGTAGAAGGCAAGCCGGCTCGGCGTGAGGCGATTGGGGTTGCTGACCTCCACCAGCGTCCCTCAGGCAGGCTTGACGAGGCGATACTGGGCAACATCGACCGATGCTGCGCGAAATCCGGCCTCGCAATAGCCGAGGTAATATTCCCACAGCCTGCGGAAGCGCTCATCGAAGCCGAGACCGCGCAACCGCGGCCAAGCGGCGAGAAAGCGCTGCCGCCACACTGCGAGCGTGCGGGCATAATCGGCACCGAACGCGAACCGCTCCGTCAGCTTAAGGCCCGATGCCGTGATCTGCTGCGCCAATCCGGATGGCGATGGCAACATGCCGCCGGGGAAAATGTAGGTCTGGATGAAATCGGGGCTGCGGCGATAAGCTTCGAAGCGTTTGTCCTCGATCGTGATCACCTGCATCGCGGCAACGCCGCCGGGCCGCAACAAATCGTTGACGCGACGAAAGAAGAGCGGCCAGTAGGCTTCCCCCACCGCCTCGAACATTTCGATCGAGGCGATGCGGTCGTAGCAGCCGCTGACATCGCGGTAGTCCTCAAGCCGGACGTCGATGCGATCGGCCAGACCGGCCGCCTGAACCTGTTCGCGCGCCCACGCCGCCTGCTCCTGCGACAGCGTGAGTGCCGTCACCCGGCAGCCGTAGTCACGGGCGGCGAGGAGGGCGAAGCCGCCCCAGCCGCAGCCGATCTCCAACACCCGCTGGCCCGGCGCAAGGTCGAGAAGACCGGCCAAACGGTGGTACTTGCGCAGTTGCGCGCGTTCCAGATCGTCATCGCCGTCCGCGAACAGGGCCGCGGAGTAGGTCATGCTGGGATCGAGCCACTGCCGATAAAAGGCGTTGCCGAGATCGTAGTGGGCGGCAATGTTGCGCCGGCTGCCGCGTTTCGTGTTGACGCGGCGGACGTGACGGATGCGATTGACGAGTCGAGCCGCCACCGAGCCGGATAGGATCCCGCGCAAGGCGTCTTCGTTGCAGAGCGCGAGGCCGAGCAGCGCCGGCAAATCCGGCGACACCCATTCGCCATCGGCATAGGCTTCGGCAAAGCCAAGTTCGCCGCCGAAGACGAGCCGGCGCACCGCCCGCCAGCGGTTGATGACAAGCGTGGCCTGCGCATCGCCGCCGGCTTGGCCACGAACTTCGATCAACGCCCCGTCGGGCAACTGCAATGACAGCGTGCCGTGCGCCAGCCGCTCCACATTCGCCGTCAGGGAGGCGCGCCAACGCGCACTCAGGCCGTCCTGCGCGGGCCGCAGACCCTGCGCCAATGGGGAATACGAAACGAGCGCCATTTTCACCCCTGTTTCCTAGGCTGCACCCGGCTGAGCCGGGGCCTGTGCGTGTGTGCGTCCTTCAGCCGCTGCCGCCGGCGCGGACCCGATTGCGACCACGCTCACCGCTGCCGCCGGCGGCGCCGGGCGCGTGATCAGCGGGATGCGCTTTAGCCACAATTGCATCCCCTCCCAGTGAATACCGGCGATAACCTTGAGCGTCATCAGCGGATGGGTGAACAGCGTTGCCAGGAGCCGTCCTGTCGTCAGGGCACGTCGCTCGCCGGCGAACAGCGCGTGCAGGAGCGGCCCTTGAGGATCGGACTCGGTAATGGCGATCAGCACCGTTTCTCCGGCCGGACGAACGCGGAACTCGTAGGTGCCGGCCATCGGGATGAACGGCGAAACATAAAGCTCCTTCTCGCAGCGCTGGCGGACCATTTGACCCGCCGCCGGAGTCACCGGGATCAGATAGGTGTGCTTCTGCTTGAAGGTGTTATGAACCTCGTAGAGGATCGCCCTTAGCGTGCCGTCGGCGGCGTAGCAGAAGAAAACACTCAACGGGTTGAAGGCGTAGCCAAACAGGCGCGGGTAGCAGAGGAGACCGATGTGCCCGCCAGCGAGTGCGATGCCGGCAGCCTCAAGCTGGCGTTCGACCCAAGCACGCAAGGGCGCGCCGCTGCCATCGCCGAAATCCTCGTCGTGAAAGCTGAAAACGTTGAAGCGATTGTACGAGAAGAGCGGCAGCGTTCGAGCGAGCATTGGCAACTCATCAAGGTCGGCGTAGAGGCTGAACACCCGGTAGCGCAGGTGATGCACGCGCGGCCGCAAGCGCCGGTGAATAACGTGGCCAAAGTAGAGGCAAGACCGTCTCGTCGCCTGCATACCGCCATCCGCCTTCATGCTGCCTGCAGCGCCGTGGCCGCCGGCTCGTCTGCTCTCTCCTCGACCCACGGGCGCCGCACGCCGCCCGCGCCTTCCGCCGCGGCGAGGCCAGAGCACAGCGCATCCTCATGGAAGCCGGCGCCAAAATAGCTGCCGCAGAACCACGTGTGGCGATGCCCCTGCAGGCGCGTCAACTCCGCTTGCGCCGCAATCGCGGCGAGATCGTACGACGGATGATGATAATCGAAGGTGGCGATGACGCGGGCGCGATCGGGCTCGCGCAACGGATTCAGCGTTACGAACAAAGGATGCCGGCGGTCGATCGACTGCAGGCTGTTCATCCAGTAGGTGACGCACACCGCGCCCGTTCCGCCGTCAATGCCGCCGCGTTCGGCGAGGTAGTTCCAGCTCGCCCACACCCGGCGCCGCCTCGGCATCAGCGCTGCGTCGGAATGCAAGATGGCGGTGTTGCGCGCGTACTTGAACGCTCCGAGGATCCGGCGTTCATCGGCGCTGGGTTCGGCCAAGAGTGTGAGCGCCTGATCGGCATGCGCCGCAATCACGACGCGGTCGAAATGATCCCGGCCGCCAAGGCTGTCCTCGATCACGACACCGTCGCCCAGGCGACGGACCAGGCGCACGCGAGCGCCCAAGCGAATCCGATCGGCGAAAGGAGCCGTCAGCCGCTTGACATAGGCGCGGCTGCCGCCTTCGACGGTTCGCCACTGCGGCCGGCCGGTGACCTGCATCAGGCCGTGCGCCATGCAGAAGCGCACGAAGGCGAGCGCTGGGTGATGGCGCATCTCGCCGACCGGGGTCGACCAGATCGCGGCTGCCATCGGCAGCAGATGGTCGTTGATGAAGGCCTTGGAATAGCGCTCGCGTGCCAGATACTCGCCGATCGTCAAGGTCTGCGCATCGGCGGCAGTGAGGAGGGCCGGCCCCTCGCGATAGAAGCGGGCGAGGTCGCGCAGCATCTGCCAGAACCGTGGGCGCAGCGCATTGGCCGGCTGGGCGAACAGGCCGAGAAGATTCGAACCTGCATATTCAAGCGCGCCGCCGTCGACCGAAACCGCAAACGACATGGTGCTGGGCTTGGTCGCAACATCTAAGTGGCGGAACAACTGCACGAGGTTGGGGTAGTTGCGCTCGTTATAGACGATAAAACCGGTGTCGACCGGAACCGCGCCGTCGGGTCCCGCCGTATCGACGGTGTTGCTGTGCCCGCCGGGCCGATTGTCCTGCTCATAGACGGTGATCTGGTGGCGCCGGTTGAGGAGCCAGGCGGCCGACAGGCCAGCGATGCCGGCGCCGATCACGGCGATCCTGAGGGGCGGTGAAAAGGCGTCGTCACGCGGCATGCGAACTCCAACCGGCATCTGAGACGGGAACGAACTTAATCGACGTTACGCACCCTGGTTGCGGGCGGATCAGTCGGCCGCTGTCCGCTGCCGGGCCACCGCGGCATGCGTACTCAGACGCTGAAAGCCGAGAGCAGGCTTGCGACGCCCAATCCCGCGACCAGAACGCCCAGGCCCGCATTAAGCATGGCGAGTGCCTGAAACGGAATGCGGTGGCGGATGGCGGACGCGGTCAGGCTCAAGATGACCCACCACAGCATCGAGCCGGCAAAGGCGCCCAAGACGATGAACCACTTCGAGACCAGCGTGTCGAGGTCGGAGACGAACAACCCGAGGCCGGCGCAGACGCCGATGAAACCGATGAAGGTGGCGGGATTGATGATCGTAAGGCCGAAGCCGGTCGCGGCATCGCGGCACCAGGTCCGCCAGCGGTGCGCCGGCGGCGCCGCGAGCTCGGCCGCGGGCGGAACCAGCTGCCGGCGGCGGGAGTGGATCATCTTTGCGCCGACCCCGATCAGCACCAGGCCGCCGACGATGCGGGCTGGACCATCATGCTCCAGGACGTAGCCGGTGAAGAGAGACAGCCCCAGGACCGCCGCCGCCGCCCACATCGAGTCCGCCACCGCGGCGCCGAAGCCGGTGACGAGAGCATCGGACAACCGCCCCGCAAAGGCCCGGCGCAGGCACATCGCGCCGATGGCGCCCAAAGGAACCGCGACGATGAAACCGGCCAGGAATGCTTTCGCGACCAACCCGATCGCGTGTGCGCCCACGGCCGGTCCCACCCTGGAGCCCCAAAAGCTACCGCGATTTCGCCGGCTTCTCCGAATACATCAGGCGCATCAGCGTTTGCGCATCGGCAATACCGGTGACTGGGAGTTTCTGCTGGGTCTGGTACGTTTCGAGCGCCTTGCGCGTGCCAGCGCCATAGCTGCCGTCGGCGGTCCCCTTGTACGAGCCCTCTTCCTTGAGCCGCTCCTGGATCCGGCGGACGACCTCCTTCGGCAGCGTGACCTTGTGCTCGCCGTTCTCCATCTGCACCGGTTCGCTCAATGTCTCGAGACGATCCCGCGCCATGATCTGCACCAAGCCGCCGGCCACCCGATAGACCTGCTGGTCCGGATTGCGCCCACACAGGTCGCGCAGCATAATCATCAGCACATCGGTGGTTTGCCAGGGCGCAAAGTCGAAGGTTTGCGGCGTGTGCTGGTTGAGCGCGGTAATGTACCCCGTGATCCAACCGGCGAAAATATAGGCATCGTTCGAGCGCGCATCGAATGCCTGCACAAAGGCGGAACATTTGGCAATGCCGGCGCCCTTGATGGCGAACCGGTTTTCCGCATCCGCCGCAAGAACCGATGTTGCACATAGACTGCCGAGTGCAAGCGCTGCAACGCGCGCATAAACCGCAATTCTTCTCATCGGGATGACCAGGGCTGCTATCAGAGGTTTGGAGATTGGGAAGCCGATCTTGCACGGCCCTTCCCGGCTGACAAGAGAAAATCGAGCATGGCCGTGACTGCAGGCGAACGCCGTGGCCCAAACCTAACGTCAACAGACGCCTGCCACATTTCTGCCGCAATTTCCCCGCAAAAGTTGCAGGTCGTGGCGTTGGAGCATCTCCAAACTCCAGCGCGTGGCAAAGTCAAAGAACGGAAAACAACAGAATTGGAGGGGAGACGTTACAATGCGGATGATTCGACTTGCGTTTGGCCTACCTGCGGCGCTCGTCCTGAGTGCCGGTCTTGCGTTTGCCGCTGAAACCGGCACGCCGGCCGAGGCGAAAGCCATGCTTGAGCGTGCCGTGGCCGAAGTGGCCAAGGACAAAGCCGCCGCCCTTGACAAGTTCACCAAGGGCGAAGGCGGGTTCAAGGATCGTGATCTCTATCCCTATTGCGGCGGTCCGGACGGAAACTTTACGGCGCACCCGAGCCTGGTCGGTAAGAGCCTGATGACCCTGATGGACAAGGCTACGCCGCCAAAGCCCCTGGGCGCGGAAGTGTATGCTGCGGCCCAGCCGGGGAAGATCTCCGAGGTCAGCTACATGTGGCCGCGGCCGGATGATCCGGACAAGAAGCCGGTCGCCAAGGTGGTTTATGTGACCAAAGTCGCCGATCAAGTCTGCGCCGTGGGTTACTACAAGTAAAGCGCCTGACTATCCAACATCGCGCCTTGACGAAGGCCGTTGATTGACTGAGGGCCCCGCTCCCGGCGAGCGGGGCCTTTGTTATTCCGGCTCCTGTTGTTTTTCCTCCCGGCTTGTCTCGCTGTTCCGTCTCGCTTGCGGCGCGCGCACGCTTTCAGGCGGCGGCAGCGGTTGCTCATTCGGGTCTTCGAACAGGATTCGGTGCGCAGCACCGTCGAGGTCGTCGAACTGCCCGGTCTTGAGGGCCCAGAGAAAAGCCATCAGCCCGAGAAAACCAAGGAACACTGCCGCCGGGATCAGCCACAGCAAGACATCCATCGCGTGCCTTCATTCCTATCTGGCCGCCGCCCCGGTATGCCGGCACGGGGCGACACGAACGTAGTCCTTCGTCCAAAAAATTGCCGACGAACTGGATCAAAGGCGACAAGCCTGATACTGTTTAAGCCAAAAGTGACAGTTGCTGCCCAACGAAAGCTAAGAGCGAGACTTAATCGTAGGATATTAACCGCGTTTGGTACTGTAAAGTGTTGGCGGCATGTCCGCGAACGTTTTTCCGGGAGCGCACGATGGCCGACGAGGACGAAAAGGAGGCTGCGGCGGGCAAGCGCAAGCCACGCCACGCCGATGCTTCCTCAACCGATGCTTCCTCAACCGATGCTTCCTCAAACAGCGACAAACCGGCACCGGCAGCGGACGGGCCCGCTCCGCAGGCGCCCGAGGGCGCACGGGAACGCCTGCCGCTGGCGGGCGTGCGCGTCATCGATGTCGGCACCTTCCTTGCCGGTCCCTATGCCGCCTGCATCCTGGGCGAGTTCGGGGCCGAGATTCTGAAGGTCGAGCACCCGATCGCCGGCGATCCGATGCGCCGCTTCGGCACCGCCACCAAGCGCCACGACGCCACGCTCGCCTGGCTGTCGGAGGCACGCAACAAGAAGTCGGTCACCATCAACCTCCGCCAGGCGAAGGGCGTCGAGCTGTTCATCAAGCTGGTCGGCAAGTCTGACGTCCTGATCGAGAACTTCCGCCCCGGCACGATGGAGGAGTGGGGACTTGGCTGGGCGGTCCTGCACGAAGCCAACCCCGGCCTCGTCTTGCTGCGCGTCTCCGGCTACGGCCAGACCGGCCCCTACCGACGCCGGCCGGGGTTCTCGCACATTGCGCACGCTATCGGCGGCCTCTCGTACCTTGCCGGCTTTCCCGGCGAGACGCCGGTGGTCCCCGGCATCGCGCCGCTCGGCGATTACATCTCGAGCCTGTATGGCGCGATCGGGGTTATGCTAGCGCTCCGCCACAAGGAGAAGACCGGCCGCGGCCAAGTCATCGATATCGGCATCTACGAGGCCGTGTTTCGGCAGATGGACGAACTGGCGGCCGCCTATGGCTTGTTCGGCACCGTTCGCGAGCGCGAGGGATCGGGGAGCTTCGTTGCCGTCCCGCACGGCCACTTTCGCACCAAGGACGGCAAGTGGGTGGCGATCGCGTGTACGACCGACAAGATGTTTGAACGCTTCGCGGAAGCGCTGGAGCGGCCGGAACTGGCCTCGCACACCCTATTCGGGCCGCAGAGCAAACGCCTCGCCGCCCGCGACGAGGTGAACAAGATCGTCGTCGAGTGGGTCGGCTCGCTCGACCGCGATGAGGTGCTCCAGCGCTGCCTCGACAAGGAAGTCCCAATCGGCAAACTCAACAGCATCGCCGACATCTTTGAGGACGAGCACTTCAAGGCGCGCGGCAACCTGGCCGAGGTCGAGTCCGACGGCATGAAGGTCGTCGTTCCAGGGGTGGTGCCGACGCTCTCGGCCACGCCCGGCCGCATCACCAACCTCGGCCCGCCGCTCGGCGACGCGACCTACGAGGTCATGCGCGAGCTGCTTGAACTCTCGGCGCAGGAGATCGCCGCCCTGCGCCAGCAAAGGACCATCTGAGCGCACGCCACCGGCGAACGCCAAGGCTATCGAGGTTGACCATGCCCCAGCCGACCCCGCCCGAACGCCCGCTTGCCGGCATCCGGGTGATCGACGTCGCGACCGTCATCGCCGCGCCCTACTGCGCTACCATTCTGGGTGAGTTCGGTGCCGAGGTTTTGAAGGTGGAGCACCCCATCGGCGGCGATGCCTGCCGCCGCTTCGGCACGCCGACGAAACGCGAGGATACGCTCACGTGGCTGTCGGAGGCGCGCAACAAGAAGTCCGTTACCGTCGATCTGCGGCGGCCGGAAGGCGTCGATCTGTTCACGCGGCTGGTCGCCAAGACCGATATCGTGTGCGAGAACTTCCGCCCCGGCACGCTGGAACGCTGGGGGGTAGGCTGGGAGGACCTGCGAAAAGTCAACCCGCGCCTGATCATGCTGCGGGTGACCGGGTACGGCCAGACCGGCCCCTACCGCGACCAGCCGGGCTTTGCGCGCATTGCGCACGCGGTCGGGGGCATGGCGTACCTCGCCGGCATGCCGAAGGGGACGCCCGTCACGCCGGGGTCGACAACGCTCGCCGATTACATGACCGGGCTTTACGGTGCGATCGGCGTGCTGATGGCGCTGCGCTGGCGCGATCTGACCGGCGAGGGGCAGTTCATCGACGCGGCGCTCTACGAAACGGTGTTTCGCTGCACCGATGAGCTGGCGCCGGCGTATGCGATGTTCGGCACCGTGCGCGAGCGGCACGGCCCGCATATCGAAACCGCTTGCCCCTACGGCCATTTCCCCACCCACGACGGCAAATGGGTGGCGATTGCGTGTACCACCGACAAGCTGTTCGCACGCTTGACCAACGCCATGGGGCGGCCCGAGCTGGCGTCGTCGTCGCTCTACGGCGAGCAGCGCACGCGCATCGAGAACCGCAGCGACGTCAACGAGATCGTGCGCGACTGGTGCGGCTCGCTGACGCGCGAGGAGGTGCTGAAACGGTGCAACGAAGCCGATGCGCCAGCCGGGCCGCTGAACAACATCGCCGATATCTTCGGCGACCGCCAGTTCCACGCGCGGCGCAATCTGGTCGCGATCGATGCCGAGGACGTCGGCGAAACCGTCATCGTGCCGAACGTCATTCCGCGGCTATCGGAAACGCCCGGCCGCATCGAAACCCTTGGCCCGCGCCTGGGCGAGCACACCGAGGAGGTGCTGAGGTCGGTGCTGGGCATCAGTGATGCCGAGCTCGCGAACCTGCGCAAGAAGCGCGTTATCTGAGCTCCGGGCGGCCCGGGGTGCGCGATCGCCCTGAGCGCAGGCGCAGCGCATTGAGGATGACGAGCAGCGAGGACAGCGACATCGCGATCGCGGCGATGAGCGGCGTCACCATCCCGGCCACGGCGAGCGGCACCGTCAGCGTGTTGTAGGCGAGACTGAGCGCCAGGTTTTCGATAACAAGGACGCGGGCGCGCCTGGCGACGACCAGGCTCTCGCGCACCGGCTCCAACCGATCGCCCTGAAACACGACATCGGCGGCGGTCTGGGCGATGTCGGCGGCGGTCGCGGGCGAGAGCGAGGCGTGCGCCGCCGCGAGTGCCGGCGCATCGTTGAGACCGTCGCCGACCATCAAGACCCGCCGGCCCTGATCCGCCAGCGCGCGCACGTGGGCCACCTTGTCGAGCGGCGACAGCTGCGACCGGAAATCGGCAATGCCAACGGCGTGCGCCACCGCAGCCACGGCCTGTGCGCGATCGCCCGAGAGCAGCGCCAGCTGGTAGCCATCAGCCGCCAGCGCGCGAACGACATCGGCGGCATCCCTGCGCAGCTGGTCCGCGAACACGAACCGGACCGGCGTGGCATTGGGGTGTGTCAGCCAGATCTCCGAGCCGGGCTGCCCACCTTCCTCGCCCGCGATCTCGCAGAACCGCCGCGAACCCAGGCGGATCGGCCCCGCCGGCGTCGCTACCGCCAGCCCCTGGCCTGCGACCTCGCGCACATCGGCGAGGACGGATGGCACAATGCCCTTCGCTTCCGCGGCGCGGACCAGCGCGCGGGCGAGCGGGTGCCGGCTGCGTGCCGCGAGCCCTGCAGCCATGGCGAGAGCCGGCCCGTCGATCGCGCCTGAATCGACCAGCTCCGGGCGGCCGACCGTCAAGGTGCCGGTCTTGTCGAAAGCAATCATTTCCGCCGCTGCGAGCCGCTCCAGCGCCGTGCCCGATTTCACCAGCACCCCTCGACGCAGCAAGCGGCCGATCGCCACCACCTGGACCACCGGAATGGCGAGCGCCAGCGCACACGGACACGTGATGATCAGCACCGCGATCGCATTCAACAGCGCCTGCTGCCATGGCGCCTCGAGGAGCAGCAGCCAGCCCAGGAACGTCAGCAGCGCCGCCGTGTGAACGACCGGCGCGTAGGCGCGCGACACCCTGTCGGCAAGCTTGACAAATCGGCTCTTCTGGTTTTCCGCCGCCTCGACCAGGCGCGCAATCTCCGCCAGCAGCGTCCCCTCGCCGACAGCCGTCGCTTCGAGAATGAGCGGGTTCCCGATGTTGAGGCAGCCGGCGAACACGGCCCCGCCCGGCTCAACCGGCTTCGGAGTCGCCTCGCCATCGATCAGGCTGGTATCGATGCTGCTGCGGCCGCTGACAATGCGGCCGTCGACGG
>JBATPX010000106.1:0-4590 GCA_049291695.1 Defluviicoccus sp.
GTAATTGACCGCAATCGCGACGCCATCCCTCACCGGTCCTTCCGAGTCGACGCGCGTGATGGAGTCGTTATTGCTGCCGCCGTCCTCGAACCGCGGAATGTAGGACACGCCGATCTGCACCCCGGCGAAGCGCGGCGTGTAGTAACTGAACTTGCCCGAGTTATCGTCGCCCAACTGCAGGGCCGTGGAGTCGATCAGAGTGTTGCCTTCCTCGTACCCCTCGGGCGTGATGAACGCCTCGATGCCGAGCAGGTCACCATCGTTGATGGAGATGCCGCCGTCGGGAGCAGCGACGTGCATGTTGACGGCCGAGCTATCGGTGTCGCCGATCTGAATAAGGCCGGCCGTTGGATGCTCGACGAAGAGGAAGCTTTCGCCGATCTGCTGATCATCGGTGTTGGCTTCGAGTTCGATCCTGAAGCCGATCGTTACTTCGTTGCGCAGCTCGGCCTCGCCAAGGAAACGGATCTCACTGTTGTGCTTCTGATCAAGTGCCGCGGTGTCGAAATCAGTGCCGTCACCGGTGTTGATGTTCTGATCGGCAGCAACCGCCCACTGCTGCATGGTGCCGCCGATCCGCACGCGGATCCGCTCCTCCGCGGCCATGGGGGCGGTCGGCACCAGGCCCAGCACGGTCCCGCATATAGCAGTAGTGAGCGCTAGGTGCGTTCCAGCGGTGCGCCTGCTCGCCATTCGCGGAATTCCTTGGACCAGAGCGGCCGATCGCCCCTAGAAATTCAGCTCAACCCGAAGCCCGGGCTCATTGTCACTGAGTGTTATCCGTGCGCCATGCAGCCTGGCAATAGCCTGGACGATGCTGAGGCCCAGGCCTGAGCCGTTGGTGCCCGGATTTTGATCGACGCGGTAAAAACGCTCAAAAACCCGCTGGCGCTCGCCCTCGGGGATCCCTGTGCCATCGTCCGCGATCACCAGGGTGACCGGGCTCCGGCTTGCAAGGGCGAGCGAGATCGTCGTGTTCTCTGGAGTATGCTCCACCGCATTCTCCAGAAGATTGACGATCATCTGCACCAGCAGCTCCTCATCGCCCTTAATCTGAACCTTGGGTGCAATCTCGGCGGTAAGCCTTTTTTCGGCGGCGCGCGCCACCGGTTCATAGGTGTCAACCAGCTCAATGAGCAACTCTGACAGATCGACCGCACGGAAGCCGGCCCGACGGGTGCCTGAATCAATCTGACCGATCCGCAGCAGCGCATCGAAGGTTCTGAGGACCGACGTCACCTGTTCAGCCGCGCCGTCAATGGCGTCAAGAAGCGCTGGCTGACTGGCTTCCCGTCGCAGCCCTTCGAGGGTGTTACGCAGTCGGGAAAGCGGCGATCGAAGGTTGTGCGCAATCCCGGCGGAGACCTGCTCGATGTTGCGGGTTAGCGCCTCGATGCTGTCCAGCATCGCGTTGATATTGAGTGCGAGCCGGTCAAACTCGTCACCAGAGCCGGAAACCGGCACCCGGGCATGCAGACCTTCCTCGCGGATGCGGACGGTCGTTCGGGTGATCGCCTCGATCCGGCGCAGCACCATCATGCTCATCATCCAGCCGCAGAGCAGCGCCAGCAGAGGAGCAATCCCAAGCGTCCAGGCGGCGCCGTTGACGAGCAGTTCGATCGCATCGTTGAGCTGCTCCCGATCGATCGCAACCGCCAGCCAGAGAGTATCGGAGAGCCGGACGGCCTTGGCGACGTGAACCTCGTCCGGGTCGTTGCCTGGCGGCACGAACTCGGTCCAGTCTTTTGAGAAATCCGGCAGGAAATCCTTCCCGGCGAGAAGCTGGTTGCCAAACGTGCTGAGGCGGTAGGAAAGGCCCTCCGTGTAGACCGAACGCTCGCGATTTTCGATCGCGCGGATCAGGCCCGGTTCGCCGACCGTGGTGAAAGCGTCCTTGAGCGCGGCGACCTCATCGTCCACCCGCCATTTCAGCTCGTGGTCCAGAAAGACCACGGTGGCGATGCCGCCGATGGTAAACAAAACCAAAATAACCAATACAAATGCCCCCGCACAGGCGATTGTAAGCCGGAACGATGCTGAGGCGAAGACCCTACGAAGGTGTGGCAATGACGTAGCCCGCACCGCGAACGGTCCTGATGAGCTCGACCGCAAATGGTCTGTCGATCTTCGCCCGCAGGCGGCTCATGTGTGTTTCGACGACGCTTGTCTTCGGCTCGAAATGGTAATCCCAGACATGCTCCAGAAGCATCGTCCGGGTGACGACTTCGCCCGCATGCAGCATCAGGTATTCGAGCAGGCGGAATTCCCGCGGCTGGAGTTCGATGCTGGTGCCGGCCCGCTCGACCCTGCGGGTCAATCGGTCGAGCGTCAGCTCGGCGACCCGCAACGGGCCGTTTTGCGGACCGAGCGGCTGCCGGCGCACCAGCGCACGCAGACGGGCCGTCAGTTCGGAAAACGCAAACGGTTTGACGAGATAGTCATCGCCACCCGCATCGAGGCCCCTGATCCGCTCGTCGATGCCGCTCAACGCGCTTAAGAAAAGCACCGGCGTCCGCACGTCAGCGTCCCGCAGCAACTTGACAGCATTGAGGCCGTCCATGCCGGGCAGCAGACGATCGACAATCAAGACGTCGTATTGGCCATCGCCGGCAAGGAACATGCCGTCGCGTGCCGTAGCAGCCCGATCAACGACGCTGCCCTGCTCCTTCAGGCCGCGAATGATGAAGTCGGCGGTCTCGTCGTCGTCTTCGATGATCAGGATCTTCACCGCCTCTTTGCACCTCCATCGCCTTCTCTCGGCGCCTCTGGCCGTTTGCTTGCCGCCGCGAGGATGACAATAGCACGGAACCCGACCAGAAGCGGCAGCCGGCGCTCAGGCCGGCCACCGCCGATACTTGACTCGCAACCCGGCGACCGAGCCTCACGCGATCAAGGCATCCGCCACCGGCGCCGGCTGCAGTTCGGCCAGCAGGCTGTCGACCACGTCGGCCGGGAGCGGCTCCTCGCTCACCGCCACGATGAGGTCGTTGTAATCCCCATCGAAATCGGGGCTGGTGAGGCGCCCGTCCTCGAAGCCGATGAGGATCGTGTCGTCGTCTTCGGTCAGCGCGTCGCTTTCGAGTTCGACCGCGTGCACGCCGGCAACCGGGTTCAGGAAGTTGAAGCCGTCGTCGTTGCCGAGGACGTGCAGCGCCTGGATCGGCAGCGGGTTCTTTTCGCCGTCGGTGACCAGCGGCGCGAGACCGTCTTCGATCGTGGCCTTGCGGCCGGTGAGGATGTTGCGGAAGTGGAGGCCGCCGTCCTCATAGTCGGCAAGATCGAGGCCGAGTTCGTCCCCTTTGGCAACGGCAAACAGCCCCAGGCCCTTGCCGTCCCTTACCCTGATCCCAAAGCTGTCGCCGGCCTCAACCTCCTCGCTCGACGCGAACAGGATCCGACCCTGGCCGATGCGGCCGCTTTCGAGATCGAAGGTGTAGGCGCCCAGCGCGTCATCGAGTTGGGTCGTGCCAGCGAGAACGGTGACGTAAAGGTTCGCCCCCTCACCTTCGAAGTCATCGGCATCGGGACCATCGGCCTGATCGGCGCCGGCGAGCGGCTGGCCTTCGCGCAAATCGGTCAGTGCGAGGCCGCCGTCGCCATCACCTGCCTCGTCATCATCGTCCTCGTCCTCGTCCTCGTCCTCGTCATCATCATCATCATCTTTGACGACCGTACGACTGTTTCTCAGCTCGACGACAAAGTCCGGCTCGTTCTGCGCGTTCAGTCCCTCTTCCGCCAGCACCTGGCCGACGCCCGGGACGTAATACTTGAACTCCCGCGCAGTGGGTTCAAGGGCTGTCGTATCGAGGGTCTTCAGGGCTCCCTGGTAGCTTGCGAGATCGGTCGTAACGGTTTGGTTGACAGCAACGACCTCGCCCTCGTCCTCAGCGACTCCGCGGGCGAACTCCTGATAGTACTTGAGGCCTTCCGCCGGTTCCGCCGGCATGATCCATCCCGGCTTGGCGCCACCTTTGCCTGCGGTCCAGGAGCCGTCGGTGTCGGTTTCCGTGTAGATGCCTTCGTCGTCGTAGCGGTAATTGTAGGCGATCTCGCCAAGGTACCAGACGTTGCCGTCGGTATCCTGGGCGTACCAATCGAGGGTATCTTCGACCAGGACGCCGTCTTTGTACGCCGTATCGCGGACGACGGTGGTCTCGACGCCCTTGATCTCCTTCGTTTCAAACGTGACGAAGAGGTCGTTGCTCTCCGTTTCGATCTCGCCGCCCTCTTCCTTGCTCCCCGAGTAGCTGCGGATGGTGCCGGGGGTGAGGGGGAAGTACGGGTTAACGATGGGCGCGCCTCTCTCGAACTGAGCAGCGCGAAAGTCAGGTAGTACTGGTTGCATGCTCGAAAATCCTCCCGCGTCAGGTTACTGGCCGAAGGAATAAGCCTGAGGGGGTTACCGGAACCGGGCCGCCGGCATACGGATCGGTAAGGCGGCGGCGGTCCGGTGGCCAGGTGCACGACCCTCAAACCCCGACTAAGGCTGGGCGGCTGAGGGCGAAGGTGGTTCTCGGGGGATCGGCGAGGGTCCTGGCGGCTTCGGAGGTGAGGCGGAGCAGGATGGTTCGGGCGTGGCGGACGACCTTG
>JBATPX010000107.1:0-4570 GCA_049291695.1 Defluviicoccus sp.
GTATCTGCGGCGGCGCGGCCGGTGAACGCGCCGGCAGCGCACCTTGCCTCGCCGCTTCTGCCTCGCCGTACCGATCGCGCGGCGCCGCTCCGACGCATTCATCGACGCCGGCTTCGAGGTGCCAGCGCAACAGGTGCGCGATCGCCGCCGCAGTCTCGTCCTTCATTGCAAGCGGTCCGCACCGGCACGAGGCTGCCATCCCGCCGGCCGGCTCTCTCCTTTTCGCCCACTGTTGCCGTTCGACGTTGTATTGCACACCGTGTGTCGGGACAGCAATTGTCCGGGCGACTTGCGGATCGTATGTTATAGAGGCCGGAACACGATACCGAAAGGACAGGGTGGAGAACGCACGATGGACCGCGAAGCAATGGAGTTCGATGTCGTCATCGTCGGCGGCGGACCATCAGGCCTCAGCGCCGCCATTCGCCTCAAGCAGCTGGCGGCTGAACGGGAGCACGACCTGTCCGTGTGCCTGATCGAGAAAGGCTCCGAGATCGGCGCCCACATCCTGTCGGGTGCAGCCGTCGAGCCACGGGCGCTGGACGAGCTGATCCCTGACTGGCGCGCCAAGGACGCGCCGCTCAAAACACCAGCGACGGACGACCACTTCCTGTTCCTGACCAAGACGCGGGCGATCCGGCTGCCGACGCCGCCGCAGATGCACAACAAGGGGAACTACGTCATCAGCCTCGGCAATCTGTGCCGTTGGCTCGGGAGCCAGGCTGAGGCTTTAGAGGTCGAGATTTTTCCAGGCTTTGCCGCGGCCGAAGTGCTCTACGACGAAACCGGCCGGGTTGTCGGCGTCGCGACCGGCGACATGGGCGTGGGCCGCGACGGCGAGCCGACAGCCAACTTTCAGCGCGGCGTCGAGCTGCGCGCCCGTTACACGATCTTCGCCGAAGGCTGCCGCGGCTCGCTCACCAAGATGCTGGAAGCCCGCTTCAACCTGCGCGACGGCGTGCAGCCGCAAGCCTACGGCATCGGCATCAAGGAGTTGTGGGAAGTCGATCCGGCCAACCACAAGCCCGGCAAAATCGTGCACACCGTCGGCTGGCCGATGGATGCCTGGACCTACGGCGGCTCGTTCCTCTACCATCTGGAGGACAACCAGGTCGCGGTCGGCTTCGTGATCGCGCTGGACTACAAAAACCCGCATCTGTCGCCGTTTGATGAAATGCAGCGCTTCAAGCTGCATCCGGCGATCCGCCCCACCTTCGAGGGCGGCCGTCGCATCTCCTACGGCGCCCGTGCGCTCGCCGAGGGCGGCTTGCAGTCGATCCCGAAGCTGGTTTTTCCGGGCGGCGCCCTGATCGGCGATACCGCCGGCTTTCTCAATGTGCCGAAGATCAAGGGCACGCACACGGCAATGAAATCGGGCATCATTTGCGCCGAACATATTTTTGCCGCGTTGATGACCGACACGCCGCCGGATGTGGTCGAAAGCTACCCGGAGGCGCTGAAGGACTCCTGGCTGTGGAAGGAGCTGCGGACAGTGCGCAACGTCCGGCCCTCGTTTCATCGCGGGCTGTGGGCCGGGATCGCCTACTCCGCCGTCGATACCTACCTCTTGCGCGGGCGGGCGCCGTGGACCTTCAAGCACAAGGACGACCATGCGCAGTTGAGGCCGGCGAGCGCATGCCCACCCATCGAATATCCGAAGCCGGACGGCGTCGTTACCTTCGACAAGCTGTCCTCGGTGTTCCTGTCGAGCACCAACCACGAGGAAGACCAGCCGATCCACCTTCGGCTCAAGAACCCGGATGTCGCGGTCGCGATCAATCTCGCCCTTTACGACGGTCCGGAGGCGCGCTATTGCCCGGCCGGCGTCTACGAGTTTGTCGATGACGCAGCCAACGGCGGCAAGCGTCTGCAGATCAACGCGCAGAACTGCGTCCACTGCAAGACCTGCGATATCAAGGACCCGACGCAGAACATCAACTGGACCGTGCCGGAAGGCGGCGGCGGGCCAAACTACCCCAACATGTAGGCCTCAGCTTTGATGTTTTTTCTTGATGTTGTCGTGCAGCCGGTGCGCCGGCGCGTTGGCGTACTGCTCCTGGGCTTGGTCCTCGGTGCCGCAGCCTGCGCCGCCAACCGCGTCGAGGCCCCGGTGTCGATCACGCCGGGCCAGACGCTCACCGGCAATTACCTCGCCGCCCGGCACGCGCGCGCCCAGAACGACGAAGCGGCGGCGGCCGATTTTCTGCGCGCCGCGGTTGCCCTGGCGCCGGACGACAAGCTATTGTTAGGGCGCACCTTCTTCGTCCTTGTTCTCGACGGCCAGGTCAACGACGCGGTGCCGCTCGCCCGTCGTTATATCGACTCAAACTCTGACAAGGGCGGCCTTGCCCGCCTCCTGCTGGCGGTCGAGGACATCCGCACTGGCCAGCTGGCCGACGCGCGGCGGCATCTGGCGATCCTGGCAGAGGACGATTCGTTCTCCTATCTCGGGCCAGTGATGACCGCCTGGGTCATGCAGGGCATGGGCGAGACCGAACAGGCGCTGGCTGCTCTCGCTGCGCTCTCGGATGGCGGCGGCGCCAATCTGGCGCGTCTGCATGCGGCCTGGATCAACGATCTGGCGGGCCGGCCGGCGGCTGCCGCGGCTCGCCTGCAACCGGTCCTGGACGAACACAAGCAGCCGTGGCTGCGGTTGGTCGAACTTGGCGGCGGGGTTCTCGCCCGAGCCGGCCAGAACGAAGCGGCGCGGGCGCTCTATCGGCAGTATCAGCAGCGCAATCCGGGCTCGCGCCTCAAGCCGGCCGCCATCGCCGCGATCGAATCCGGGACGGTGCCGGCGCGCGAAATCGGCAGCGCCGCCGACGGCGTAGCCGAAGCGTTGCTGGACGGCACCGGCATCCTCAGCCGGCAGAACAATCCGGACACCGCCCTCTACCTCGCCTGGCTGGGGCTTCACCTGCGCCCCGACCTGGCCGCTTTGCAGATGATGGTGGGCGATTTGCTGGAGGAACGCGGCCGCTATGGCGATGCCAATCGCGTCTACGCCGGCATCGATCGGGGGTCGCCGTTCTCCCTCTCGGCACGCCTTGCGGTAGCTCGCAACCTCGATCAGATGGACCGCTTCGACGAGGCGAAGGGCATCCTCGACACCCTCTCGCAAGACGATACCGGCGACGCCGACGCGCTCAGCACGCTCGCCGATATGCTGCGCAAGCGCGAGCGGTTTGCCGACGCGGTTGCCGCCTACGATGCCGCCTTCCTGCGCATCGGCACGCCGCAGCCATATCACTGGCGGCTCTTGTACGCGCGCGGCATCGCGCTTGAGCGGGCGAAGAATTGGGAGCGGGCCGAGACCGATTTCTTGAAGGCACTCGAGTTCGAGCCCGAGCAGCCGTTCGTCCTCAATTACCTCGGCTATTCGTGGGTGGAGCAGGGACGCAATCTCGCCGCTGCCGAGCAGATGATCCGCAAGGCGGTCGAGTTGCGACCGCGCGACGGCTACATCGTCGACAGCCTGGGCTGGGTGTTGTACCGCCTCGGCCGCCATGACGAAGCGGTGCCGCACCTCGAACGCGCGGTTGAACTGCGGCCCGAAGATCCGGTCATCAACGATCATCTGGGCGATGCCTACTGGTCGGTCGGCCGCCAGCGGGAGGCCCGCTTCCAATGGCAGACAGCGCTCGCGCTGAAGCCGGAAGCCGAAGTACGCGCAGCGATCGAAGCCAAGTTGCGCCAGGGTCTGATCCGCGAAGCCAACGCGACGCCGTGAGGGCAGCGGAACAGTACACCAACATGCTTGCCGCCGTCACGCCCTCGGTCATCGTCGCGGCGCCGGCCAAGATCAACCTCTATCTGCACGTGGTCGGCCGCCGCAGCGACGGCTACCACCTTCTGGATTCACTCGTCGCCTTCGCCGGCATTGGCGACACTATTGAGGCTGCACCGGGCGACACGCTCAGCCTCAGCATCGATGGGCCGTTTGCAGAAGGCCTCGGCAGCGGAGAGGACAATCTCGTCCTGCGCGCCGCACGCGCGCTTGCCGCTGCCGCGGGCCGGCCAGCGGCGGTACAGATCCGCCTCACCAAGCGGCTGCCCATCGCGTCCGGCATCGGCGGCGGGTCGGCCGATGCGGCGGCAACCCTGATTGCGCTCGCGCGGTTGTGGCGGCTCGATCTTGATGCCGCCGCGCTCGCCGCGATCGGTCTTGCGCTTGGCGCCGACGTGCCGGTCTGCGTCCATGGCCGAAGCGCCTTCTTCGCCGGCATCGGCGAACGTGTCACGCCCGCCCCTGCCCTGCCGCCGGCCTGGCTGGTGCTGGCCAATCCCGGCATCGCACTGGCGACGCCGAGTGTCTTCAAGGCCCGCACCGAAGGGTTCTCCGAGCCGGGCCGCTTCGTGGGCGCGCCCGCGGACGCCGTCGAACTCGCCTTCGTGCTGAAGGCCCGCAACAACGACCTGACGTCGGCGGCGGTCAGCCTCGCACCCGTGATCGGCACGGTGTTGGCGGAGCTCGGGGCCCTGCCGGGCGCGCTCCTGGCGCGCATGAGCGGCTCTGGGGCCACCTGTTTCGCCCTGTTCGCGCACGAGCGCGAGGCGCAAGCCGCGGCTT
>JBATPX010000108.1:0-3493 GCA_049291695.1 Defluviicoccus sp.
TCGCAAGAACGCGTGATCTCCCACAAGGCCGCCGGCGTGAGCGCGTGCGGATCGGGCTCGATATCGGCAACGCGCTTCATGACGAGGCGCCAGCCCTCAAGCCAGATCGCCGCCAGTGGCCGGGCCTTCGGGCAGCGGCGCGCCATCTGCCGGCGGTTCATGTTCGAGCCATAGGCGACGTAAAGCATCGTTGGGTCGTCTCCTTCTCAATCGGCGCGCCTCAGGCGGCGCGCCTTTCGCGGCGGGCGAAGTAAGCGGCGCGGCGGCGCAAGAATGCCGCCGTCTCGTCATCGATGCCAGCCATCACATGGTCGGCGGCGTCGACCGCGCGGTTGATGATCGCATAAACTGTGGTGCCGTTCTCGCGCCGGCTGACCACCTCGAGACCGCGCTTGCGAAGCTGGGTGGAAATCGCTGCGCGGAGCGAGTGACGTTTCCATCCGGTCGCGGCGATCAGGTCGTCGATGCTGGCGCCGCCCATGCGGCTCAGCATCGTCATGACTGTGGCCATCTTGCTGCTGGCGGGGATCAGGGCGGCGGTGTTGGTGCCATGCGCTACCCGCCGGCTCTCTTCGATGAAGCCCAGGCCGAAGCGGATCCAAGCCAGGGCCTTCTCGGCTTCGACGGTGCCGCCGTGCTGGCGGAACTCGATGGTGCGGTGGCGGCGCCAGGCTTCGAGGTTGACCTTCGCGTAGCGGGTGCCGAAGGCATCGCAGACGTCGCGCACGCTGCCGCTCGCGAGCTTGCGGGTTACTTCGCCGCGGCTGAGGAAACTCTTGACGCTGCGGCAGTAGCGGTTGGCATCGCCGCGGCGGGATGGTGCCATCCAGGCGTCGATCTCGTCTTCGAACTTGGCGTAGCGGCGAACCACGGTGGCGATCTCGGCGGCGGTGAGGTCAGCAACACCAAAGTGGGAATGCAGGCCAGTCCTTTTGTCAACTTTCGCTTGTGCGGCGTGTAAGGCATCCAGCGCTTTCTTCGCCTGCGCGAGGCCCCGCTCGCCCTCGAGGACCGGGCTCACCACTTCGAAACCATCGGGAACGCTGGCGTCGCTCACCACTTTCCAGTGCGCCCGGGTTTCGTGATTGTAGCCTTCGATCTCGCAATCGAGGCCGGCGTTGCGCAGGGCCAAGCGGGCTGCCTGCATCGTAATGCCGAAGGCTTCGATCTCGATTCCGAAAGTCCTGTTGCTCGTCATGGCCGTCGTCGCTCCGTGTTGACAACGACAGTAACGCTCTATGCCGACATGTAATCAAGCAAAAGAGACGAGAAGTGCAAAGACGAGCGCGAATATTATCCCGCTCGTCTTGCTGTATACAGTCGCACAGTGGACCGCTTCTTGCCTCTCAACTACGATCTCTGGCCGGACTCCGCCAGCAGCCGCTGCTTGAACTCATCGGGTGCGGCCATGCTGTCGGAGACGGTTCGCCCAAAGCGCAGGGCGCCGGCCTTGCCGACATAGAAGAATTTGCCGTCCGGCCGCTTGAGCGTGATGTACTTGCGGCTGCGGCTCTCGATGACGGCGCCGCGGCCGGAGGCTATGAGCGCGTCGACGAGGCGCTGTTGCAGGGTTGGTTTGGGCATGTCCGCCTCTCCTAGTCGACCACTCGGTAGATGCTGTAGCTGCCACGCGCGCCCTCGCGATTGGGGCCGACGCAGCGAACGCGCTCGGTGGTGATGGTGAGCCCGAGCTTCTTCTTCAGCGCGCCTGCCATAGCGCCGCGGCACGTATGCGCCAGCCAGCCGGTCTCGTGCATGATTTGTTCGACGGTAGCCCCTTCCGGCCGGCGCAGGAGATCGATCATCCGGGCCTGCTTGGTGCCTTCACGCTGCCGGCGGGGCCGCGGCTCATCGCTGGCCGGCTCGGTGGCGGCGTCATCGCAAGCGGCGTCAGCAGGTTCGTGCCGCTCGCTGATCTCGGCGCGCCAGGCTTCTGGGCTCAACCGGCCATCGAGCAATCCGGCGGCGGTCGCCAGCAGATCCTCGACGCTGAGCCCCAGACGTTCGGCATGGCGGCCGATTGCGCACAAGGCGGCATCCTTGCTGTTCGGATTGCGTGGCTGCTGGTCGAGCGCGCTCAGGATCGTGTTCAGCTGCGCTTTGGTAAGATCGGTCATCGCTATCGTTCCTTCATCGGCGCCGCGACGATCGCAGCGCCTTCTACTGGCGCAAGCCCCGCCGGCTGCGCCAGACGGGGCCTGTTGCGATCAAGCTTTCGCTAACTGGCGCACTCGCCCTCCTTGAAAATGAAATCGCAGGCTTGGCGGAGCCGCTCGGCGACGAAGCCGAGGTTGCCGACGTCGCCCCAGCTGACGTCATCAGGGCCGACACTGAAATGTTCGTCGGAGAGGGCAGCGAGACGTTCCAGCATGGCGTCGATCTCGGCCTTGCGGGCGACGAACGCGGCGAGGGCTTCGTCGTTACTGAATTGGCGGCGGATGCTGGTCATTGGCGTTCCTGTTTCATTCCGTTCGCGATGAGCACATAAGGGCTTGTCGTGGCCCGGACATCAAGGCTAATCGACTGTTATCGCATCTGTTTCTGATCGCACCGGAATGATTGCATGCCGACCCAACGCCGAGGCCTGAGCGAGCGGGAATACGCCGCCCACGCCGGCATCAGCCGCGGCGCGGTGCAGAAAGCGCGCGCGTCGGGCCGGCTGGTGCTGCACGCCGATGGCTCGATTGATGCCCCTGCCTCCGATGCCGGCACCATCCATCTCCCACGCAACGTCGATGCGGAGTGGGTCAAGCAGCTGGTGGCCGAACAGCTGATGACGATCAAGACCAAGCGCGGCTTCTCGCGCCTCGAATGGCAGAAGATGCGCGAGCGCAACGAGGCGCTCGATTGCAGGGTGTATGCCCGCGCCGCCGCCTGGATCGCCGGCCTCGACCGCTGGTCCGAGCGCAAGTGGCGGGAGCTCGAAGCGCAGCTGGGGGTCGAGAAGAAAGCCGCTGGCGTGATCCCAGCCGGCCGGCACAGCCAAGCTGACTCCGGCTCAGCCGAGACGGGGACAGCCCAACCAAAGAGCGCCAGGCTGCATCGCCCGGCATGGCTCGGCGGTCGCAGGCGCACCTGGCTCGGAAGGACTTGAGGCCGGGCCGATTTTTTACACGGCGCCAAACCGCATCCAAGGGCCTTGATCGGGCGAGAGCGTCCGAAAGCGGGATCAAAGTCCGCACTCCGGACTTTGATCTGGAACACGGTGTGACACGATGAGCGGTATCGCAGCAGACGTTGTCGGCGGCGCCATCCAGGGCGTCGTCGAAGGGATCGGCGGGGTCCTCGATCGGCTGTTCACCTCCGACGAGGAGCGCGCCAAGCTCGCAGTGGCCCGCCTCGAGATCGAGCGGCTGCCGGCGCTGAAGCAGATCGAAGTCAACCTCGCGGAGGCCGCGCACCGTTCGGTGTTTGTCGCTGGCTGGCGGCCGGCGATCGGCTGGGTGTGTGCGTTGGCGCTGGTGTGGGCATTCCTCCTGCAGCCGATGGCGAC
>JBATPX010000109.1:0-15250 GCA_049291695.1 Defluviicoccus sp.
GGCGGACGGCGCTGGCGGAGCGGGCGGCACCGGCCCTGCCGCGGATGGACGCGCTGACGGCAGACGCACCCGCCTGCGCGCTGATGGACGCCATCTTCGGCAACAGCCCGTTTCTCACCTGGATTGCCGAGCGTGAGCCTGAATTTGCCCTTGATCTGATGTGGCACGGCCCCGACCGGATGGTGGCGCAAGTCGATGCAGCGCTGGCCCGCACGCGCGCGGACGCCGCGGCCGGCATCGATCCGTGCGCGCCATTGCGCGTGTGCAAGCGGCGCCTGGCACTGACAACGGCGGTTGCCGACATCACCGGCCGCTGGGACCTAGCCCGAATCACCGGCTGCCTGGCCGCGTTCGCCGAGGGTGCGCTGCAGACCGCTTGCCGCTACGTCCTGGCGGACGCCGCCAAGCGCGGCATCTTGCACCGGAACGGCGGCGCAGCGGAGGACGAGAGCGGCTTCATCATCATCGGCATGGGCAAGCTCGGCGCGTTCGAGCTCAACTACTCAAGCGACATCGACATCATCGTCTTCTACGACCCGCAGCGGATGCAGACAGCTGAGCCGCAGGCGTTGGCGCAGCACGTGAACCGGTTGACGCGCCGCCTGGTGCGCGTGATGGCGGATCGAACCGCCGATGGCTACGTCTTTCGCACCGACCTTCGGCTCCGCCCCGATCCCGGCTCGACGCCGCCTGCGATCGCGGTCATGGGGGCGGAAGCCTATTACGAGACAATGGGCCAGAACTGGGAGCGGGCGGCGATGATCAAGGCGCGGCCTGTGGCCGGCGATCTCGCCGCCGGCGCCCAGTTTCTTGACCACCTGACGCCCTTCATCTGGCGCAAGAACCTCGATTTCGCGGCGATTCAGGACATCCACTCGATCAAGCGGCAGATCAATGCGCACCGCGGTGGTGGCCGCATCGCGCTTGCCGGCCACAACATCAAGCTCGGCCGCGGTGGCATCCGCGAGATCGAGTTCTTCGTCCAGACGCAGCAGCTCATCTTCGGCGGCCGCCTGCCGCAGCTCAGGGTGCGCGGCACGCTCGGAGCCCTCTACGCGCTCGCCGAAGCTGGCAAGATTGCGGCCGCGACCGCGGACGAGCTCGCCGACGCCTATCGCTTCCTGCGCCGGCTGGAGCACCGGCTGCAGATGATCGCGGACGAACAGACGCACACTGTTCCGGAGGACCCGAAGCGGCTCGCCCAGGTGGCGACCTTCCTCGGCTACGTCGACACTGCGGCGTTCGAGCGCGATCTGCTGGCGGTGCTGCAGCGGGTCGAGGCCCACTACGCCGAACTGTTCGAGGATGCGCCGGCCTTGAGCCTGGGCGGTGCCAAGGGCGGCAACCTCGTCTTCACCGGCAGCGAGCCCGATCCCGATACGCTGCACTCGCTGGCCGAGCTCGGCTTCACCAACCCGAAGGCCGTCGACGGCAGCGTGCGCGGCTGGCACCACGGTCGCTGTCGGGCGATGCGGGGGACGCGCGCGCGCGAGCTCCTGACCGAGCTGATGCCGCTTCTGTTGCGGGAGATCGCCGCGCAACCGGAACCGAATGCGGCCTTCCTCGCCTTCGATCGTTTCCTTCAGGCGCTGCCGGCCGGCGTTCAGTTGTTCTCGATGTTCTACGCCAACCCGGACCTGTTGCGTCTCGTCGTCCATGTCCTTGGCATGGCGCCGCGCCTGGGCGCGCTGCTGGCCCGCCGCTCTTCGCTGCTTGACAGCGTGCTGAGCCGCGACTTTTTCAGCCCGCCGCCGCCGCTCGACGCTCTTGAGGCCGAATTGAACACCGCCCTGGCACGCTGCCGCTACACCGAGGAGATGCTGGACCGCGGCCGGGCGTGGGCGAACGAGCGCAAATTCCAGGTTGGCGTGCAAAGCCTGCAGGGTCTCATCGATACGGACGCCGTTGGCATCGCCTGGACCAACATCGCGGAAGCGGCGCTGCGCTGCTTCCTGCCGGCGGTCGAAGCCGAGTTCGCGGCCCAGCACGGCCGTATCCCCGGCTGCGGGATGGCGATCATCGGCATGGGCAAGCTGGGCGGCCGGGAGATGACGGCGGCTTCCGATCTCGATCTCATCTTTGTCTACGCGACGCCGGCTGATGGCGCGTTCTCCGACGGCGCGAAACCCTTGGCGGCGCCGCAGTACTTCGCGCGGTTGAGCCAGCGGCTGATCATCGCGCTCACCTCACCGACTGCCGAGGGCCAGCTCTATGAGACTGACATGCGCCTGCGGCCGTCGGGCATGGCGGGACCAATCGCCGTCAGCCTGCAATCGTTCACCCACTATCAGCGCGAGGAGGCCTGGACCTGGGAGCAGATGGCCATCACCCGGGCGCGACCGATCGTCGGTCCGGCCCCGCTGCTGGAAGCGATCGCGGCCGTCCTGCGCGAGCGCTTGATCCGCCGGCGCGACCCGCAAGCGCTGGTCCGCGATATCGCCGAGATGCGGGAAAAGATGGCGCATGAGCATCCGACCGGCTCGATCTGGGAGGTCAAGCACGTCCGCGGCGGGCTGATCGATATCGAATTCATCGCCCAGTACCTGCAGCTCCTGCACGCGCATCAGTACCCCGGCGTGCTATCGGTGACCACGGCGGACGCGCTCGACCGGCTCGCCGGCGCCGGCCTCATCGATCAGGCGACGCACGCGGACCTGCGCGAAGCGCTGGCGCTTTGGCAGGCGGTGCAGGCGCGGCTGCGGTTGACGCTGGCGGGGCCGGTGCATGCCGCTCGAGGGACCAGGGCGGCGGCGCCAAAAGCGCTCAGGCGGGCGGTCTGGGGCCTGATGGGCCTCGATTTCGAGGCGCTGGTCGACCGAATGAGCGAGGCATCGGCGCGGGTGCGGGCGATTTTCGCCCAGCTGATCGAGGAACCGGCGGCGGCCTCGCGAGCAGCGGCGCTGATCCCGACCGGTGGCCGGCGCGTATCGTGACCACGCGGCGTTGGGATCAGGATTGAAGGAGGCAACAGCATGGCACTTGGCGTAGGTGATGCCGTAACCAATTTCTTCCTGCCCACCGACGGCGGCGGCACATTCACCGCGGCCGATCTCAAGGGGCATACCACCGTTCTCTATTTCTACCCGCGCGACGATACACCCGGCTGTACCCGGGAAGCCCAGGCCTTCCGCGATGCGAGTGAGACCTTTGCCGCCGCTGGGGCGCGGGTGGTCGGCATCTCGACCGACGGCGTCGCCAGCCACGACAAGTTCAAGGCCAAGCACGGACTCACCTTCGTGCTCATCTCCGATCCCGAAGCGTTACTCGCCCAGGTTTTCGGCGTCTGGGTCGAGAAGTCGATGTACGGCCGCAAGTCGATGGGGGTGGAGCGATCGACCTTTCTCATCGATTCCGACGGCATTGTGCGCCGTGTCTGGCGCAAGGTGAAGATCGACGGCCACGCCAAGTCGGTGCTGGAGGCGGTCACTGCGCTCGATCACGGCTGAACTCGAGCGCCCGTGTCCCGGCGGCCGAATGCGGATGAGTTGTGTTTGATTGAGGGGTTTGCTAGGCAGGGGAGTCGGTGCCTGTACGCCCGGCAGATCAGGGAGGTGACATGACAGCGCACGAGATCGACCGCGACGCCGTGCTCGGCGTGATGAACGGCATCCTCGAAGCGGAATTGGCGGGAGTTGTCCGGTACACCCATTACTCGTTCATGGTGTTCGGCTTCAGCCGGATACCGATCGTCTCCTGGTTGCGCGGGCAGGCGGACGAGTCGCTTCTTCATGCGCAGGCGGTGGGCGAGCACATCACGACTCTGGGCGGCCATCCCTCCCTCGGGATCGGCAAGCTCCTGGAGAGCGAGAAGCATGATCTCGCCGCCATCCTGCGTGAGCTGTTGGACCATGAGCGGATGGCGCTTGGCCTCTACCGCAAGCTTCTGACGCTGGTCGAGGGGCGTGACGTCGTGCTCGAAGAGTACGCGCGGCAGATGATCACGTCTGAATCGCACGATATCAGCGAGGTCGACAAGATGCTGCGCGCACCGGGAGCCCTGCAGCCGTTCGGCGGTTAGGCGGCAGGACCATCGTGACGGCCGAACGGCAGCGGCGGTCGTGGTAGCGGCGTGGACGACGCCGCATCCGAACAACCGGCGCTGGCAGCCGGCCGAGCGAGCCGTCTGCGCACCCTTATCGGCCGCCTGCGCGGACGCCTGAACCGGCGCGTCGCATTTGCGGCGACAGCAGCGATTGTCGTCGTCACGGCCGGGCTGGCCATGCTTTTGACCACCGAGGACCGCAGCGCGGTGACGATTGAGCTGGGCGGTCCGAACGTCTATTACCCGCTGCCTGAGTTCATGGCCGACCTCAAGCCGCAAGGCGGCCGCACGCGGCATGTCCGCCTTGCGATCGTCCTTCAGGTGCCGCAGGAGCGCGTCGCCGCCATCGAAGCGAAGCAGGTCGAGATCCTGGCCGCCATCCAGGCACACCTGCGCGACCAGGAGCACAAGAGCTTGGTCGGCACCGCCGGCGCCGACCGCTTGCGGGCGGATCTGCGCGAGATCATCAACCGCGCCCTCGGTCAGACGGATGTGCGCGTGGTGCTGTTCACCCACTTCCTCCTCGATTAAGCGGGGCTGAGGCGCCGTTGCGCCCTAATTTCTTACCGGTAGATCGCCACCACCTCAGCCGAGGCACGTGGTGAGCGAGCGGGCGAGCCCCTCCAACAGCTTGAAATAGGCATCCGCGCCGGGCTTGAGGTCCGCACCGAGCGGATCGAGGACGCCGACCCGCGCCCCTGTGCCCTCAATGACGGACTGGATGATCGAAGGCGGGAACTGTGGCTCGGCAAAGACGCAACCGGCGCCGGTCGCCGTGATCTTGGCGCGGATCTCGGCAATCCGCTTGGCGCTTGCTGGCCGTTCAGGGTCGAGCGTGATCGCGCCCGCGGGGCTCAAACCGTAGCGCGCCTCAAGGTACTGGTACGCATCGTGGTAGACGATGTACGCGCGGTCCTTGAACGGTGCCAGCTGGTCCGCGAGCGCGTGGTCGAGCGCCTCCAGCCTGGCCGTGAGATCGGCGGCGTTGCGAAGAAAGGTGTCGCCGTCGGCCGGCCGGGCTTGCGTGAGCGTAGCTGCGATCGCCGCGACCATGGCCTGCGCATTGGCCGGATCGAGCCACAGGTGCGGGTCAAAGCTTTCGCGCGCTCCGTCGCGGTCATCTTCCTCATGGTGGTCGTGATCGGCTTTGCCGGCGTCATGCTGCGCATGGCCGTGCTCCTCGCCGTGCGCGTGCTGCTCCCAGGCGCCGCCTTCGCGGATCGGCAGCAAGCGCACGCCAGCGGCTTCGCTCAACGCGACGCGCAGGGCGGAGCGCGGCAGCGCCGTGACCGGCTTGGCAAGAAAGGTTTCGAGCGCCGGGCCGATCCAGAACACGGCATCCGCCTGCGTGAGCGCGCGCGCATCCGAGGGTTTGAGCGTATACGTGTGCGGCGACTGCCCGCCTTCGAGCAGCAGCTTCGGGGCGCCGACGCCGGCCATCACGCCCGCGACCAGGGCATGCAGCGGCTTGATGCTGACGACGACGCGCAGCGCCTCGGCCGCCTGGCCCCAGGCCGGCATGAACACGGCGGCGAGAGCAAGCAGGACCACGCCGGCGCAATTGACGGTTTTTCCGATCATCGATGTCCCTTAAGATTTTTCGTCCCGATATGTTACTTTATAACATGACGATTTGCGCGAGGATACCGTTTTGACCGACCCGCCGCTGTTTCCGGCCGCTGACCACGACCACCGCCGTTGCGCGCGCGCCATTCTCGCCCATGCGGAAGGGGTGTGCCGCGAGCGTGCGGTGCGGCTGACCACGCAGCGGAGGCGTGTTCTGGAGATCGTCGCCGGCAGCCACGCGGCGATCGGCGCCTATGCCATCATGGACCGGCTCAAGGACGACGGCCGGCGGCCGGCACCGATCGCCGTCTACCGCGCGCTCGACTTCCTGATCGCCAACGGCCTCGTCCACCGCATCGCCAGCCGCAATGCCTACGTCGCCTGCACGCACTTGGGCGCCCCGCACGGCAGCCAGTTTCTCATCTGCCGGCGCTGCGGCAGCGTCGGTGAGATGACGAGCGAGGCGGTCTGGCAGGCGCTGATCGGTGCTGCGGCGGGGGCGGGCTTTTCGGCCGTCGCGCCGGTGATCGAAGTGGAGGGAGAATGTGCCGCCTGCCACGCGGCAGTGGATGCGACGACATCGGACGCCGCGGCCGCCGGCACAAGTGGCGGGGCGTAGCAGCGCATGCGCACCACCGAAGCGCCGGCAGCGGGTCCGGTTCTCATTGAGGGCCGCCAACTCTCGCTTACGCGCGGGCGGCTCCTGATCCTCGACCGTATCGACGTTGCCGTGCGGGCGGGCGAGATCGTCACCATCATCGGCCCGAACGGCGCCGGCAAGACGACGCTGCTGAAAGTTCTGCTGGGCCTCATCGCGCCGGACGCAGGGGAAGTGGTCCGCCGCAGCGGCCTGAAGGTCGGCTATCTGCCGCAACGCCTGCAGCTCGATCCGGTGCTGCCGATGAGCGTCGAGCGGTTGATGACGCTCACCACGCGCCAGCCGCGCCCGGCGGTGATCGCCGCACTCACGGAAACGGGCGTCGCCGATCTGATCGATGCCGCCGTCCATACGCTATCCGGCGGCGAGCTGCAGCGGGTGCTGCTGGCACGCGCGCTCGCCGCCGAGCCCGACCTGCTCGTTCTCGACGAGCCTGTCCAGGGGGTGGATTTCACCGGCGAGGCAGCGCTGTACGAGCTGATCTCGTCCCTGCGCCGCAGCCGCGGTTGCGGTGTGCTGATGGTCTCACACGATCTCCATCTCGTGATGGCGGCAACCGATCGTGTCATCTGCCTCAACCACCACGTCTGCTGTGCCGGCTCGGGCGAGGCGGTAAGCCGGCATCCGGCGTATGCGCGTCTGTTCGGCCCGCGCGCGGCGCAGGCGCTCGCCATCTACACCCATCACCACGATCATCGCCACGACGCCCACGGCCACGTGGTCGCCGCGGATGACGGTGACCGCAAGGACTGACAAGCGCCGGGTCAGGTTGCGCTCGCTTCCGCAGGCGCGGTCGGCACCAAACGAATGGCCGGTGATAGCAGCAAAGAGGGGAGCCGTTAAGCTCCCCCCATTCAGGATAAGCCGTTCGGCGTAACCAGCCGCGGGACCGTATCTTACTGGCGTTTGGCGACCTGCCCCGCCATGAAGCGGTCGAAGGTCATCTCAGCGACCGAGAACCACTGGTATTGGGGGTCGCGGAAGGCGATCATGGCATCGAACACGCGCTTGAACCAGGCGTTCTTCGCCGAGGTCTCGGTATAGACCTCTTCGGCCGCCTTGTAGGCGGCTTCCAGAACCTCGCGCGGATAGGCCTTCAGCACCGCGCCGCCGGCGATCAGCCGCTTGAGAGCTGGCGGGTTGAAGGCGTCGTACTTCGCGATCGTCAGCACGTTGGCCTCGGCGCAGCCAACCTCAAGCGCGGCCTGGTACTGCTTCGGCAGCGATTCCCATTGTTTGATGTTGACGTAGAAATTGAGCATCGGCCCGCCTTCCCACCATCCCGGATAGTAGTAGTACTTGGCGACTTTCTGGAAACCCAGCTTCTCGTCATCGTAGGGGCCGATCCATTCGGCGGCGTCGATGGTGCCTTTCTCCAGCGACGGGTAAATGTCGCCGCCGGCGATCTGCTGCGGCACGACGCCAAGCTTGGCCATGACCTGGCCGGCGAAGCCGCCGATCCGCATTTTCAGGCCCTTCATGTCGTCGACGGAGTTGATTTCCTTGCGGAACCAGCCGCCCATCTGGGTGTTCGTGTTGCCGGCGGGGAAGGTGATAATGTTGTACTGCTTGAAGAATTCGCGGAACAATTCCTGCCCACCGCCATAGTACATCCAGGCGTTCATTTGCCGGCAGTTCATCGCGAAGGGGACCGCCGTCTCCATCGCGATCGTCGGGTCCTTGCCCCAGTAGTAATAACTGACGGTATGGCCGCACTCGACGGTTCCGTTCTGCACGGCATCCAGGACCTGCAAGCCCGGGACGATCTCGCCGCCGGCGAACACGCGAATCTGAAACTTATCGTCCGTGAGTTCGGCAACCCGCTTGGCGACAATCTCGGCGGCACCGTAGATCGTATCCAGGCTTTTGGGGAAACTCGACGCGCACCGCCATTTGATTTCGGGCTGCGATTGCGCAATCGCCGGCGCTGCGATTGTCGTGGCGGCCGCGGCAACGCCTGCGGTCTTGAGGAATGTCCTGCGCTTCATGGGTGTTTCGCTCCCTGGCTGTTCACATGCTGGACGCGGCACGAGCTCGTTTGCGGCCGCCGCACGATATTTCATCGTTCCGCCGCATTTCCTCCAGCTGTATCGGGGTCGATATATAACGGGCTTTTGCGGCTGAGAAAACACCGGCTGTTGCGGTCCCGGCGCGCGGTTGCGGCAATCGCCCAGTCACGGCCGCGGTTTGCGCGACGCGGGCGCGCGTGCTACCTCCCACGACAGCGGTCAGGCCGTGCGGGCCGCCCCATCCGAGAGAAGGAGACAAGCTCGTGCTTGAACGCCCGATGGAGCGTCTGATTTTCGCCAGCCGCTGGATCATGGCGCCGTTCTACTTAGGGCTCGCGGCATCGCTGCTGCTTCTGCTGGTCAAGTTCGCGATGCAATTCATCCAAGCGGTCCCGGCGCTGCTTGGCATGAGCGATTCCGACCTTATCATGGTGATCCTGTCGTTGATTGACCTCTGTCTGGTCGGCAACTTGCTCGTCATCGTGATTTTCTCTGGCTACGAGAACTTCGTCTCCAAGCTCGATGTCCGGGGGCATCCGGACTGGCCGGATTGGATCAGCAAGATCGACTTCGGCGGCCTGAAGTTGAAGCTGGTCGCCTCGATCGTCGCCATTTCGGCGATCACGTTGTTGAAGTCATTCATGGACGTCAACAAGGTGAGCCCGGAGCAGCTCAAGTGGCAGGTGATCGTCCATCTGACGTTCGTGGTGTCGGGCGTGCTCCTGGCCCTGATGGACTGGCTGGCGGACCGCGCCCGCACCGGCGAGGGGCACTGATCGAAGGCGGCGCCAGCGATGGCGGCTTCCGCGCCCGCATCGCCCTTTGGTGTGCGAGCGGCCGAGCGCGCGGCCTTTGCCGATGCGGTTTTCACCGGCGCGGGCCTTGCTTGCGAACGGGGCGGCCGGCGGGTGTTTCACGGCCTCTCGTTCACCGTTGCTGCCGGCGAGGCCCTGGTGCTGGTCGGCCGTAACGGCTGCGGCAAGTCGAGCCTGCTGCGGCTGATGGCGGGTCTCGGCCGGCCGGCGGAAGGCCTGCTTGCCTGGAGCGGCGTCGCGATCGCTGACGACAGCGAAGCCCATCATCGCCGGCTGCACCTGATCGGGCATCAGGACGCCATCAAGCCAGCGCTCACCGTGAAGGAGAATCTCGGCTTCTGGGCGCGCTACCAAGGCGGCGGCCGCGGCGCAACGGCCCGCATTGACGATGCGTTGCGTGCGTTCGCCCTCGATCGCCTGGCCGAGCTGCCGGCCCGCTATCTCTCGCAAGGTCAAAGGCGGCGCCTGGGACTCTGCCGCCTGCTTGCGAGCCAGGCCCAGCTGTGGCTCCTGGACGAGCCGCGCGCCGGCCTCGACCGCGCCGCGAACGAGAGCCTCGATGCCGTCCTCGCCCGCCATCGGGCTGCCGGCGGGATCGCTGTCGTCGTCCTGCACGCTGAGGATCATCCGCCGGCGGCGAGGGTGCTCGATTTCGATGCCGCCGTCGCCAGTGCATGAGGGCCATTGCATGAGGGCCGGGCCATGCTAGCCGCAATGGCGGCACTCCTCGCCCGCGACATCCGCCTTGCCCTGCGCCAGGGCTTGGACAGCCTGTTGGCGGTGGTGTTCTTCGTTCTCGCCTGCGTCCTGTTCCCGTTCGGGGTCGGCCCGGCGCCGGACACGCTCGCCCGCATCGCGGCCGGCATCCTGTGGGTGGCAGCACTCCTGGCGGCACTCATGTCGCTGGAGCGGCTATTTCAGGCCGATTACGAAGATGGCTCGCTCGATCTGCTGGCGCTCGGGCCGTTGCCGCTGCCGGCGATCGCCGCCGCCAAGATCGCCGCCCACTGGCTGACGACGGCCGTGCCGTTGCTCGTCGCCGCACCGGTGCTGGCGCTGATCCTCAACCTGCCGCCCGCGGCGTTCGGGGCGCTGGTTTTGGCGCTGGTTTTGGGCACACCCACGCTCAGCCTGATCGGCGGCGTCGGCGCCGCGCTCGTGCTGGGGAGCCGCCGCGGCGGGGTGCTGCTGGCGCTTCTGGTCCTGCCGCTCTACATCCCGGTCCTGATCTTCGGCGTTGCCGCCGTCGGCGCCAGCCAAATCGGCTTGGCCGCCCAGCCGCACCTCTTTATGCTGGCGGCCCTGCTGCTGATGGCGCTGGTGCTGGCGCCGTGGGCGGCGGGCGCGGCCTTGCGGCAAGCGCTCGACTGACGTGCCGGCGCGCGGGCGCTTCTTGAGGACAGTCAAGGACGATCGCCCCGGCATCGTTGAACTATCAGAAGTGCCCTTTGCCGGTTGCGGGTTTGCGGGACAGCGGATGCACGCCTTTGTCAATCCCACCTTCGTGATGCGCTGGAGCGCGCGCACGGCGCCTTGGCTCGGCGGCCTGACGCTGCTGCTCGTCGCGGCCGGGCTGTACCTCGCCTTGGTCGCCTCGCCGCCCGATTATCAGCAGGGCGACAGCGTGCGCATCATGTACGTGCACGTCCCGGCGGCATGGATGGCGCTGTTCTGCTACACGTGCATGGCAGCAGCTTCGGCGGCGGGGCTGATCTGGCGCTCGCCCATCGCCGATCTCGCGGCACAGGCGACCGCTCCCGTCGGCGCCGCCTTCACCTTCATCGCGCTCGTGACCGGCTCCTTGTGGGGCAAGCCGATGTGGGGCGCCTGGTGGGTGTGGGATGCGCGGCTGATGTCGGTCCTGATCCTGCAGTTCCTCTACGTGGGCTTCATCGCCCTGTCGCATGCCTTCGATGATCCCCAGCGCGGATACAGGGCGGCGGCGGTTCTGGCGCTGGTCGGCTTCGTCAATGTGCCGATCATCAAGTTCTCCGTCGACTGGTGGAGCACGTTGCATCAGCCGGCGAGCATCGTCCGCCCGGAAGGACCATCGATCCATCCCAGCATGCTGGCGCCGCTCCTGGTCATGGCGATCGCCTTCACCTGCTATTATCTCTGGATGTTGATGGTTCGGCTGCGGAGTCAGATCCTGGATGGCAAGATCCGTGCGCTGCGCCTGCGCCAGGCGCACGGCTAAGCCCGATCCATGAACGCTGAGCCCGCCCTGTTCGATTTCGGCGTCTACGCAGTGTTCGTGTGGAGCGCCTTTGCGGTCGCGGCTGTGGTCCTGATTTCGCTCGTGGTCATCAGTATGCGCGGCCTGCGCACGCGCGCGGCGCTGCTCGCACGCCTTCAGGATCAGCTCGACGCGGAGGCCAACCGATGAAGCCGAAGCACCGGCGGCTGACGTTCGTCATCATAGGCCTTGCGCTGCTGGCCGTGGCGGCGGCGCTGGTCTTGAGCGCGTCACGGGAGTCGCTGGTGTTCTTTCAGACTCCGAGCGAGATCATTGCCAAGGCGCCTGCGCCCGATCGGCGGCTCCGCATCGGCGGCCTGGTCGAAGCGGGCAGCCTCGAGCGGGCGGCTGGCGGCGCCGTCCGCTTCCGCGTCACCGACGGTGCGGAGACGGTGCCGGTCAGCTTCAAGGGCATCCTGCCGGACCTGTTCCGCGAAGGCCAAGGCGTGGTTGCCGAGGGCCGGCTTGAGAACGGTGTGTTCATGGCCGATCAGGTGCTGGCCAAGCACGACGAGAACTACATGCCGCCGGAAGCGGCGGAGTCGCTCAAGCGCTCCGGCTACTGGCAGCACATGCAGGATCAGGTGAAGGGCTCGAACACGGGATCGGCCCCGGGTCCGGCGGGAGCGGGTGGGCAATGACCGTCGAGCTCGGCCACTTCGCGCTGGTCCTGGCGCTCCTCGTCGCCGTCGTCCAGG
This sequence comes from Defluviicoccus sp., assembly GCA_049291695.1. Lineage (GTDB taxonomy): Bacteria > Pseudomonadota > Alphaproteobacteria > Rhodospirillales > Defluviicoccaceae > Defluviicoccus. The sequence goes on from JBATPX010000109.1 coordinate 12,025, forward strand.
GGACGCTGCCGTTCACGGGTGCTGCGCGCGGCATCCAGCCGCTGATGGCTGTCGGCCGGACGGCGGCGCTGGCGCAGTTCCTGCTCGTGCTGCTCGCCTTCTTGATTCTGATGAACGCCTACGTTCAGTCGGATTTCTCGGTCCTCAATGTCGCCCAGAACTCGCACTCGGCAAAGCCGCTCCTCTACAAGATCGCCGGCACGTGGGGCAACCATGAGGGCTCGATGCTCTTGTGGGTGCTGATCCTGGCGCTGTTCGGCGCCGCGCTCGCCCTGTTCGGCGACGGCCTGCCGGCAGCGCTGAGGGCGCGCGCACTCGGCGTGCAGGCGTGGATCGGCGTCGGCTTCTATCTCTTCATCCTGCTGACCTCGAACCCGTTCGCGCGCCTCGACCTGCCGCCACTCGATGGTCAGGGCTTGAACCCTTTACTACAGGACCCCGGCCTCGCCTTCCACCCGCCCTTTCTCTACTTGGGCTATGTCGGCTTTTCGATGGCCTACTCGTTTGCCGTCGCCGCCCTGATCGGCGGCCGCGTCGATCCGGGCTGGGCGCGATGGGTCCGGCCGTGGACGCTCGCGGCGTGGATCTTCCTCACCATCGGCATCGTGCTGGGATCGTGGTGGGCCTACTACGAGCTCGGCTGGGGCGGCTGGTGGTACTGGGACCCGGTCGAGAACGCCTCGCTGATCCCGTGGCTTGCCGGCACCGCGCTTCTCCATTCGGCGATCGTGGTCGAGAAGCGCGATGCGCTCAAGGGCTGGACGGTGTTCCTGGCGCTCGTCACCTTCGGCTTCAGCCTCTTGGGCACGTTCCTCGTCCGCTCAGGCGTGCTCACGTCGGTGCATGCATTCGCGCAGGATCCGGCCCGCGGCGTCTTCATCCTCGTGCTGCTGCTGCTGTTCGCGGGCGGCGGGTTCGGCTTGTTCGCGTGGCGCGGCCCGGCGCTTTCCGGCGGCGGCCTGTTCCGGCCGATCTCGCGCGAGGGCGGCTTGCTGTTCAACAATCTTGTCTTGAGTGTCGCCGCCGCCACCGTGCTCCTCGGCACGCTCTATCCGTTGCTGCTGGAGAGCATGGGAGGCGCGAAGGTTTCCGTCGGCCCGCCGTTCTTCAACCGTATCTTCGTGCCGCTGATGCTGCCGCTGATCGCGGCGATGGCGATCGGCCCGATGCTGGCGTGGAAACGCGGCGATCTCGGCCAGGCGATGAACCGCCTTTTGTTCGCCGCCGGTGCGGCGGTCGTCGCCGCCACCGCGGCGAGCGCCGTCATGGGTGCGATCGAGCCGCTCGGCATCCTCGGGCTGGTGCTGGCGGCGTGGCTGCTTGCCGGTACGCTTGCCGAGCTCAGCGCGCGCCTCCGGCTGTTTGCGGTGCCGCTGGCGGAAAGCCTGCGCCGGCTCAGGGGCGTGCCGCTCGGGGCCTGGGGGATGACGGTCGCGCATGCTGGATTCGCGCTGATGATCGCCGGCATGACCGGCTCGCAGGTTTGGCGGCAGGAGACGACGCTTCTGATGCACCCCGGCGAGGCGGTCGCGTTTGCCGGCTTCGAGGTCGTTTTTGATGGTGTCGCCAGCGTGCCTGGGCCGAACTACGTCGCCGACCGCGGCCGGTTCGCCATCCGCAGCGGCGAGCGCGTCGTCGCACGCATGGAGCCGGAGAAGCGGCGCTACCCGGTCGAGGGCCGGGAGACGACGGAAGCCGCGATCCGCACCACCGCCTGGGGCGATCTCTACCTCGCCGTCGGTGACGCCCACGACGACGGCAGCCGCGTAGTCCGGCTCTACTTCAACCCGCTCATGCTGTGGCTGTGGCTCGGCGCCGCGGTGATGGTGGCGGGCGGCGGCCTTAGCATCCTCGACCGGCGTCTGCGCCTGGGCGCGCCCAGGCGTGCGCGCGCAACCGGCGTCGTGCCCGCTGGCGCCGGTTCCTGAGGCGAAGCCGCCCGTGCTCCGCCGCCTGCCCTACCTGTTGCCGCTCCTCATCCTTGCCGGGCTGGCCGGCTATTTCTGGTCCGGCCTGGGCCGCGACCCGAACGTGCTGCCGTCGGTTCTGATTGACCAGCCGCTGCCCGAACTCGCCCTGCCACCGATCGCCGGCCGCGAACACGGCCTCGCCACCGCGGATCTCAAGGGCCAAGTGTCGATCCTCAACATCTTCGGCTCCTGGTGCGTTGCCTGCCGGGCGGAGCATCCGTTCCTGATGAAGCTCAAGGCGGAAAATGTTGTTCCGATCCACGGCATCAACTGGCGCGAGCGCGACGCGCAAGCCGGTCCGGCGTGGCTCAAGCGCTTGGGCGATCCGTACACGCTGATCGGAGACGATCCGGACAGCCGCGCTGCCATCGCACTCGGCGTGACCGGGGCGCCCGAGACGTTCATCATCGATGCCTCGGGCGTGATCCGCTACAAGCATGTCGGGCCGATCACGAAGGACATCTGGGAAAAGCGGCTATGGCCGATCGTCGAGCGTTTGCATCGCGGCTGATCGGCGCGCTTCTCTCCGTGCTGCTGCTGGCGGCGGCGGCATCGGCGGTCGAGCCGGACGAGATCCTGCCTAACCCTGCCATCGAGGCGCGGGCCAGGGCGATCAGCAAGGGGCTGCGTTGCCTCGTCTGTCAGAACGAGTCGATCGATGAGTCGAACGCCGAGCTCGCCCGCGACCTGCGGGTCCTAGTGCGCCAGCGTCTCAAGGCGGGCGACAGCGATGCGGCGGTGACCGCCTACATCGTTTCCCGCTACGGCGACTTCGTGCTGCTCGATCCGCCCTTCAAGGCAGCGACGTACGCGCTGTGGCTGGGGCCGCTCGCGATCGCGGCCTTCGCGCTTGGCTTTGTTGTCGTCTTTTATCGCCGCCGGGCGGGCCGCGCCGAGCCGCCGCCGTTGAGCGAGGAGGACGAGCGGCGTCTGGCCACGCTGACCGACCGGGCCGAGCCGTGAGCGCACTCGCGGGCGCGGTTGGTGCGCTGCTCATCATTGCCGTTGTCATCGTCGTCTGGCCGCTCGTGCGCCACCGGCCGAACGCAATGGCGGCCGACGCTGAGACGCAAGCGCTCAGACTTTACTGCCAGCAGCTGGCCGAGATCGAGCGGGCCTGTGCCGAGGACGGCCTCGACGCCGGCGAGGCCGACGCACTCCAAGCCGAGATCAAGCGCCGCATGCTGGCGGTTGCCGAGTCTGGCGCCGTGAACGCGCCGCCCGCGCAGCCTGCGGCGGTGCGCCTGCGCCTGACC
>JBATPX010000110.1:0-23194 GCA_049291695.1 Defluviicoccus sp.
CCTGCATTATGCGGAGTGAGTTGTTATGTGGAGTTGGCGGTCTGGACGGTTGTGAGGCCGAGATTTTCCGCCTTACCGACTCTCCATAATTTCCAGGGATGTTGTGCCTTCCCCGGGGCGGCCGTGGTGGCCGTTCTGACTGCTACGGAAGGCACGTCATGACCATTTCGACGCGATCGTTCTCTACGAGCGGGACGCTGGCCGAGTTTGCCGACAGGGCTTTCGATCATCTCCAGGATCTGGGCTACCGCCCTGGCTCACTGGAGCGCTACCGCAGGACGTGGCGTGCTTTCGTCGCTTTCGCCGAGAGGTGCGGCGTAAGCGAGCTTACGCAGGATCTGGTTGAAGCTTTCCTCGCATCAAGGGACGTACCTCCGGTCGGTCCGGGCTACCTATTCCGACCAAGGGATTACGATCTTCGCAGAGCGATGCAGGTGCTTATCGATATGCATCTGCACGGTTGTGTTCACCGTCGTCGGTCGATGGCAGAAAAGATCCGTTTGCCTGCGGCCTTGGCGAATGCGCTCGCCGGCTTTGAACGTTTCTGCGTCAGCGATCTCGGCGCCTCTCCGCGGACGATGCGTGTCTGCCGGCGGGACGTATCGCGGTTCCTGCTTTTTCTCGACGCCCACGGTGTCACCGACCTGCGTGCACTGACACCAGAGCACCTTGGCGAGTTCATGAGTTCCCGCGCCGATCTGCGCCCGAAGACGCTGGCGGGAACAGCGAGCTACCTGAGGTCGTTCCTGCGTTATCTCGTCATGGAAGGCATCGTCGACGCCACACTGGTGCGCCGGGTTCCCTCGGTTCGCGTACGGCCCGATGAGCGGATCCCCGACGTCTGGAGCACAGCGGAAGTAGAGGCATTGCTCGCCGCCGTAGACCGGGCTTCACCCGTCGGCAAGCGGGACTACGCCATCCTTGCCTTGGCCGCACGGCTGGGCATGCGGGCTGGCGACATCCGCGATCTGCAGCTGGATGAAGTCCTGTGGGAGGAAGGCCGCATCGAACGTCGTCAGTCCAAGACGGGAGAGCTGGTGGTTCTGCCTCTGACCGACGAAATCGGCGAAGCGCTGATCGATTACCTGCGCAATGGCCGTTCGCCCAGCCGACACCGGGAGGTCTTCCTGCGTGTTAACGCCCCTTTCGAGCCTTTCGGCCCGAACAACAATCTCCACAGCATCATCTCCGTGTATCGCCGACGGGCGGGGATCACGTTGCCGAAGCGCTCACGCAAGGGCCTGCACTCGCTGCGCCACACCGTCGCCACCCGCCTGCTCGAAGCCAAGACGCCGCTGCCGGTGATCTCCGCGGTGATGGGGCATCTCTCATCCGAGACCACCCGCATTTACACCAAGGTCGATATCGCCGCGCTGCGCGAAGCCGCCCTCGAGCTGCATGAGGTGGCCAATGGATAACGCCCATCCGGCTTTCCGAAGCCCGTTGGCCGACGTGATTGCCACCTTCGTCGCCCAGAAGCGGGCGCTCGGCTACAAGTATCAGAGTGAAGAGGTGCTGCTGCGAGCAATCGACCGCTTCCTCATCGAGCAGGGCGTCAGCGAACCAGCGCTACCTCGCGAGATCGTCGAGCGTTTGACCGCCTGCCGTGCGCATCAGCGGCGCCGTACCCACACAACCCGCGTCAGTATCGTCCGACAACTTGCCTGCTTCATGTGCGATCGCGGCCTGCCCGCCTATGTCCCGCCCGCCGGGATGACGCGGAAGATCCAACTGGACTTCACACCCTATATCTTCGGCCGGGAGGCCATCCGACGGCTCTTGCGCGCAGCGGACCGTTTGCCCGTCGCTTCGATGTCGCCACTGCGTCACCTCGTGATGCCCGAGGTCTTCCGGCTGCTCTACAGCTGCGGGCTCAGGGTCAGCGAAGTCGTGCGTTTGAGCATCGACGATGTTGACCTCGAAGCCGGTGTTTTGCGGATCCTTCAGGGCAAGTTCCGCAAGGACCGGCTGGTGCCAATTGCGCCGACGATGACCGAGAGGTTGCGCCGTTTCCAAGAAGCGGTCGGACCGCGACCAGCCGAAAGCCCATTCTTTGCAACGGCACGAGGCGAACCCTATGACCTCAAGAGTATTTACTCCGTCTTCCGCCGCCTCCTGCGTGACGCCGGTATCCCGCACGGCGGGCGTGGGCGCGGCCCCAGGCTGCACGATCTGCGGCATAATTCCGAGTCCCGGATTATTCCGAGCCATGCATTGGTGATCGCCTAATCGTTTCTCGCGCTCAAGGACTTAGATTAATATCGGATCGTTGATGGCTCGGCATTATTCGGCTGTCGTCTCTGGCCGGGGATTTCCCCCCGCGCTGTGAGGAGACGGACGATGACTGATCGGAACGATGCCGCAACGGTACGAGTTGAACACCCTTGCATTGGCCCATTGGCTTCCCACGTCGAGGGTTTTGCCGCACTGCTAGCCAGCGAGGGCTATGCCCTTGCAACGATAAAACAGAAGTGTGCACTCCTGACGGATCTCAGCCGTTGGCTCGAAGGGCGCGGGCTTCTGCTGGGCAGACTTGACGAGGGGCAGCTCAGCCAATTTCGCGCGGACCGTCGCGACAGCATGCGGCGCGGCGACGCGTCCACCGTCCAGCAACTGCTCGGATACTTACGTAACCTTGGTTGCATTCAGGCGCCGCCGCGGAATGTCGACTCGACTCCTGTGGGCGAGCTCATGGGAGACTTCGAGAGATTCCTGAGTTCGGAACGCGGCCTTTCGCCAGCGACATTGATCAACTATCTGCCGATCGTGCGTCGTTTTCTGGTCGACCGGTTTGGCGGCAATACGTTGCATTTTGATGAATTGGGCGCCGCAGATGTTCATCGCTTCATTGTCCGACATGTCCAGAAGGGTGCTCTTGGGCGTGCAAAGTTGTTAGTCACGGCGCTGCGCTCTTTTCTGCGCTTTCTGCAACAGCGCGGCGCCATTGCGACTGACCTCGCTGCCGCGATACCGGGAGTCGCCAGCTGGCGCCTGTCACACTTGCCGAAGACGCTCCCACCCGAACAGGTTGAACGACTGGTCGCATCCTGTGATCGCGGCATGCCGACAGGCCGTCGCGACTACGCGATTTTGCTACTGCTGGCCCGGCTCGGTTTGCGCGGCGGCGAAGTGGTTGCCATGGCCTTGGACGATCTGGATTGGGAATGCGGCGAGATCGTCGTGCGCGGCAAGGGACAACGGCTGACACGATTGCCGTTGCCGACGGATGTTGGTGCGGCCCTGGCCGACTACCTGTGCCACGTTCGTCCAGTCTGCTCGACACGCCGGGTCTTTATCCGCATGTCCGCCCCGTTGCGTGGCCTGGCCGGCCCAGGCGCCATCTGCTGCGTCATTCGCCGCGCGCTCAAGCGCGCCGGGTTGACCCCAGAGTTCAAAGGGGCCCACCTGCTGCGTCACTCCCTTGCCACCAATCTGCTGCACCGAGGCGCCTCGCTGGTTGAGATCGGTCAACTCCTGCGCCACAGCCAACCGACCACGACGCAGATCTACGCCAAAGTGGATATCGCGGCGTTGCGGGCTATCGGGCTACCGTGGCCGGGAGCTGCATCATGAGCCCGTTGCAAGCAGCGCTCGATGAGTATCTCGCCGTGCGTCGCGCCCTCGGCCACAAGCTCCGCCTGTCTGGACGACTGTTGCAGCGATTTGTCGCGTTTGCCGATCAGGCAGGCGCCACCTCCATCACTACCGAGCTCGCCCTGGAGTGGGCGACGCAGCCGGCCGACGCGCAGCCGGCCCAATGGGCCAACCGCTTGGGGATGGTGCGCGGTTTTGCCCGGTTTTGCAGCGCCACCGACCCGCGGACCATCGTACCGTCGCCGGACTTGCTTCCTCATCGGTACCGTCGTCCGGCCCCTTACGTCTATCGCGACGAGGAGATTGTCCGCTTACTCGACGCGGCCAGGCGACTGCCGTCCGTGAGTGGTCTGCGACCCGAGACCTATGTCACGCTCTTCGGCTTGTACGTGGCGACCGGCATGCGATGCAACGAACCGCTGCAACTCAATCGTGACGAGGTGGATCTCGTAAATGGGGTGCTCACGATTCGTGGCACAAAGTTCGGCAAGTCGCGCTATGTGCTGGTGCACCCGTCGACGCAATGTGCTTTGCAAAGCTACGCGACCTGCCGCGATCGTTTGTGTCGCAACCCCGCCAGCCCGAGCTTTTTCCTTTCCGAGCGCGGCACCCGCCTGACCGAGTGGTGCGTCCGATGGACGTTCGTCAAATTGTCTCGCGAGATTGGCTTGCGTGGTGCCGGCGACTCCCGAGGACCTCGCTTGCACGATCTTCGCCATCGACTGGCCGTCAGCACGCTCCTCCGCTGGTATCGCGACGGCATCGATATCGAGCGACACCTCCCCGAGCTCTCGACCTACCTCGGCCACGCGCACATCACCGACACCTATTGGTATCTCACCGCGACGCCGGAACTGCTGCACTACGCGCTACTGCGCGTGGAGCAATCGGAGCGGGAGCCCCGTCCATGAGTCCCGCCCGTACGTTTCCCGCTCTTCTGGAGGCGTTCTTCATGGACCGTCTCATGCAACAGCGCCAGGTGAGTCCCCACACCCTCGCGAGCTACCGCGATGCCTTTCGTCTCCTGCTGGAGTATGCGCAACGACAGCTGCGCAAAGCGCCGTCGGATCTGACGCTGCCGGATCTCGACACTCCGTTCCTCGGTGCGTTCCTCGATCATCTTGAGCAGGAACGCGACAACAGCGCCCGCAGTCGCAATGTCCGCCTCGCCGCGATCCACTCCTTCTTCCGCTATGTGGCGCTGCACGCACCGGAGCACAGCGCTTTGGCGCAGCGCGTGCTCGCCATTCCAAGCAAGCGTTATCTTCGCCGGCCGATCGCTTTCCTCACGTCCGTCGAAGTGGCCGCCCTGCTCGCCGCGCCCGACCTCAACGCCTGGAGCGGCCGTCGCGATCGGGCTCTGCTGTTGCTTGCCGTGCAGACCGGATTGCGCGCCGCCGAACTTATCGGCCTTCGCTGTGAGGATATTGTGCTCGGCCCAGCGGCACATGTGCAATGCCAAGGCAAGGGGCGCAAAGTCCGCAACACCCCACTTCGCAAGGACACCATCATGGTGTTGCGCGGTTGGCTGACCGAGCGCCAAGGCCAGCCCTCCGACCCTGCCTTTCCAACGACAGCCGGCACGGCGTTGAGCCATGACGGACTAAACTACTTGCTAAACAAGCATCTCGCCGTCGCACGTCAGGGCTGTCCATCTTTGGCCGGCAAACACGTCACGCCTCATGTGCTCCGGCACACGCTGGCGATGGACCTCCTTCACCACGGTGTCGACCGCTCCGTAATCGCACTCTGGCTCGGCCACGAATCGGTGGAAACCACTGCCATCTACTTGCAGGCCGACATGCAACTCAAGGAACAGGCACTGGCCAGGACCGATGCTGCCGATGTGCGCGCCCGCCGATACCGTCCCGACGACCAACTCTTGGCCTTTCTCAGGAGCCTTTGATTATGCCGACTGCCACCCTGCCCATGCCGCGCAAACTCCTCCCATTCCTGCGCCTTCCGGACCCGCACTCGGAATAATCCGGGACTCGGAATTATGCCGCAGATCGTGCAGCCGCACGCCGGGAAGACCGGCACGCACCGCGACCCGCTGCCATACAACGTAGTTCAACGTATAAGGTCCGTTGCCGGTCCGATCGGCCGGGAAAACCCAACGCTGCCCATGCGCACGAGGAAGGGCCGCCAGCACCCCCAGCGCTGCGGCGCTCAAGGGGACACGACGCGCGCCCGTCTTGCCGTCCGGCAGGTCGAGGCATCCTTGTTCGATGCAGACGAATGACCATTGCATGGTGGTGATTTCCGCCTTCCGGCAGCCAGTGAGCGCCAGCAGCTTGATAATCGCCGCCGCCTTGGGGTTTAGCTCATGGCCGTCGACCATTGCCGCCAGCGCTTCGCCCAGTCGGGCGAGCTCGTCGACGGAAAGAAAGCGCTCCCGCTTCTCGCCCTTGAACGCCTTGACGCCCCGGGCCGGATTGCTCGGGATCATCCCTCGTTCGCACGCCCAGGCGAACGCGGCGGACAACACCGCGAGCGCGCGCGCCGCGGTGCCCTTGCCGCCCTTGACAATGGCACGGCCGCGCGCGCCGGTCCGTTCGTCGGTTGCGCTTTCGCCTGTGGCAACGCCTCGGTGCCAGCGTTCAATATCGGCTTTCACCAGGGCACGCGCTCGCTTGTTGCCGAGCAACGGCCGTGCGTGACGCTGAAGGTTGCTGCGGTCCGTCCGCCAGGACGAAGCTTTCTTGTCCGGCCGTGCCGCGGGACCGTCCGCTAGATAGGCGTCGATGAGGTCGGCAACGGTCAACGCTTGGCGCTCTTCCTGGCGCGCTTCCGCCGGATCGGCCCCGAAGCGGATCTGTGCCAAGAGTTGCGCCGCACGATCCCGTGCCTGTGCAGTCGTCAGCTCGCCATGCCGGCCGATGGTTAACCGCCGCCGCTGGCCGTGCCTATTGCGGTACGAGAGTACATAGGACTTCGCCCCCGATTCCTTCACCCGCACGCCGAAGCCCTTCAGCTCGGCATCCCAAAGGAAAACATCGCCCGACGCCGCTGGTTCGAGCGCATCAACAACGGTCTTGCTGATCTTCGGCACTGATTATCTCTTCCCATCTTCAACCAGCTACCCGAGCCGCCGGGTAACCAGGGGGTAACCAAACGGCGGTCAATCCGCGGCACGATCAGGCAACCTCAGTAAAGAGCGCTACACTCGGATAGCAGGGATTGTGCCCGCATTCAAGGAAGTTAGTAAAGACGGGAAAACTCGGGTAACCAGCGGAAAAGGTGCCGCCGCGCATCGGGCTCGGCAATGGCATTGTAGAGGTCAGGGGTTCGACTCCCCTCGGCTCCACCAAAGGCAAGAACGAAGGGCCCATTCCTGGCGCCGCGGTCAGATCGCGGGGCGACTGCCTTAACCAACTGGATTTTCTTTCTGGAGCGGGCCGCCGTCAGCGGCTCGTGGTGTTGCCGTCGAGCAGCGCCAAGAGGCCGCTTAAGAGCTGCGTCGGCGTCGGCGGGCAGCCGCGGATATGCAGATCGACCGGAACGACCGCCGACACGCCGCCAGCGACCGCATAGCTGCCGGCGAAAACGCCACCGTCGAAGCCGCAGTCGCCGACCGCGACCACCCATTTCGGCGCCGGCGTGGCCGCATAGGTTCGCTCCAGACCCTCGCGCATGTTCCAGGTCACCGGCCCGGTGACGAGCAGCACATCGGCATGGCGCGGCGAGGCGACGAAGCGGATGCCGAACCGCTCGAGGTCGTAGAAGGCATTGTTGAGCGCATGAATCTCGAGCTCGCAGCCGTTGCACGACCCGGCATCGACCGCGCGGATGGCGAGGCTGCGGCCGAGGCTGCGGCGCGCGGCGGCGTTGACCGAGGCCGCCAGTTCGGCCAGCGCCGCTTCGTCGGGAGGCGGCGGCGCCTCGGTCAGGGGCCGGCGGAGGATGCTGCGAAAGAGGGTCTTGCGCATGTCGCTACAGATCGTGACCTGAGTACGAACAGTTGAACGACTTGTTGCAGAGCGGGAAGTCGGCAACGATGTTGCCTTCGATCGCCGCCTCCAAGAGCGGCCACTGGAACCAGGACGGATCGCGCGGATGACAGCGATCGACGGTGCCGTCGGCACGCAGCCGCACCCACACCAGGATATCGCCGCGGAAGCCCTCGACGAGGCTCAAGCCTTCCGCGCGCGCGGCCCCTGCAACGGGACGGACGTCAGTGGCGATGGCGCCGCCCGGAAGCTTGTCGAGAATCTGCTCGATCAGCGCCAGGCTTTGTTCCACCTCGCGGATGCGAATCCAGACGCGCGCGTTGACGTCGCCCTCGAGAAGCGAGGGCACGTCGAAGGCGAGCTGGCCATAGGGCGGGTAGGCCGGATGGCGCCGCGCGTCGACCGCGCGGCCCGAGGCGCGGCCGATGACGCCGCCGCAGGCAAATCGCTCGGCGTGTGCGCGGCGCAGGAAACCGGTGCCGACCGTGCGATCCTGCAGCGAGGTCGTGTTGTCGTAGAGCTCGACCAGTTCGGGGAATTTGCGGCGGATCAAAGCGACGAGGGCCTCGAGTGCGGCCTTGCCGGCGCCATTGAGATCGACGGCGACACCGCCCGGGATGATCCGGTCCATCATCAACCGATGGCCGAAGCTCGTCGCAGCTGCGCGCAGAACCCGCTCGCGCAGGACGCCGCAATGGGCGAGCATGATCGCAAACGCCGCGTCGTTGCAGATCGCGCCGATGTCGCTCAGGTGGTTGGCGATGCGCTCAAGTTCCGCCATCAGCGCCCGCAGCCAGTGCGCCCGCTCCGGCACCATCGTTTCGGTTGCCGCCTCGACCGCACGCGCGAAGGCGAGCGCGTAGGCAACGGTGCTGTCGCCGGAGACGCGGCCCGCGATCCGGGCCGCCTTGGCGAGCGGCGCACCGGCCATCAGGCCTTCGATGCCCTTGTGCACGTAGCCCAGCCGTTCCTCCAGGCGGACCACGGTCTCGCCGTTGGCGGTAAAGCGGAAGTGGCCCGGCTCGATGATGCCGGCGTGGACGGGGCCGACCGGGATCTGGTGTAGGCTCTCACCCTCGACGGGGAGAAACGTGTATTTCTCGTGCGGCTCGAGAGCAGACGGTGCCGACGGATTGGGCGCCTGCGGCCAGCGGCCGTGATTGAGCCACGGCCGGCCGTCGGGCGCACCGGCGGCAAGCAGGCCGTAAATGTCCCGGATCGTGCGCTCAAGCCGTGCCGCGGGCAGGAAGGCGGCCGCGAGCGACGGGAAAACGCGCTCGACGTGATCAAGGCTGAACACACAGATCTCGCTCAAGTTCGGGCTCCCCAGCGCCAGATTGACGCGGCCGGGTTCGCCCCAGTAGCCGAGGAGACAGCACTCACCGTCGCGCAGAGCATCCGCGAGCCTTGCCCACGTCCCTTCGTCGACGCTGAACCGGGGCCACGGCCGATGGTCCGGATCGGGGGCGCTGCCGTTCGTAATGGCGCTGAACGCTGTCAATTCCGTCGGGGGCATGGTCAGCCGATCATCGTCGCAACGGTGCGAAACCAGGACACCAGGGCATCGGGCAGAAACAGGCCGGCGGCGAACACCAGCGCCAGATGTGCGAACAGCGGCACGTACGACGCCTCCACCGGCGTGTTGGGCTCCGAAGCCGGGCCGAAAGCGAGGCCCTGCATGCGCAGCACGAGGGCGCCAATGCCGATCAAGAGGCCGAGCACGAGCGGGATGGCCAGCAGCGGCTCACGGGCAAAGGTCGAGGAGATGATCAGGAATTCGCTCATGAAGATGCCGAACGGCGGCATGCCGGCGATGGCGATGACGCCCAGCACCAACCCCCAGCCGAGAATCGGATGGCTCTCGGTAAGGCCGCGGATGTCGGCAATCTTCTGGGTGCCCTTGGCCTGGCTGACGTGACCGACCGCGAAAAAGATCGCCGACTTGGTGAGGCTGTGCATGGTCATGTGGAACAGGCCGGCGAAACTGGCGAGCGGCCCGCCCATGCCGAAGGCGAAGGTGATGATCCCCATGTGCTCGATCGACGAGTAGGCGAACATCCGCTTGATATCGCGCCGGCGGTACAGCATCAGCGCCGCAAAGATCAAGGACACGAGGCCCATGCCGATCATCAGCCCGCCTGGCGCCAACGCCGCCGCATTGGCGGTGAGCAAAATCTTGAAGCGCAAGAGGACATAGAGGGCGACGTTGAGCAGGAGGCCGGACAGGACAGCAGAGACCGGCGTTGGACCCTCGGCGTGCGCATCCGGTAGCCACGCATGCAGCGGCGCCAAGCCAACCTTGGTGCCATAGCCGAGGAGGAGAAACAAGAACGCGAGGTTGAGGAGCGCCGGGTCGAACGTGGAGGCGCGGGCGACCAGAAGCGTCCACGCCATCGATTCCAGGCCCTGGCCCATCGTCGGCCGCGCCGCCAGATAGATGAGGATGGTCCCGAACAGGGCGAGCGCAATGCCGACGCTGCCGAGGATGAAATATTTCCAGGCCGCCTCCAGCGCCGCCGGCGTACGGTAGATGCCGACCATAAGCACGGTCGTAAGCGTCGCGAGCTCGATCGCCACCCACATCAGGCCGATGTTGTTGGCGAGCAGCGCCATGTTCATCGCCAGCATCAGGACCTGATACATTGCGTGATAGAAGCGAAGATACCCGGGCGTCAGGCGCCCGGACGACAGCTCGTGTGCGATGTAGCTGGCACTGAACACGCTGGTCGTGAACGCCACGAAGGTATTCAGGACGACGAGGAAAATGTTGAAGTCGTCCACGTGCAGATAGAGCGAAGGCGCAGGCCGCACGACCACGAGCAGCGATGAGGCGCACAGGGTGAGCGCGGTAGCAGCGACGTTGATCGTGGCGCCGGCCTGGTATGACGAAATGATCGCAAGAAGCAGCGCGGCAATCGCAGGAATGATCAGAACCGCTGCCACTGCCGTCTCGCCCGAGGGCATCATGGCTGCTCCCCGCGGAAGCGGTCAAGGACGTGGACGTCGACCGTATCGAAACGTTCGCGGATCCGGAACAAGAAGATGCCAATGACGATCAGCGCAATCAGCACCGAGAAGGCAATGCTGATCTCGACCACCAGCGGCATGCCCTTGGCGCCGGCCGCGGCCAGGATCAGTCCGTTCTCCAGGGACATGAAGCCGACGATCTGACTGACCGCGTTTCGCCGCGTTACCATCATCAGAAGCCCGAGCAGGACCACCGACAGCGCGAACGCAAGGTCCTCCTGTGTCAACGCGTCGGCTTGTTCCGTCACCGGCAGCATGACCATAATCGACAGCGCGACGAGGCCGATGCCGAGCAGCATGGTCGGCCCGATGCCGACCACGGTGTCGATCTCGCGGTGGATGCCGAGCCGCTGCACCATCCGGTGCAGCGCGACCGGAATGATGATGCCCTTGAACACAAGCGCAATCGCAGCCGTGACGTAGAGGTGGGGCGCGCGCTGGATCAGCGCCTGCCAAGCAACGGCAAAGCCCAAGAAGACCGCATGACAGGCAAAAATGTTGAGCAGGCTGTAGAGGCGGTCCTGATACAGAAGCATCAGGCTGATCAGGACCAGGCTTCCTGAGAGGAGGTGCGCAACGTCGAAGGCGAGGCCGTGCATCATACGCTCCGGGTTACGAACAGCAAGATCGTCGCGAGCAGGCCCAGCATCAACGCCGTGCCAATGAACTCCGGCAGGCGAAAGACACGCATCTTGGCGATCGACGTCTCGAACACAGCCAGCACGACGGCCGCCAACAGGAGCTTGGCGAGGTAGACGGCAATTCCGGCCAGGTAGGCAAGCGGGCCGTCGCCGGCGGCTGCCATTCCAAAGGGTGCAAACACGCACGCGATCAGCGAGGCATAGAGGAGAAGCTTGACAAATGCTGCACCCTCGATCATCGCCAAATGCCGGCCCGAATACTCAAGGACCATGGCTTCGTGCACCATCGTCAACTCGAGGTGCGTTGCCGGATTGTCGACTGGGATGCGCGCGTTCTCGGCGATCGCGGCGATCAACAAGGCGACGAACACGAGGCCCAAGGAAATGCGCAAGCCCACATACTGGCCGAGCATGAAATTGGCGATCGAGGACAGCTGCGTCGAACCGGCGAGCAGCGAGAGCGTAAACGCGGCCATCAACAGCGCCGGTTCGGCGACCGAGGCGATCATCATTTCCCGGCTGGAGCCGATCCCGCCGAAACTGGTGCCGATATCGAGGCCGGCCAACGCGAGAAAGAATCGCGCCGTTCCCAGCAAGGCGACGATTGCGATCAGGTCGGCTGACCAGCTGAAGAGCAATCCCGTCGCGAAGGTGGGCACCAGCGCTGCAGCCACCCAGATCGTGCTGAAGGCAACGTAGGGAGTGATGCGAAACAGCCACGACGCGTTGTCAGCGAGCACAACCTCCTTTCGTAGGAGGCGGTGCAGGTCGCGGTAGGGCTGCAGGAGCGCCGGGCCTTGTCGCCGCAGGAGGTGCGCCTTGATCTTGCGGACGAGCCCGGTCAGCAACGGGGCGACAATCAGCACCAGCGCCATCTGCACGCCTTGAACCAGCCAGTCGGCGATTACGGCCATAGTGCCAGCCCCGAAAGCAGCAGGATCAGGGCGCCGAACACCAAGGCGAGGTAGCTGCGGATGGTGAGGAACTGCAAAGCATTCAAGCGCTCTGTCGTGAACGCGACTACGTCTTGGATCGGAACGAAGATCGTATCCCAAACGAGGTCGCGGAGGTGCACGTGCAGCCGCGCCGGCTGCAGGCTGCCCGGCTCCGGCATTTCCACACGCTCGATAGCCCGGAAGGCGACACCGCCGAAGACGCGGCGAATCGGCTGAGCGAAGCTGCCGGCGCTGTACTGGGTGACCGGACTGGCATCCGGGAAGCCGCAGTCCCAGGCGGGAGCGCGGCGGACCGCATGCGAGGCGAGGCGACGCACCGAGAGCGCGATCACGGTTGACGTAATGGTGAGGAAAACCAGCAAGATCAATCCGTTGTAGGAGCTGCGCGCCTCCGACAGGGGGATCAGCGAGAGCCACGGCAATCCCTTCTGCGCCGGCAGGCCGCTGCCTGCGGTCAGTTCGCGGACGACGCCCGAGAGCGCATCGACGATGAGGCCGGGAAGAACACCCGCCAAGATGCACAGCACCGCCAAAAAAAGCATGGCGCCGCGAGACCAGGGGTCGACCTCGGCCGCCGTGACGGCGTGTGGCGTGCGCGGGCGGCCGAGAAACGTGATGCCGAACGCCCTGACGAAGCAGGCCGCGGCGAGGGCTGCCGACAGCGCCAGCGTCGCGCCGATTGCCGGGACGAGAAACTTGAGCCCCCATTGCGGCAGGTCGGGGCTGATTAGGATGGCCTGGAACGTCAGCCACTCGGAAACGAACCCGTTCAGCGGCGGCAAGGCCGAGATCGCGGCGCAGCCGATCAGGAAGGTGGCCGCGCTGACCGGCATGCGATGGATGAGCCCGCCCAGGTGCTCCATGTTGCGCGCACCGGTCGCACTCAGCACCGCACCAGCGCCGAAGAACAGCAGGCTCTTGAACAGCGAATGGTTGAGGACGTGGTAGAGCGTCGCGGTCAACGCGAGGGCGGCCCCGACTTCGAGAATGTTGGCCTGGAAGGCCAACGTGAGTCCGAGACCGATGCAGATGATGCCGATGTTCTCGACGGTAGAATAGGCGAGCAGGCGCTTCAGATCGCTTTGCATGAGCGCATAGAGCACGCCGAGGACGGCGGTCGCGCCGCCGATGATCAGCATGATCACGGCCCACCACCACGCCGGCGGTCCCGCCAGCGTGAACAGGATGCGGATCAGGCCGTAGACGGCGACCTTGGTCATGACGCCGCTCATCAGTGCCGAGACATGGCTGGGCGCCGCCGGATGCGCGAGCGGCAACCAGACGTGCAAGGGAACGATGCCGGCCTTCGAACCGGCGCCCAAGAGAACCAGGATGAGAACGAACGTCTGCAGGGAGGCGGGCAGCGCGCCGGCCCGCATGGCATCAAAGTCGTAAGCACCATGCGCGCCAGCCAGGAGTCCAAATGCCAGCAACAGGCAGAAGGTGCCGAAGCCGGCCATGACAAGATAGATGTACCCGGCGCGCGCCGTCCCCTCGGTGCGATGATGGGCCATGACGAGCGCCCATGAAGAGAGCGACATCAGCTCCCAGGCGAACACGAACACGAACGCGTCGTCGGCCAGGATGACCAGGTTCATCGCCGCAAGGAAGACCGGGTAGAACGGCAAGACCCGTTGCGACTCCGTTTCATGGCGGCCGTAGCCGATCGCGTACACACTGGCGGCAGCACCGCCGAGATTGACGACGACGACAAAGAAGGCCGACAGCGCATCGAGCCGGAGATGGGCGCCGAGCCACGGGATGCCGAGCGGGAAGGTCTGCGCGAGCGGTGCCGTGCCGCCGATCAAGTGGACGAGCGCGGCTGCGAAGGCGATGCTGCACGCGGCAAGGACGGCGCCGTACATCAGCGGCCCCGCATTGGGGCGATGGCAGAACGGGATTACGGCGACCCCGGCAAGAATCATCGCCGCCATTGCGAGCAGGAGGACGCTCAGCACCATCTCAGCGGGCCTCGTAAACGTGGCCGGGGAATCGGTTCCTGTGTTTCGCCAGCATTGCCAAACAGGTTCATGTTTTCAGTCGCACACCGCGCCCGCCGATCAGGCTCGCAGCCCCGGCGGGGGCGGTTTCAGGAACAGCGGCCAGGGAAGCCGACGCCGGGCGCTGCGGGCTACTCGTTCAGTTCGTCGACGAAGTAGGAAATGAGACTGCTGCCCGGCGGGATGCCGCAGGAGATGTACCAGTGCGATTCGGTTCCCGACGAGACTGCCGGCAGCTGCGGGCCGAACGCAAGCGTCTGCGGCTGTCCGGTTGCGCCGCTGCTGCTGCGCTGGTCGCTTGCATCGAGGAATGTCGAACCGTTCCACACAACGCTCGTGACCCAGCACTTGATGTCGAGCGCCCGGTGGTTGTCGACGACGATGACCTGCACCCTGTTCGTGCCCGTAAGCGGGTTGTCCTTGACGATCGGGCAGTCGACGAAATTGATGTTCTGCTGATCCGCATCGGGGCAGCCCGACGGATGCGTGCATGGCGGCTTGACCGCCATCAGGCTGCTGAAGATGAGGATCGGCCGCGGCCCGCCCCACGGCACGCACATCGATGCCGGATAACGCTTTCCGTCGGCAAACGCCTCGCCGCTCGCGAATGCCGTAATGATGCCGGCAAGGAGCGCGATCGCACCCACCCGCCACGCTTTGCTGGACGACACCATGTTCACGCCTCCTCCCGGTTGGGCGGACCCTTCGTTTGTGCGGATCCTTTTTCCCATTACCATGCCGGGAACCGATAGACGAGGCCGTACTCTCTGCAGTGCCGGCCGCCGCCGAATGCCGCGGGGGTGACAGAGGCGTGACGGCCGCCTATGATCCTGCCACCCCGCTTCGAGCCGGCCGGAGGCTCTGACCAGCCGGCGGCGGGGGCGGCCGCGCGCGCATGGGGAGAGAAAGCCCCACGGCCGGGATCATCGGGACGCACCGGAGGCAAGGGACCAGGCGCCATGACCACATCCACCGGCATCATGATTTGCGGTCACGGCAGCCGATCGGTCGCCGCCGTCGAGGAGTTCCAGCATTTGGCGCGGACCCTGCGCCGGCGTCTGCCCGCCGACGACGTCGACTTCGGCTTTCTCGAGTTCGCCCGGCCCGTTATCCGCGACGGCCTGGAGGCGCTCAAAGCCCGCGGCGCGCAGCGCATCGTCTGCCTGCCCGGCATGCTGTTCGCAGCCGGCCACGTCAAGAACGACCTGCCGTCGGAAATCAACACGTTTGCCGCCGAGAACCCCGAGATCGAGGTTCGCTTCGGCCGCGAGCTCGCGATCGATCCCAGGCTGTTGCGCGCGTCCGCCGCCCGCATCGCCGCGGCGGAAGCCGCTGCCGAGCGGCAGATCCAGCGCGCCGAGACGCTGCTGCTGGTGGTCGGCCGCGGCACCAATGACTCGGACGCCAACGCGAACGTGTCCAAGGTTGCGCGCATGCTGTGGGAGGGGATGGGCTTCGGCTGGACCGAGGTGGCGTATTCCGGTGTCGCCCATCCGCGCACTGACGCCGGACTGGAGCACGCGCGCCGGCTCGGCTACCGGCGGATCATCGTCTTCCCCTATTTCCTGTTCACCGGCATCCTGGTCGATCGCATCTATGCCGCAGCCGATGCCTTTCAGGCGCAGCACCCGGAGATCGACGTCCTCAAGGCCGAGTATCTCAACGATCATCCGCTCGTGATCGAGACCTTCCTCGCCCGGCTGGAGGAGGCGATCAACGGCACCGGCGTGATGAACTGCCTGTTGTGCAAGTACCGGGAGCAGGTGCTCGGCTACGAGAAGGACCAAGGTGCCGCGCAGGCGGGGCACCACCACCATGTCCGCGGCATCGGCACCGATGCCGACCACGGGCATGATCACCATGGGCATGATCACCATGGGCATGACCACCATGGCGCCCACGATCACGACCATGCGCACGCTCACCCGCACCCGCATGGCGGCAATGGGCAGGACAGGGCCGGCGGCTGAAGCCGATGCCGCTGCCGATCTCAACGCGCCCCATCTTTGACGCCTATGTGATGGTCGACTGGAGCGCTGCTGCGCGCCCGGTGCAGGGTGCGGACAGCATCTGGATCTGTTGTCTGGAGCGGCGGCCGGAGGGCGTCGTCCCGCTCCTGCTCGCGAACCCGCCGACGCGCGCCGAAGCCATGGCGCAGCTTTCCGATCTGCTGAGCGATCTCATCAGCCGCGATCGGGTGACGCTTGCCGGCTTCGATTTCGCCTTCGGCTATCCGCGCGGTTTCGCCGGCCGGCTGCGCTCCGATGCACCGAACTGGCGCGGGTTGTGGAAGGAGCTGAGCGCGCGGATCAAGGACGGTGACGACAACGCCAACAACCGCTTTGCCGTCGCCGCGGCGCTCAACGAGAAGCTGTCGGGAGAGCCCTTTCCGTTCTGGGGCTGCCCGGCCGGGGCGGAAACACCCCACCTCACGGCGCGCAAGCCGGATGGCTATGCGACAGATGCGCTTGCCGAATACCGTCTGACCGACCGCATCACGCACGGGCCGAAGTCGGTCTGGCAGCTCGCGTACACGGGCAGCGTCGGCAGCCAGAGCCTGCTCGGCATCGCGCGGCTGTTCCGCCTCCGCCATCATCCGTGGCTCGCCGACGTCACCCGCATCTGGCCGTTCGAGACCGGCCTTGGTGCACTGACGCGGCCCGGCGCGGGTGAGTGGCGGGTGCTCATGGCGGAGGTCTATCCGTCGATGCTGGCGGCGCAGGTCCCGCCCGGCGCGGTCGTTGATGCGCATCAGGTGCAAGCGCTGGCGGCGCATTTTGCCGGGCAGGACGCGAAAGGCGCGCTGGCTGCGCTGTTTGCCGGCCCGGCCGATCTCTCGGGCGACGAGCGTCGAACAGTCGAGAACGAGGAGGGCTGGATTCTGGGCATCGAGACCGGTGCCGCACCACCCGCCAGCATGGCCGTAGCGCCCCCCGTCTACGCGTATCTCAAGGATGCGCACGCGATCTACCGCCGCTCGTTCGAACTCATCCGCCAGGAGGTCGATCTCGGCGTTCTGCCGCCAAGCCTGCAAGCCGTTGCGGAGCGGTTGATCCATGCGTGCGGCGATCCGACGTTCCTTCCCGACCTTGCCTATACGGAGGATGTGGCGGCAGCGGCCCGCGGTGCGCTCGCGGCCGGGGCGCCGATCCTGGTCGACTCGGCCATGGTCGCGGCCGGCATCATCCGCGCCCGCCTGGCCGGCAATCCGGTGCTTTGCTTCCTGAATGACGCCGAGACGGCCGAACTTGCGCGGCGCAACGGCACCACGCGCTCGGCGGCGGCCGTCGATCTGTGGCGACCGCAGCTTGCGGGCGCCGTGGTCGCGATCGGCAATGCGCCGACGGCGCTGTTCCGGTTGCTTGAACTTCTGGACGAGGGTGCGCCGGCGCCAGCGGCGATCCTGGGCTTTCCGGTCGGCTTCGTCGGCGCCGCGGAAGCAAAGGCGGCACTGGCAAGCCACCCGCGCGGTATTCCATACCTGACGCTGAAGGGCCGCAGGGGCGGCAGCGCGATGGCGGCCGCCGCGGTCAACGCGTTGACGATGGACGGGCAATGACGACGGAAACCCGGCACGCTTGCGGAAAGCCCTGGCTCACGGTCATCGGCATCGGCGACGATGGCTTGGCTGGCATCAGCACGGCAGCGCGCGCGCTGATCGACGCAGCGGAGCTGCTGGTCGGCGGCGAGCGGCACCTGAGCATGGTACCGCCGTCGTCGGCGCCGCGGCTGACCTGGGCCGGCGGCGTTCAGGGTGCGGTCAAGGAGATCCAAGCCTGGCGGGGCCGGCGCGTCGTCGTGCTCGCGACGGGTGATCCGATGTGGTTCGGCGGCGGTGCCAACCTCGCGCGCCACTTCGGTGCCGACGAGTTGACCGTGATCACCCACCCCGGCGCCTTCAGCCTGGCGGCGGCGGCGATGCTATGGTCGCTTGCCGATGTGGTGACGCTGAACGCCCACAGCCGGCCGCTGGCGGGGCTCAACCTGCACATCCATCCGGGCGCCCGGCTCCTGGTTTTGAGCCGCGACGGCGCTCTGCCGGGCGAAGCGGCGAAGCTCTTGACCGAGCGCGGCTTCGGGCCGAGCCTGATTACCGTGCTGGAGCACCTGGGCGGGCCGCGCGAGCGACGGTTTATGGCTCAGGCTGAAGCCTGGTCGCAGCCGCGCGTGGCCGATTTGAACGTGCTCGCCATCGAGTGTCGGCCGGGCCCGTCGCCGCGCCTGATCCCTCCTGTTCCCGGCCTGCCGGATGCCTTGTTCGAGCACGACGGCCAGCTGACCAAGCGCGAGGTTCGGGCGCTCACCATCTCGGCGCTCGGGCCCATGCCGGGCCAGGTCCTGTGGGATATCGGCGCCGGCGCAGGATCGGTTGCGATCGAATGGCTGCGGGCGGCGCCGCCGCAGCGGCTGGCCGGCGGCGAGGCGCGCGCGATCGCGGTCGAGCAGGACACGGCGCGGGTGGCGATGATCGCTCACAATGCGCTCGCCCTCGGCGTGCCGCAGCTTAAAGTCGTGCATGGCCAGGCGCCCGCAGCGCTCGCCGAGCTGGAGCAGCCGGACACGATTTTTATCGGCGGCGGCCTGACCGACTCAGGCCTGATAGAAGCCTGCTGGCAGGCGCTGGCCGTGGGCGGGCGGATGGTTGCGAATGCCGTCAGCCTCGAAGGCCAGGCGCGCCTGATCGCACTCAAGGGGACCGTCGGCGGCGAGCTGACGCGGCTTGGCATCGCCCGTGCCGAGCCGGTCGGATCGCTCTCGAGCTTCCGGCCGCTCCTCGACGTCACCCAGTTCGTCGGCATCAAGGCGTGATGGGTCGCGCATGACAGGCACTCTCTACGGCCTCGGCATCGGCCCCGGCGATCCCGAACTGATCACGCTCAAAGCGCGCGATATTCTGGCGCGCGTACCGGTGATCGCCTATCCGGCGCCGGAGGGCGGCGAGAGCCTGGTGCGGGCGCTGGCGGCGCCGCACGTCCCCTCAGGCGTCATCGAGATCGTGATCGAAACGCCGATGGCGGCCGACCGCTTCCCCGCGCGGGAAGCCTACGCACGCGCCTGCGCCACGCTGGCGCAGCACCTCGATGCCGGCCGCGACGTGGCGGTGCTGTGCGAGGGCGATCCGTTCCTCTACGGCTCCTTCATGTATGTGTTCGAGCGGCTGGCCGGCACCTACCCGGCGCAGGTGGTCCCCGGTGTCTCCTCGCTGACGGCCGTAGCCGCGCGCGCCGGCGTGCCGATCGTCGAGCGCAACGAGACGCTCGTCGTGTTGCCGGCGACGCTGCCGGCGGCCGAACTGGAGGCTCGGCTTGCGCGTGCGGAGGCCGCCGTCGTCATGAAGGTCGGCCGTCACGTCGAAAAGGTGCGTGCGATCGTGCAGGGCCTCGGTCTGATGGCGGGCGCTTGGTACGTCGAGCGGGCGACGATGGCAAACGAGCGGGTGCTGCCGCTCGCGGCCGTCGACGCGAAGGTAGCGCCGTACTTTTCGACCATCCTGGTCCGCCGTCCGCCCGCCACGGTACTCAACGCGCCCGAGCCGCCGGCGGGCGTGGCGCTGGTGTGCCTCTCGGCGGCGGCGCAGGTGCAGGCGATGCTCCTGAAGCCGCACCTGCCCGGCGCCAGTGTGCACGGGCTGAGCGCGCGCACGAGCGGCGCCGATGTCGCGTTCAGCGACACGACTGCGCATCTGCAGGCGCTGTTTCGCGCCAGCGTGCCGATCGCAGGCGTGTGCGCGGCCGGGATCCTGATCCGGGCGCTGGCGCCGCTGCTTAACGACAAAAACACAGAGCCTCCCGTTGTGGCGGTGGCGGAGGATGGCAGCGTGGTCGTGCCACTTCTGGGCGGTCATCATGGCGCCAACCGGCTGGCGCGCGCGATCGCGGCTGCCACGGCAGGGGTGCCGGCAATCACGACCGCAGGCGATGTGCGCTTCGGCCTCGCGCTCGACGATCCGCCGCCCGGTTGGCGTGTCGGGGACACAGCGGCGGTGAAGCCGGTAACGGCGGCGCTGCTGGCAGGCGAACCGGTCGCGCTCACGATCGAGGCCGGCACTGCCGGCTGGCTGACGGCGGCGGGGCTTCCCTTTGCCGAGAGCGCGCTGCACGCGATCCGCATCACCGACCGCAGGCTTGAGCCGTCGGCGACGACTCTCGCCTTGCACCCGCCGGTGCTCGCCGTGGGCGTCGGCTGCGAGCGCGATGCAGCGCCTGAGGAGACGGTGGCCCTGGTGCGGGCGACGATTGACGAGCACGGCCTTGCCGAGGGGGCAGTGGCGTGCGTCGTTTCGGTCGATCTCAAGGCCGATGAGCCGGCGGTGCACGCGGTCGCCGACGCATTCGGCGTGCCGGCGCGTTTCTTCTCGGCCGCGCGGCTGGAGGAGGAGACGCCGCGGCTGGCGACGCCGTCGGAAACCGTTTTCCGCGCTGTCGGCTGCCATGGCGTTGCCGAGGCTGCCGCGCTGGCCGCGGCCGGGCCGGCCGAGCGCCTGATTGTCGCCAAGACGGTGGGCACACGGGCAACCTGCGCCGTCGCGCGCGCGGATGAGCCGATTGTTGCGGCCACGGTCGGCCGGCCGCGGGGGAGCCTTACCATCGTCGGCATCGGCCCCGGCCAGGCCGGCTGGCGGACGGCCGAAGCCTCCCACGCGCTTAGTACCGCAACCGATATCGTCGGCTATCGGCTCTACCTCGACCTCGTGGCCGATCTCATCGCCGGCAAGGAGCAGCACAGCGCACCGATGACGGAGGAGGCGGCGCGTGCCCGCACAGCGCTGGAGCTGGCGGCAGAGGGCCGGCGCGTGGCGCTGATCAGCTCCGGTGACGCCGGCATCTACGGCCTCGCCTCGCTCGTGTTCGAATTGTTGGACCGGGAGGACCGCGCAGCGTGGAACAGGATTGCGCTCTCGGTCGTCCCCGGCATCACCGCCCTGCAGGCGGCAGCCGCACGGGCCGGCGCGCTGATCGGCCACGACTTCTGTGCGATCTCGCTCTCGACGCTGCTGACCCCGTGGCCGTGCATCGAGGCCCGTGTCCGGGCTGCCGCGGAAGCGAATTTCGTCGTCGCGTTCTACAACCCGGTTTCGCAGCGCCGGCGCAGCGAAATCGAGCGCGCACGCGACATCCTGCTCGGTCACCGGCCGGCAGAAACGCCTGTGCTGCTCGCGCGCAACCTGGGCCGTGATGGCGAGACGGAGGCGATCATTGCGCTCGCTGATCTCACCGCCGATCACGCCGACATGCTCACCCTCGTCATGGTTGGCAGTTCGCAGACGAAAGCCGTCGTCCGCGGCCGGCGGCAGTGGCTCTACACCCCCCGCGGCTATGCGGCGAAGCTGGCAGCGGCGGGCGCGCGTGCGGGAGAACGGGTGTGAGCGTGCACTTCGTCGGCGCCGGGCCGGGTGCTCCCGATCTCATGACCGTGCGCGGCCTGAACCTGATCCGCCGCTGCCTGGTCGTCCTTTACGCCGGCTCCCTGGTGCCGCCGGAGGTGGTGGCGGAGGCACCGGCGGGTGCCCGAATCGTCGATACCGCACCGCTGACGCTCGATGAGATCATCGCGGAGATGGTTGCGGCGGACCGGCAGGGCTTTGCCGTCGCGCGCGTCCACTCGGGCGATCCGTCGCTCTATGGCGCGATTGCGGAGCAGATGCGCAGGCTGGATGCGCTCGGCATCACCTACGACGTCACGCCCGGCGTGCCGGCCTACGCAGCCGCCGCGGCGGCACTGAAATGCGAGCTGACGCTGCCCGACGTCTGCCAGACGATCGTGCTGACCCGCACCGCGACGCGCTCCTCGCCGATGCCCGTGGGGGAAGATCTCGCAACGCTGGCAGCCACCCGTGCAACGCTCGCGATCCACCTTTCGATCGCCAACCTCGCCAACGTCGTGCGCGCGTTGACGCCGCTCTACGGCGCCGATTGCCCGATTGTGGTTGCCTACCGGGTGAGCTGGCCGGACCAGCTGCTGCTGCACGGCACGCTCACCGACATCCGCGACAAGGTGAAGGCGGCCGGCATCACCCGCACCGCGCTCCTGTTGGTCGGCCGAGTGCTGGGGGAGGTGGGATTTACCGACAGCCGCCTCTACGCCAGTGACCACGATCACGTCTTGCGGCCGCGCGCCGAGCCCGCCTCCTGAACGCGCGCCTCGATCCAGTCGAGGGCTTCGGCGACAGTCGCGACGCGCCCGCCCACAGGCGCTGCCGGCCGCGCCACCATCACCACCCGGATGCGGGCGGCACGGGCGGCTGCGAGCTTGGCCTCGGTCGGTCCGCCGGAGTTCTTGCTCACCAGCGTGTCGATCCGGTGCTGGCGAAGAAGCGCGCTCTCGCTCTCGACGGTGAACGGCGGCCGGGTGACGACGACCGTGTGCGCGGGGATTGGCAGGGCGCCTGTCGGCGGCTGGAACAGCCGGACAAGGAACCAGATGTTGGTGAGATCCCTGAACGCGGGGAGCGCGCCAGGGCCGGTGGTGAGGAATACGCGCCGGCTTTCCTGCCGCAGCGCCGCCGCTGCGGCGGCCATGTCGGCAACTTCGGTCCAGCGATCGGACGGATCTGGCTGCCAGGCGGGGCGGATCAGCATCATCCGTGCGACGCCTGATTGCCGGCAGGCTTCGGCCGCGTTGTGCGAGATGACGGCGGCGAACGGGTGCGTTGCGTCAATCAGGGCGTCGATCGCTTCATCCCGCAGGTAGGCCGCAAGGCCGGCGGCACCGCCGAAGCCGCCGACCCGTAACGCGCCCGGCGGCGGGTGCAGCGGTGCGATGCGGCCCGCGTGCGACGTGATCACCGCCAAGCGATCGTGTGGCCAGCGCTCCTGCGCGGCGGCGGCGAGGCGCGCAGCCTCGGTCGTCCCGCCCAGGATCAGGAGTCGGAACGGCTCAGCCGGCACGGCCGATCAACCCACCGGCCCGGTTGAACATGAGCACGTCGAGCGCGGTCTCAGGTGTGAGCATCTCGGCAGCGACCGCGCGCGCCTGCCGGGCGATCGCATCGGCGAGCAGCAGGCGATGCGCCTCCGCCGCCGCCA
>JBATPX010000111.1:0-2071 GCA_049291695.1 Defluviicoccus sp.
CCGCGCGGTTGATGATCGCATAAATCGTGGTGCCGTTCTCGCGCCGGCTGACCACCTCGAGGCCGCGCTTGCGCAGCTGCGTCGAGATCGCGGCGCGTAAGCTGTGGCGTCTCCAGCCGGTCGCGGCGATCAGGTCGTCGATGCTGGCACCGCCCATCCGGCTCAGCATCGTCATCACGGTGGCCATCTTGCTGTTGGCGGGGATCAGGGCCGCGGTGTTGGTGCCATGTGCGACCCGCCGGCTCTCTTCGATGAAGCCGAGGCCGAAGCGGATCCAAGCGAGCGCCTTCTCGCTCTCCACGGTGCCACCGTGTTGGCGGAACTCGATGGTGCGGTGGCGGCGCCAGGCTTCGAGGTTGACCTTGGCGTAACGGGTGCCGAAGGCGTCGCAGACGTCGCGCACGCTGCCGCTCGCGAGCTTGCGCGTTACTTCGCCGCGGCTGAGAAAGCTCTTGACGCTGCGGCAGTAGCGGTTGGCATCGCCGCGGCGCGATGGCGCCATCCAGGCGTCGATCTCGTCTTCGAACTTGGCGTAGCGGCGTACCACGGTGGCGATCTCCGCGGCGGTGAGGTCAGCAACACCAAAGTGGGAATGCAGGCCAGTCCGCTTGTCAACCTTTGCTTGTGCAGCGTTCAGGGCATCGAGCGCTTTCTTCGCGTGCGCCAAGCCCTGCTCGCCCTCGAGGACCGGGCTCACCACCTCGAAGCCATCGGGCACCGAGGCATCGCTGACCACTTTCCAGTGCGCCCGGGTTTCGTGATTGTAGCCCTCGATCTCGCAATCGAGGCCGGCGTTGCGCAGCGCTGTGCGGGCCGCCTGCATCGTAATGCCGAAGGCTTCGATCTCGATTCCGAAAGTCCTGTTGCTCATCATGGTCGTCGTCGCTCCGTCTTGACGACGACAGTAACGCTCTATGGCGACATGTAATCAAGCAAAAGAGACGAGAAGAGCAAAGACGAGCGTGAATATTATCCCGCTCGTCTTGCCGCAACCAGCCGAACAGTGGACCGCTTCTTGCCTCTCGACTACGATCCCTGGCCAGCCTCCGCCAGCAGCCGCTGCTTGAAGTCATCGGGCGCGGCCATGCTGTCGGAGACGGTTCGCCCAAAGCGCAGGGCTCCGGCCTTGCCGACATAGAAGAATTTGCCGTCCGGGCGCTTGAGCGTGATGTACTTGCGGCTGCGGCTCTCGATGACGGCGCCGCGGCCAGACGCGATGAGCGCGTCGACAAGGCGCTGCTGCAAAGTGGGTTTCGGCATCGGTGCCTCCCTTAATCGGCCAGCCGATAGACAGTGTAGCTGCCACGCGCGCCCTCGTGATTGGGGCCGACGCAGCGAACCCGCTCGGTGGTGATGGTGAGCCCGAGCTTCTTCTTCAGCGCGCCTGCCATCGAGCCGCGGACGGTATGCCGAGCCCAGTTGAGAGCCTCGGCCAGCTGCTCAACGGTGGCGCCCTCGGGCCGCTTGAGCATGGCGATCATCCGCGCCTGCTTGGTGCCTTCACGCTGCCGGCGCGGCCGCGGTTCATCGCTCGCGGGCTCGGGGGCGGCTTCATCGCAAGAAAACCGAACTAAGTTTGGATTTGGCGCGGTACTGCTTTCATCGCTGGCTGAGTCGGGGGCGGCGTCATCGGGAAGAGCCTCAGCGGGTTCGGGCCGCTCGCTGATCTCGGCGCGCCAGGCTTCTGGGCTGAGCCGGCCATCGAGCAGGCCGGCGGCGGTCGCCAGCAGATCCTCGACGCTGAGGCCCAGCCGTTCGGCGTGGCGGCCGATCGCGCACAAGGCAGCGTCCTTGGTGTTCGGGTTGCGCGGCTGCTGGTCGAGCGCACTCAGGATCGTGTTCAGCTGCGCTTTGGTGAGATCGGTCATCGGTGGCGTCCTCTTATCGGGAGCCGCGGCGATCGCGGCGGGTTCTACTGGCGCAAGCCCCGACGCCAGCGGCGATCGGGGCCTGTCGCGATCAAGCTTTCGCTAGCTGGCGCACTCGCCCTCCTTGAAAATGAAATCGCAGGCTTGGCGGAGCCGCTCGGCGACGAAGCCCAAGTCGCCGACGTCGCCCCAGCTGACTCCTT
>JBATPX010000112.1:0-1676 GCA_049291695.1 Defluviicoccus sp.
GCGTTCGGCGGCAGCGACGACGCCGGTTGCGCCGCAGCCGACGGTGCGGCCCGGTGGCGTCGCCCCCTGGCGGCGCGCCCAGGGCTGAGGGACTAAGCTATGACCAGCAAATCGACCGACGAAGATACCGCGCTGCCTGCGACGCGGGAGGCCTGCCGGGAGCGGCTCGCCGCGTTGCAGAGCGACATCGCCGCAATCCGGACCGAGATCGCCACCCGCGATCTCGACCGGCAGGCGCGTGGCGGCCGGATCGATAGCCGCTGGTACCACCGGGCGAAGACGGCGCTGCGCTTCAAGCAGCAGCAGGTGGCGGCGATTACCGCGCACATGGCGAACCTGCCGTCGCGCCGCGATGAGCTGAAGGACCAGCTGATCGAGGTGTTGCGCGCCGACTATGACGATGACGCCTGGCGCGCAGCGTTGGACAAGGCGCACCTGCGTCTGAGCCAGCGTCGGGAGGTAGCATGATGGCCCCGCTGCCTCCACCGCCGGCGCCGACGCTGGACGCCATCTATGCCGCCTATGTCGCGGAAGCCGGTGACGGCTTCCGCGACCACTTGGGCGCCTCGATTATCGGCAAGGAGTGCCGCCGCGCGCTCTGGTACGACTTCCGCTGGGTGACCCGCGCGCGCTTCACCGGCCGCATGCTGCGATTGTTCGATACCGGCAAGCGCGAGGAAGACCGCCTCGTCCGCGATCTGCGCTGCACCGGCGCCACCGTGCTCGACACCGATCCAGAGACCGGCCGGCAATGGCGGGTGTCGGCGGTCGGCGGCCACTTCGGCGGTTCGCTTGATGCGGTCGCGATCGGCCTGCTCGAGGCGCCAAAAACCTGGCACGTCGTCGAGTTCAAGACGCACGGGCTGAAGTCGTTCGCGGCGCTGAAAAACGACGGCGTCGAGCAGTCCAAGCCGCAGCACCAGGCGCAGATGCAGGTCTACATGCATCTGACGGGCATCACGCGGGCGATGTACGTCGCCGTGTGCAAGGACACCGACGAGCTTCACCTCGAGCGGGTGCGCGCCGATCCGGCAGCAGGCGAACGCCTGATTGCCAAGGCAAAGCGGGTGATCGACGCGCCGCGGCCGCCGGTGAAAATCTCCGACGATCCGGCGTGGTGGCAGTGCCGATTGTGCGAGCACCACGACCACTGCCACGGCGACCTGCCTGCGACACGCAACTGCCGAACCTGCCTGCATTCGACGCCGGTCGAGGGTGGATGGATCTGCGAGCGCTGGCAGCGGCAGCTGTCGTCCCTCGAACAGCGGCAGGGCTGCCCCTTTCACCTGTTCGTCCCCGATCTGGTTCCTGCCGAACCGGTCGATGCCGGCGAGGACTGGGTCGCCTATCGCTTTGCCGACGGCCGCCGCTGGATCGATGGCGCCGGGGCGACAGCAGGGGGGACAGCATCATGATCGAGCTTCGCCCCTACCAGTCGGCAGCGATCGAGGCGATCTACGACTACTTCGCCGACAAGGCCGGCAATCCGTTGATCGTGCTGCCGACAGCGTCCGGCAAGTCGGTCGTTCTTGCCTCGTTTACCGCCCGCGCCATCGCCGATTGGCCGGACACGCGAATCCTTATCGTCACCCACGTCAAGGAGCTGATCGCCCAGAACTATGCCGAGATGATCCGGCTGTGGCCGGAAGCACCCGCCGGCATCTACTCGGCCGGGC
>JBATPX010000113.1:0-1958 GCA_049291695.1 Defluviicoccus sp.
ATAGTGCCAAGGTGAAGCGGTCTTCAAACAAGATGGCGAGCTGGGCCTTGGCCATCGCCCATTCCCTGGGCGGCATTTTCCACTCCTTTGCGGCCAGGTTCAAGACCAGGAACAAGAGCTTCAACGCCGCCTCGTCGGTGGGGAAATGCCCCCGGGAGCGGACCGCACGCCGCAGCTTGGCGTTGAGACTTTCAATCGCATTCGTAGTGTAAATAATCCGCCTGACATCGTCAGGAAAGGCAAAGAACGGAATGACCTCCGACCAGTTCCGTCGCCAGGACTGGGCGATCGCCGAATATTTCTTGCCCCAAGGGCCTTCAGCAAAGTCTTCAAGGGCGACCTTGCCGGCATCGGCGTCCTTGGCCTTGTAGATGGTCTTCAATGCCGCTGCCACCGCTTTGCGGTCCTTGTAGGAGACGAAAGCCAGCGAATGGCGGATCAGATGGACGACGCAGGTTTGCACCTGGGCTTTGGGAAAGACCGCGGTGATCGCGTCGGGAAAGCCCTTCAGGCCATCGACGATGGCGATCAGCACGTCCTCGACGCCACGGCTCTTGAGCTCGTTCATCACCCGCAGCCAGAACTTGGCGCCCTCGCTCTG
The DNA here is from genome assembly GCA_049291695.1 of Defluviicoccus sp. Classification (GTDB taxonomy): domain Bacteria; phylum Pseudomonadota; class Alphaproteobacteria; order Rhodospirillales; family Defluviicoccaceae; genus Defluviicoccus. The sequence goes on from JBATPX010000113.1 coordinate 602, forward strand.
CTCGATCCAAAGCCCAAGGACTTCCTTCGTTCCGTCCGGCCGGACCCCAAGCGCGACGTAGACCGCCTTGTTGCGCACGGTGCCCTCGTCGCGCACCTTGATGCGGATGGCATCAAAGAAAATCGCTCTGTTTTCAAACGCTATGCACCATGATAGAGTCTCGTAGAGTCAATGAGATAGGCGGCGAGGCGGTCATGGACAGGGGAAACTACCAGAAGTGGATCGAGGAGATCGACGCGCTGTCGGAGGCGCAACGGGAGGAGGTGCAGAAGATCCTGGCCGGCCGGTCGTCGGAGGCCGAAGTGATCGCTGCTCTTGAAGGGCGCCTGCTGGCTGAGAGGGTGTGCCCGCTCTGCCAGCGGCAGGGGGCGGTGTGCCGTGGCCGTGCGAACGGCTTGCGCCGGTTCTCCTGCGCGGGGTGCGGTAAGACCTTCAACGCCCTGACGGGGACGCCGTTGGCAAACCTGCATTCCAAGGGACGCTGGTTCGAGTTCGGCCGGTCGCTGAGCGCGGGGGACTCGGTGCGCAAGTCGGCGGCCCGATGCGACGTCGCGGTCAGCACCGCCTTCCGCTGGCGGCATCGCTTTCTGCGGGCGATCAAGACCGATACGGCCGCTCTGAGCGGAATCGTCGAGGCCGACGAGACCTATGTCCTGGAAAGCCGCAAGGGATCGCGCGCCTGGAAAAATGCCGCTGCGGGGCATCCCGATGCCGAGGCGCCGGAGCGCAAGCCCCGCAGGCGCGGCGGCAAAGCCACCCGGCGCGGCCTGTCCAGTGAGCAGGTGCCGATCCTGGTGGTCGCCGACCGTACCGGCGCCACGATCAGCGCGATCCTGCCGGCGGTCAACGCCGACACCATTAAAGACGTCCTGGCCCCGGTGGTCGGCAAGGACGCCCTCCTGGTCACCGATGGCGCATCGTTCTATCCACCGTGCGCCGCCAAGATGGGTGTCACCCATGAGACCCTCAATCAATCGGCAGGTGAGAGGGTCCGGGGTGAACTGCACATCCAGACGGTCAACAGCCGCCATGAACGCCTCAAGACTTTCCTGCGCCGCTATCGCGGCGTCGCTACCAAGTACCTCGCCAGCTACCTCAAGTGGTTCCATCTCGCCGGACTCCACCTCGACCCGTCACCCCGCACGTGCCTGAACGCCGCCATGGGAAGGGCCTGAGACCAGAAATGCATAGACTTTGAAAACAGAGCCAAGAAAATCAACGGATAAAGGGCCTCCAGAGGGGTTCGGCCGGCTTACGCACGCTTCGCGTACGGTCCGGCCTCACCCGCCACTCCGCCACCTCCTCCAGCACCGCGTCGGTGACGGCGCTGACCAAGTCGGGGGAGACGTCAAGGCCG
>JBATPX010000114.1:0-63047 GCA_049291695.1 Defluviicoccus sp.
AGTTCGCACAGCGCCGCGTCGTCCGCGCGGCAGGTGATGCCAATGGCGGCCTGGCCGACCGCGGGCAGCATCTCGTCCGGCTCCAGGAGTACCGTCGCCCGGTCGGCGAGGCCCAGCCGCGCGAGGCCGGCGACCGCCAGGAGCGTCGCATCGAGGCCATCGCGGCCGACCCGGGCGAGCCTGGTGCTGACGTTGCCGCGCAGCGGCACCACCGTCACATCCGGGCGCCGGCTGAGGATCTGGGCTTGCCGGCGCAGCGATGCGGTGCCGACGACGGCGCCGGGCGCAAGATCGGCGAGGCTCAACGCCCGATGCGCGATCAGCGCATCGCGCGGATCGCCGCGCGGCAACAGAGCCGCCAGCACGATGCCGTCGGGCAGCCAGGTCGGCAGGTCCTTGACCGAGTGCACGGCAAGATCGATCCGGCCCGCCAGCATCGCGTCATCGATCTCGCGCGTGAACAGCCCCTTGCCGCCGATCTCCGCCAGCGTCCGGTCCTGCACCGTATCGCCGGTCGTGCGGATGGCCGTCACCGTGGCCGCCTCGGGCGCGCTCAGCGCAGCGCAAGCGGCGGCGAGCCACGTCATCACCGCCTCAGTCTGTGCCAGCGCCAAAGGGCTGCCGCGGGTGCCGATGCGCAGCGGGAGGTGAAGCATGTGCTGTGCAAACAAAAGTCGTTTCGTCCCGTCGCCTGCAAGCGTCATAATCGGTGGCAAAGGTCGGGGAAAGATCTTTGCGGGTTCTCGGCATCGAGACGAGCTGCGATGAAACGGCGGCCGCCGTGGTGGCGGGCGATCGGCAGATCCACGCCGACTGCGTGCATTCGCAACAGGCGCAGCATCAGGCCTTCGGCGGCGTCGTGCCGGAGGTGGCGGCGCGCGCCCACCTGCAGCACCTGGACGGCCTCATTTCTCAGGCGATGACCGAGGCCGGGATTGCTTTCGCCGACCTCGATGGCATCGCCGCCGCCGCCGGGCCGGGCCTGATCGGCGGCGTGATCGTGGGCGTGATGACCGCAAAGGCGATCGCGCTCGCGGCCGGAAAGCCGTTTCTCGCTGTCAACCACCTGGAAGCGCACGCGCTGACCGCGCGCCTGACCGACGACCTCCCGTTCCCCTACCTGCTGCTGCTCGCCTCGGGCGGCCATTGCCAGCTGCTGGTCGTCGCGGGCGTCGGCCGCTACCGCCGGCTCGGCACCACCATCGATGATGCCCTGGGCGAGGCCTTCGATAAGGTCGCACGCATGCTGGGCCTGGCCTATCCCGGCGGCCCACTCGTGGAGGCTTGCGCTCGCACTGGCGATCCGGGGCGATTTCCGCTGCCGCGGCCGATGAAGGGCCGTCCAGGGTGCGATTTCTCCTTCTCCGGCCTGAAGACGGCGGTCAAGCACCTGATCGACGGCCTGCAGCAGGCCGACGACGCCTTGAGCGAGCAGGACATTGCCGACGTCTGCGCGTCGTTTCAGGCGGCCGCCGGCGAGGCGGTGACCGATCGCACGGCGCACGCCATCGAGGCCTTCCGCCAGCTCGCGCCTGCCGGCGGTGCTCTCGTCATCGCCGGCGGGGTCGCGGCCAATCAGGACCTGCGGGCGCGGCTGGCACGCCTGGCCGGCCGCGCCGGCATTCGCATGGTGGCACCGCCCGTGCGCCTGTGCACGGACAACGGCGCGATGATCGCCTGGGCCGGCATCGAGCGCCTGCGCCTGGGCCTCACCGATGGCCTCGATTTCCGGCCGCGGCCGCGCTGGCCGCTCGATCCCGAGGCCCCGCCGGCCGCCTTTGCCGGCGTCAAGGCTTGAACCCTGGGCGGGCGTCGGGAGGCCAAGCAGGTGAGCACAATTGCACGAATCGGCGTGCTCGGTGCCGGAGCCTGGGGCACAGCGCTGGCGCTTACGGCCTGCCGTGCCGGCCGCGAAGCGGTGGTATGGGCGCGCCGGCCCGCGCTTGCCGACGCGGTCACCCGCGATCACGAGAACAAGCGCGCGCTCGAAGGAATCGCCCTGCCGCCCGGCCTCACGGCAACGACCGCGCTTGCGGCTGCGCTCAGCACCGATGCGGTCCTTATTTGTGTTCCGGCACAAGCGGTGCGCGCGGTCCTTGCCGCCGCAGCTAACGACTGGCCGGCGCGGACGCCCGCCGTGATCTGTGCCAAGGGCATCGAGCTGGGCTCAGGCGCCCGCATGAGCGAGGTGGTGCGCCAAGCGCTGGGGCCGGACGTGCCGCTTGCGGTGCTTTCGGGGCCGAGCTTCGCCGCCGAGGTGGCGCGCGAGCTGCCGACGGCGGTCACGCTTGCCTGCGCCGATGCGGGGGTGCGGCGCGACCTGCCGGCCGCGATCGGAACGCAGCGCTTTCGCATCTATTCGACCGATGACGTCATCGGTGCAGAATTGGGCGGCGCGGTCAAGAACGTGCTCGCGATTGCCTGCGGCATCGTTGCCGGCCGCGGGCTGGGCGATAACGCACGCGCGGCGCTGATCACCCGCGGGCTGGCGGAAATGGCCCGGCTCGCCGTCGCGGTGGGAGCGAGACCGTCGACCCTCACCGGGCTCTCCGGCCTGGGCGATCTGGTGCTCACCTGCAGCGCCCTGCAATCGCGCAACTTCTCGCTTGGTGTCGCCCTGGGCCACGGCACGCGGCTGGCGGACGTACTCAAAGGGCGCCAGGGGGTTACGGAGGGCGTCTTCACGGCAGCCGCGGTCGTCGAACTGGCCGAAAGGCACCGTGTCTCGATGCCGATCGCAGGTGCCGTCGATGCGGTCCTGAACCGCGGCGCCGATCTTGCTGCGACCATCGCGTCCCTGCTCGCGCGCCCGTTTCGCGACGAGGATGCGCATCCCGAACCCGCCGGCCGCGGGGTGCCGTAAGTATCGCCGCCTGCCGCCCGGTGTGCTATAGCTGCGCCAACAAGCAGGCTCGCGGGGCGAGAAAGACAGGGAGGATTTGCGCGTGTATTTCGTCTTCATGTGCCACGACAAACCGAACGCGCAGAAGCTGCGTGAGGAGACGCGGGCGGCGCACCTTGAGTATCTCTATCGCTTCGAGGAGATGATCCTCGCCGCCGGTCCGCTGCAGACCGATGATGGTACGCAGATGACCGGCAGCATGCTGGTCCTTGATTTTCCCGACCGCAAGGCCGCCGAAGACTTCGCCGCTGGCGATCCGTACCGGCACGCCGGCCTGTTCAATCGCGTCGAGATCCACCGCTGGAAGAAGGTGTTCCCGCCCGGCGTCTGACGCGGCGGGAGGCGCTGAAGCATGGCGTACTGGCTGGTGAAATCGGAACCCGGCGCCTGGTCGTGGCAGCAGCAGGTCGCGGCCGGCACGACCTGCTGGGATGGCGTGCGTAACGCGCAGGCCAACAATCACCTGAAGGCGATGCAGGTCGGCGACCAAGCCTTTTTCTATCATTCCGGCGCCGAGCGGGCGATCGTCGGCGTGGTCGAGGTGGTGCGCGCCTATTATCCGGATCCCGCCGATCTCGCCGGCCGCTTCGGCATGGTCGATGTCCGCACGCTTGCCCCGCTGGCGCGGCCGGTGACGCTCACGGCGATCAAGGCCGAAGAAAGGCTCGCGCATCTGGCGCTCGTCCGCCAGTCGCGGCTCTCGGTGATGCCGGTTGATCCGCAAGCATGGCAGATTATCGCCGCCATCGGTGGGCTCGACCGATAAGGTCCCGGGCCGGCCCGCAGGCTTGTCGACGGGAGGAGAAGTACGCTAGAACGCATCCCAAACGGCCAACAGCGGCTGCCGCGGCGTGCCCGCTGGTGGCGGGCAACAAACACGATCGGTATTGATCCATAGGGAGGCTAACGTCGAGCAATGAGCGAAGAACAGTTTTTTCCCGTTCCAGAAGCGATCGCGAAATCCGCTTGGTGCGATAACGATACATACCTGCAGATGTACAAGCGCTCGGTCGGCGATCCGGAAGGATTCTGGGCCGAGCAGGCGAAGCGGATCGACTGGATCAAGCCGTTTACCAAGGTTCGCGACGTCAGTTTCCAGGCGCCGGACGTGCACATCCGCTGGTTCGCGGACGGGACGCTGAACGTTTCCGCGAATTGCCTCGACCGCCACCTGGCCACGCGCGGCGATCAGGTTGCGCTGTTGTGGGAAGGCGACGATCCCTCCGTCAGCAAAGCAATGACGTACCGTGAGCTGCACCGGGAGGTCTGCAAGTTCGCAAACGTTCTGAAGGGCATCGGCGTCAAGAAAGGGGATCGGGTGACGATCTACCTGCCGATGATCCTGGAGCTGCCGATCGCCATGCTGGCGTGCGCGCGCATCGGCGCCGTCCATTCGATCGTGTTTGGCGGCTTCTCCCCGGACTCGCTTGGCGGCCGCATCCAGGATTGCGATTCGACCGTCATCATCACCTCCGACGAGGGCGTGCGCGGCGGCCGCAAGATCCCTTTGAAGGCGAATACCGACAAGGCGCTCGAGAGCTGCCCCACGATCGGCAAGTGCATCGTCGTCCGTCATAGCGGCGGCGCGATCGACTGGACGAACGGTCGCGACATCTGGTGGGACGACGCGATGGCGAAGGCGTCGACCGACTGCCCGCCGGAGGAGATGAACGCCGAGGACCCGCTGTTCATCCTCTACACATCGGGCTCGACCGGCAAGCCGAAGGGCGTGCTGCACACCACCGGCGGTTATCTCGTCTACGTCGCGCTGACGCACCAATACGTCTTCGACTACAAGGACGGCGAGATCTACTGGTGCACCGCCGACATCGGCTGGGTTACCGGGCACAGCTACATCGTCTACGGGCCGCTCGCCAACGGCGCCATCAGCGTGATGTTCGAGGGCGTGCCGAACTACCCGGACGCCTCGCGCTTCTGGCAGGTGGTGGACAAGCACAAGGTCAACATCTTCTACACCGCGCCGACGGCGATCCGCGCCCTGATGCGCGAGGGCGAGGGGCCGGTCAAGAAAACCAGCCGCAAGAGCATTCGCATTCTCGGCACGGTCGGCGAGCCGATCAACCCGGAAGCGTGGCTGTGGTATCACAACATCGTCGGCGAGGGCCGCTGCCCGATCGTCGATACCTGGTGGCAGACCGAGACCGGCGGCATCCTGATCACGCCGCTGCCGGGCGCCACCGCGCTCAAGCCCGGTTCGGCGACGCGGCCCTTCTTCGGTGTCGAGCCCAGCATCGTCGATGCCGACGGCAAGGTGATGGAGGGCGCGGCGTCGGGCAATCTGTGCATCAATCACGCGTGGCCCGGGATGATGCGCACGGTTTTTCGCGATCACGACCGCTTCGTCCAGACCTACTTCTCGACTTATCCGGGCAAGTACTTCACTGGAGATGGCTGCCGGCGCGACGCCGACGGCTATTACTGGATCACCGGCCGCGTCGATGACGTCATCAACGTCGCCGGCCACCGGCTCGGCACGGCCGAGGTCGAAAGCGCGCTGGTGGCGCATCCGAAGGTTGCCGAAGCCGCCGTCGTCGGCTTCCCGCACGACCTCAAGGGCCAGGGCATCTACGCCTATGTGACGCTGAACGCCGGTGAGGCGCCGTCCGATGCCCTGCGCAAGGAGCTGGTGAAGTGGGTGCGCCAGGAAATCGGCCCGATCGCGACGCCCGATTTCATCCAGTGGGCACCCGGTCTGCCGAAGACCCGCTCGGGCAAGATCATGCGCCGCATCCTGCGCAAGATCGCCGAGAACGATTACGGCGCGCTGGGCGATACCTCGACGCTTGCCGATCCGACGGTCGTGAGCGACCTGGTGGACAACCGCATGAACCGCTAGCACTGTTCGGCACATCAGCGTTTTAAATCTGCAACCGGCGGGGCCCGCAACGCGCCCCGCCGGTTTGGTTTTTCAGAGGACGTGAAACGGTCCTCAGTGCCGGCGACGGCTGCTCCCGGATCACCGGCCCCCTCGACAGCCGCGTGCGCCAGGGACTAGACTTTGCCTGACCTCGATCACGGGCGTGGTACACAGGCGCGGTGAAGATCCCTGTCATTTCGGCGTTGAAGGGTGCGATCGTCCGCAACGCAATCCTTGCCGCCGCCGTCGCGCTGGCAGCCCTGGTGCAGCCGCTGCACAGCCTGGCCCCGCTCCGGCCTGCGCCGCCCACCGAAGCAGCGGTTGCGGTGCGTGCAATGCCGGCCGTGTCGGCTGCGCAGGCACATGACGACTGCAGCACGGCGCCGAAGCCCGCCGCTGCCGTCTGCGCCCTTGCGTGTGCCGCTGCAATCGCGGTCGTAACTTCCCCCATCATCGACCTTTGGCGGGCAGAACGTCTCGCGGAGCCTGCCTCGCGCCAGCCTCCCTTGCGCCGCGGCCGCCACCACCCACCCGACCCGCGGCCACCCCGCTCCGTGGCCTGACGGCAAGACACTCCCAATCCTCATCTGTTTATTGACGCGCCCGCCGGCGGCGGCAGAAGGCAATCCGGCCGAGCCGGCGTGCGGCGCGCCCCTGTACAATGGAGACGTTTGATGTCGATGACACATTACATGCAGCTCCTGGCCGAGAATCAGCCATGGAACTTGCTGATTTTTATGGCTGTCCCGATCATCCTGGCGGAGACGGTGGTGGTCACCGAGCTCTATATCCTCTACACACGCAACTTTTCCGGGATCGTCCGCTGGGTCAACAAGTGGGCGGGGATTCTGGTCGGCTTCTACTTCGCGGCGGTGTTCGCTTATCTACTGGTGACGGCCGCCGTCCCCTTGACGACGGGCGGCGGATGGCGCGGCTGGATCGATGTCTCCGCCGTGGGGTTCTACCTCTCGGGCGTCATTCCGCTGCTTGGCATCGCGCTGCTCGAGGTCGGTGTCATCGCGCGCGACCGCAGCCCGGAACAGAAGCTTATGATCCACGCTTGCCTGGTCGCCCTATTCCTTGTCCTCGGCCATGTCGCGATGGTTTTCGGCATGCTCGATCCTGCGCTCGCCACCGGCACGGCCGCGATGCCGACACACGGACACTAGAGCCAGCATGACAACGGGGAAAAAATCGAAGCGGTAAGAGCAAGCTGTGACCCGTAGGGGTTGTAACATGTCCGCACTCTAAGAGATCCAAGCGACGTCAGCGCCGCTTTTGCTTACGTTAGTCATCCCTGTTTGCGCCAAGGCGGCGGGGATGACTTCTTTTCAATCGCAACTTGATCAACTCGCGACCAGACTGGCGCCGGGTGCAAATTGGCTTGGGCACCGGCACGCGTGCAGGCTTAAGCTATCGGTGACCGTCGCTGTCATTGGTGGCCTCGGGGGCTGGAACCGCGTGCCAAGCGTGGGGGTCCGGGGACACGGGGTTCCGGAGACACGATATTGGGGTTCCGGGGACACGATATTGGATTCCGGTGACACGATATTGATCTACGGCGTCCACGGCACACTTTATCCACCAATGGGTTCCGTATTTGCCAATAATTGAGAATGATTATTAATGCGACGAAAGTCCGGCGGGAGTGATTGCGCTGAGCGCGATTGTGGATTGACAGCACCGGCAAAGCGCGCCTACCCTTAAATCCAATAAAACATATAAGCACTCCATCAGGTTACTGTGTTCCTCTTGGTTGAGAGGCGACCCCGGAAAGGGTCGGAAAAGGATGGAGGTTTGGGAGGCGCATCGCGTCCGCACGGTTCCGGATGAAGATCGGAGTCGCGCCGGGCTGTACGGTCTGCTCGCGCACCTGTTGTGTGCGCCGCCGGGTGCGGCCGTGCTGGCGCGGCTGGCCGGCCTCGCGGCCGACAGCAGCGCCATCGGTGAGGCGTTCGGCGCGCTCGCGACCGCGGCAGCCGCGCGCACGGCCGATGCGGTGGCCGAGGAATACGAGAGCCTGTTCATCGGCGTGACCGGCGGTGAGCTCAAACCCTACGCGTCCTACTATCAAACCGGCTTTTTGCACGAGAAGCCGCTTGCCGATCTGCGCCGCGATCTCTCGCGTGCTGGCATCGCGCGCGCAGACAGCCTTGCAGAGCCGGAAGACCACATCGCCTTCCTGTGCGAGGTCATGCACGGCCTGATCCTCGGCCTCTACGCGGCACCGGCCGATCTCGCCGCGCAGCGCGCGTTTTTCGACAAGCACATCGATCCATGGGCGCCGCGCTTCTTCGGCGACCTGGAGGCAGCCGCGGCTGCGAGCTTCTATCGGCCGGTCGGTGTGCTCGGCCGCAGCTTCCTTGCGATCGAGAGGGAAGCGTTCGGTTATCTCGACTAACGGCTGTGTGAGCGTTGCGGAAATGCAAGCGAAGGGTTTCGATGAGGGAGGTGTTGGAGGAGTCATGGTGAGCAACACTCGAGAGGACAAACCGGGCGTGAGCCGCCGCGGCGTTCTTCGCGGCCTCGGCCTCAGCGCTGCTGGCGCTGCTGCCGGCGCTGCTGCCGCGGGCGCGCTGGTGCGAGAAGCGGACGCGGCGAGCACGGCGCAGGCAGCGTCCGCGCCGCGGTCAGGCGGTTACCGGGAGAGCGATCACGTGCGCCGCGTTTACGAACTCGCCCGCTTCTGATCCCGGCCACGGATCAGGCGAGGCGCAAGAACACTTCGGGTTGAGGAACGTCCATGCTCATAAAGAAAGAAACCTCTGGTGCCGGGCGACGGCGGCTCGCGAAGCCGATGGCGGGACTCCTGGGCGATGCCATCGACCGCCGCGCATTTCTGAAGCGGTCCGGTCTGATCGCCGGCGGCGCTGCCGTCGCCACCACGCTGCCGCACGGCATGGCACAAAAGGCCGCAGCGGCCCCGCAACCGGTTGCGGCCGCGGCAAAGTTCACGGAAGTGAAAACCATCTGCACCCACTGCTCGGTCGGGTGCACAGTCGTCGCCGAGGTCGATAACGGCGTCTGGGTCGGCCAGGAGCCGGGCTTCGACAGTCCGATCAATCTTGGCGCCCATTGCTGCAAGGGGGCGAGCGTGCGTGAGCATGCGCACGGCGACCGCCGCTTGCGCTACCCGATGAAGCTGGTCGGCGGCAAGTGGACCCGGATCAGCTGGGACCAGGCGCTCACCGAGGTCGGCGACAAGATCCTGGAGATCCGCAAGGCCTCCGGACCCGACTCGGTCTACTGGCTCGGCTCGGCCAAGTTCTCCAACGAGCAGGCGTATCTGTTCCGCAAGTTCGCCTCGATGTGGGGGACCAACAACGTCGACCACCAGGCGCGCATCTGTCACTCGACCACCGTCGCCGGCGTCGCCAACGTCTGGGGCTACGGCGCGATGACGAACAGCTACAACGACATCCACTTGAGCCGCTCGATCTTCCTGATTGGCGGCAACCCGGCGGAGGCGCACCCGGTTTCGCTCCTGCACGTGCTCAAGGCGAAGGAGCAGAACAATGCGCACCTGATCGTCGTCGATCCGCGCTTCACGCGCACGGCGGCGCACGCCAGCGAATATGTGCGCCTCCGCCCCGGCACCGACGTGCCGCTGATCTGGGGCATGCTCTGGCACATCTTCCAGAACGGCTGGGAGGACAAGGAGTTCCTCCGCCAGCGGGTCTGGGGCGTGAATGACATCCAGGCCGAGGTGGCGAAGTGGACGCCTGCGGAAGTGGAGCATGTCACCGGCGTGCCGGAGGCGCAGGTGCGCCGGATTGCCTACACCATGGCCACCAACAAACCCGGCACCGTCATCTGGTGCATGGGCGGCACCCAGCACACGATCGGCAACAACAACACCCGCGCTTACTGCATCCTGCAACTCGTGCTCGGCAACATGGGCGTCGCCGGCGGCGGCACCAACATCTTCCGCGGCCACGACAACGTGCAGGGCGCGACCGACTTCGGCGTCACCTGCGACTCGCTCCCCAGCTACTACGGCCTTGCGACCGGCGCGTGGAAGCACTGGGCCCGGGTCTGGGAGGTCGATTACGACTGGCTGGTCGGCCGGTTCGCCTCGAAGGAGCTGATGGAGCGCACCGGCATCCCGGTCTCCCGCTGGACCGACGGTGTGCTTGAGGCCAAGGACAACATGGATCAGCCGGAAGCGCTGAAGGCGATGATCTTCTGGGGCCACGCCCCCAATTCGCAGACGCGCGGGCCGGACATGAAGCGGGCGATGGAGAAGCTCGATCTCCTGGTCGTCGTCGACCCCTACCCGACCGTGACCGCGGTCATGCACGACCGAACGGACGGGGCCTATCTGCTGCCGGCGGCGACCCAGTTCGAGACCTACGGCTCGGTCACGGCATCGAACCGCTCCCTGCAGTGGCGGGAGAAGGTGTTCGAGCCGCTGTTCGAGGCCAAGACCGACCACGAGATCATGTACCTGTTCGCGCGCAAGTTCGGCTTCGAGAAGGAGTTGTTCAAGCGCATCCAGGTCGACGGCACTCAGCCCTTAGTCGAGGATATCACGCGCGAATTCAACCGCGGCATGTGGAGCACCGGCTACACCGGCCAATCGCCGGAGCGGCTGCGCCTGCACATGCAGCATCAGGCGACCTTCGACACGACGACGCTGCGCGCGAACGGCGGCCCCTGCGACGGCGAGTTCTATGGCCTGCCGTGGCCATGCTGGGGCACGCCCGAGTTCGGCCACCCGGGCTCCGCGAACCTCTACGACACGTCGATGCCGGTTGCCAAGGGCGGCGGCTGCTTCCGCGCCCGCTTCGGGGTCGAGCGCAACGGCCAGAACCTGTTGGCCGAAGGCTCCTATCCGATGGGCTCCGAGCTCAAGGATGGCTACCCGGAAGTCACGATGGCCATGCTGAAGAAGCTCGGCTGGGAGGGCGATCTGACGGCGGATGAGCGCAAGGTCATCGACGGCATCGCCGGCGACAAGACGAGCTGGGCGACCGATCTCTCGGGCGGTATCCAGCGGGTCGCGATCAAGCACGGGCTGTCCCCGTTTGGCAATGCCAAGGCCCGTTGCGTCGCCTGGAACTTCCCGGACCCGGTGCCGATCCATCGCGAGCCGCTTTACACGCCCAGGCGCGACCTGGTGGAGAAGTATCCGACCTACAAGGATACCAAGGCGTTCCGCCTGCCGACACTCTACGCCAGCATCCAGAGCCGGGACGTGGTGAAGGATTTCCCGATCATCCTCACCTCGGGCCGCCTGGTCGAGTACGAGGGCGGCGGTGACGAGACGCGCTCCAACCCGTGGCTGGCCGAACTGCAGCAGAACATGTTCTGCGAGATCAACCCACGCGATGCCAACAACCTGGGCGTCAGGGCCGGACAGCAGGTCTGGATTGCCGGGCCGGAGGGCGGCAAGGTCAAGGTGATGGCGCTTATCACCGAGCGGGTGGCGCCCGGCGTCGCCTTCATGCCGTTCCACTTCGGCGGCCATTTCCAGGGCGAAGATCGCCGCAGCAAGTATCCGCAGGGCGCCGACCCGGTCGTTCTCGGCGAGGCGTGCAATACAGTGACAACCTACGGCTATGACTCGGTCACGCAGATGCAGGAGACCAAGGTCACCTTGTGCCGGATCGAGCGAGCCTGAGGAGTGAAGTCATGGCAAGGATGAAGTTTCTCTGTGATGCCGAGCGCTGCATCGAGTGCAATGCCTGCGTCACCGCGTGCAAGAACGAACACGAAGTGCCCTGGGGTATCAACCGCCGCCGCGTGGTGACGCTGAACGACGGCAAGCCCGGCGAGCGCTCGCTCTCGGTCGCCTGCATGCACTGCTCGGACGCACCCTGCATCGCCGTCTGCCCGGTCGACTGCATCTACCAGACCGAGGAGGGGGTGGTCCTGCATTCGAAGGACCTTTGCATCGGCTGCGGTTATTGCTTCTACGCCTGCCCGTTTGGCGCGCCGCAGTATCCGCAAGCCGGCAACTTCGGCTCGCGCGGCAAGATGGACAAGTGCACCTTCTGCGCCGGCGGGCCCGAGGACGATCACTCCGATGCCGAGTTCCGCAAGTATGGCCGCAACCGGCTGGCCGAGGGCAAGCTGCCGTTGTGCGCCGAGATGTGCGCGACCAAAGCGCTCTTGGCCGGCGATGGCGACGTGGTATCGCAGATCTATCGCGAACGCGTCGCCGCGCGCGGCTTCGGTTCGGGTGCGTGGGGATGGGGACCGGCCTATCCGCAGGACAAGCGCGGTGCATGAGCCATGCGCAATACGGTGATTGCGATCGTCATCGCCAGCTTTGTCGGTGCCGGGTTCCTGTTCGTCGCCGTTTCGAACAAGAGCATGGGCGAGCGGCGATTCGTGTTCAACTACGAGAAGGGCGTCTATCGCGGGCCATCCGATCCGCCGCTGAGCCAGGCGACGCTCGATGCCTTGCGCGCGCGCGCCGGCCACCAGGCGGCGGCGGAGGGCGACTTCGAGCCGTCATCAGGCCCGGCAGCGCACAGCGCAAGCGTCCGCGTCGGCGCGGGCGCCGGTGGCCGCGAACGAACACCATGAGACGCCAAGGAGGGAACGAAGGATGAGCCGCTACTTTAAGCGCTGGCGGCCGGCGCGGCTGACATGCGCCCTGTTCGCCGTCTGCTTCGCCTTCGCGCTGGCGGCAGCGGTGCCGCTGCTTCAGCGCAGCGCGTCGGCGCAGACCGAAGGCCGGGTGCCTGGCAACGCCAGCGGCAACATCAGCGATTCCGAAATCTGGCGCCAAGTGCGCCAGGGTGTTGCCGGCAGCATCACCATCCCCGATACCAAGGCGGCAGTGCTGGCCCAGTCCGAGGGCGACAACTGGCGCTCCTGGCGCAACGGGCCGATCGCCGTCGTCGGCGCGGTGGCGTTCTGGGTGATGTTCTTCGTCGTCCTCGGCTTTCACAACATCCGCGGCCCGGTCCGCTTGAGCCATGGGCGGTCGGGGCGGAAGATCCTCCGCTTCAGCTTCATCGAGCGCTTCGCCCACTGGCTGACCGCGGGCTCGTTCATCGTGCTCGCCATCACCGGCGCCAACATGATCTATGGCCGCTTCCTGATCATGCCGCTCATCGGCCGCGATCTGTTCGCGACGCTGACGCAGTTCGGCAAATACATCCACAATTACGTTGCGTTTGCCTTCATCGCCGGTCTGCTGCTGATCTTTTTCTTGTGGGTGCGCGACAATCTCTGGGACCGCTACGACTGGGGATGGATCAAGAAGGGCGGCGGGCTGTTGTTCAAGACCGAGCATCCGCCGGCGGCAAAGTTCAACTTCGGCCAGAAAACAATGTTCTGGGCCGTGATCATCGGCGGCACCATTCTCTCCGTGACCGGGCTCAATCTCCTGTTCCCGTTCGTATTCTTCGACATGCAGCAGATGCAGTGGATCCAGGCCATCCACGGCACCGTCTCGCAGGTGGTCTGCATGCTGATGGTGGCGCACATCTATATCGGCACCGTCGGCATGGAGGAGGCGTTTACGTCGATGTCGACCGGCTACGTCGATGAGAACTGGGCCAAGGACCACCACAAGGCGTGGCTGCAGGAGATCGAGGCGGAGCGGGCAAAGAACCCGCGCGCCGTGCCCGACGGAGCGCCCGGTGCGCCGGCGGAATAGGCGCGCCGCGGCTTCCGGCGGCGGCTTAGCGTATGGAGTAACGCGATGAAGGCCATGGGACTGGCATTCGCAACCATCATCGTCATCGCCGTCGGTGCGGCGGTGGTGCTCAACAGCGTCGGTGTTTCGAGCGCCGAGCGCTATGCCAGCCCGGCGGTGCGGCTGAACTGAAGCCGGCAGCGTCAGCGGAAGGCGCTGAAGGGGTAGAAGTCGACCCGGTCGCCTTCGTTGACCCGATCGAGGTCCTCAGGCAGCTCGATCAGGCCGTCGGCTTCGACAAGCGAAGTGAGGATGCCCGAGCCCTGCTGCGGAAACCGCTGCGCCACCGGCTCGCCCTCGGCGCCAGCAACGAGGCGGGCGCGGATCCACTCCCGCCGGCCGGTCTTCTTCCGCTCAGCAAACCCCGCCCGCACCCGCCAAGCCTTGGGCGTCGTGTCGGTCGCGCCGGCAAGCCCGAGGATCATCGGCCGGGCGATGCGCAGGAAGGTGACGATCATCGCCACCGGGTTGCCGGGCAGGCCGATGAACGGCACGCCGCCGATGGTGCCGAGACCGATCGGCCGGCCCGGTTTGATGGCGAGGCGCCAGAACTGAAGCTGGCCCAGTTCCAGCACGGCCGCCTTGACGTGATCCTCCTCGCCGACCGACATGCCGCCCGAGGTCACGATCAGGTCATGAGTGGCGGCGGCTTGCACGAGCGCGGCCCTGATCGCGTGCTGGCGATCGGCGATTATGCCCAGATCGGCGACCGTGCAGCCGAGCCCCGACAACAGGGCGATCAGGGCGAACCGGTTGGCGTCATGGATCTGGCCCGCTTGCAGCGGCGTACCGGGCTCCATGAGCTCATCGCCGGTCGAGAACACGGCCGCGCGCAGGCGGCGGAACACGCGCAGGCTGCTGGCGCCCACGGCTGCCGCCAAGCCGATGTCTTGGGCACGCAGGCGCTGGCCCGGCTTCAGCACGATCGCGCCTGCGCGCACATCCTCGCCGGCCCGCCTGCGGTTGGCGCCCTCCTTCAGGCCCGCCGGCAACACCACCGCGCCGCCTTCGAGCCGGCAGTCCTCCTGCATGGCGACGGTATCGAGCCCGGCCGGCATGGGTGCGCCGGTGAAGATGCGCACCGCGGTCCCCGGCGGCACTGCCGAGACGACCGGATGGCCGGCGGCGGCGCGGTCCACCACCTGAAGCCTGCGGTCAGCATGCTGTGCCAGATCGGCAGCGGCAAAGGCGTAGCCGTCGACGGCCGCATTGTCGTGCGGCGGCACGGCGTGGCTGGCGTGCACCTCTTCGGCCAGGATGCGGTCGAGCGCCTCGGCCAGCGGCACCGGCTCGTGATCCGCAACAGGGCGGATACTGCCGGCGAGCGCCCGCAGTGCCTCGGCAAGTGTCATCGCCGGCGCATCGGTGGGCGAGCGGGTTTCGGGCACCGGTGGCCTCCCTTCACCTTGTTGAAACGAAACGCGATGCGCTTCCTTTGCAAGCATTGCGGGGACGCAAAAATGGGCCTACGCTGCGCCAGCTGACAAGAAGGAAAAGGCGGCCGCTTCAGGCGAGACCGCCCGCATGCTCGGGAGGTTGCAACACGGTGAGAGGAAGGGCGCCGACGCTGTCGCCGCCGCCGCGCGCTGTCGGGAAGGAATCCGCAGCGTGATCGATCCCTACGGCCGGGCGATCAGCTACCTGCGGCTGTCGGTCACCGACCGCTGCGACTTCCGCTGCGCCTACTGCATGGCCGAGACGATGACCTTCCTGCCGAAGGCGGAGGTGCTGACGCTCGAAGAGCTGGAGCGCGTGTGCCACGCCTTCATCCGCCTCGGCATCGCCAAGCTGCGCATCACGGGCGGCGAGCCGCTGGTGCGCCGAGACATCATGCTGCTGTTCCGCGCGCTCGGCCGCAGGCTGAAGGACAGCGCGCTGCGAGCGCTGACGCTGACAACCAACGGCAGCCAGCTCGCCCGCTATGCCGGTGAGCTCGCCGCCTGCGGCGTGCGGCGGATCAACGTCTCGCTTGATTCCCTCGATCCTGGGCGCTTCGAAGCGATCACCCGGCGCGGCCGCCTGCAGACGGTGCTGGACGGCATCGCGGCGGCGCGCGAGGCGGGCCTTGAGGTCAAGATCAACACCGTCGCGCTCAAGGGCATCAACGACGATGAGTTCGACGAGCTGATCGCGTGGTGCGGTACCCGCAGGTTCGATCTCTGCCTGATCGAGACGATGCCGCTGGGCGCGATCGGCCACGAACGGGCCGACCGCTACCTGCCGCTGAAGGCGGTGCAGGCCGATCTCGAACGCCGCTGGACCCTGATCCCCAGCCTGCACCGCTCCGATGGCCCGGCGCGCTATATGGAGATCGCCGAGACCCGACAGCGGATCGGCTTCATCACGCCAATGAGCCACAATTTCTGCGCCGGCTGCAACCGCGTCCGGGTGACGTGCACCGGCATGCTCTACCTCTGCCTCGGCCAGGAGGATTCGGCCGATCTGCGGACGCCGTTGCGCGCCAGCCGGTCCGATATTCCGCTCCTGGCCGCGATCGAGGATGCGATCGCACGCAAGCCAAAGGGGCACAGCTTCACCATCGAGCGCGGCGCCACCCGGCCCGCCGTTCCCCGGTTCATGAGCCACACCGGCGGCTGAGCGGATCGGCGGCCGGTGCCGCCGCTGGCCGTTTGCTCACCGGCGATCAGCTGCCTTCCTTGCCCGCGTTGGCAAAGAACAGCGGCTCGCCATTGATGGCATAGGCATTGATCGCCGCTTGCCCCGGCGCCGAGATCAGCCAGTCGACGAATGCCTGGCCGTCCTTCGCTTTGACGTGCGGATGGCGCGCCGGGTTGACCAGGATCACGCCGTACTGGTTAAACAGTGTCTTATCCCCTTCAACCAAAATGGCGAGCGTGCCCTTGTTGTTGAACGAGAGCCAGGTGCCGCGGTCGGTGATCGCATAGGCATTGAGCCCGGTCGCGGTATTGAGCGTCGCCCCCATGCCGGAGCCGGTCTCGCGGTACCACGTGCCGCTCGCGGCCTTGACGTCGACGCCCGCCTTTTGCCACAGCGCCAGTTCGAGCTTGTGAGTGCCGCTGTCGTCGGCGCGCGATGCAAACGGCTGGCCGGCGGCGGCGATGCGGGAGAGCGCGGCCGGCGCATCCTTGAGCCCACGGATCCCGGCCGGATCGGCCGCCGGGCCGACGATGACGAAGTCGTTGTACATGACATCGAACCGGCGAACGCCGAAGCCGTCGGCCACGAACTTCTCCTCCGACGGCCGGTGATGCACCAGCAGCACGTCCGCATCACCGCGCTCGGCAAGCCGGATCGCCTGGCCAGTGCCGACGGCTACGACCCGCACTTCAATGCCGCTCGCCGCGGTAAAGGCGGGCAGGATCTTGTCGAACAGGCCTGAGTTCTGGGTCGATGTCGTCGAAGCGACGGTGACGAAGCGCTCCTCGGCCTGCGCCGGGCTCATGCCGACGAGGGCCGCGAACATTGTGAACGCAACCGCAAAGGCAGCCGCCACACGCGCGGCCCGTTCGCCTGGTTTCCATCCCATCATTCGTTGATCCTCCTCAACTGCGGGAACAGTTTCCCTTCCAGAAAATAGCCGGCCTCCGCGGTGCGCGGTGCGGCGAAGAAGACCGCCGCCGGCGTCTGTTCGCACAGGCGGCCGCGATGCAGGAACAACACCTCACTCGCAAGCCGGCGTGCCTGAGCGAGATCGTGCGTCGACATGATGATCTTCGTGCCGCCGGAATCGATCCTCAAGATGATCTCCTCGACCGCGCGGGTCGCCGCCGGGTCGAGGCTCGCGGTCGGCTCATCCAGGAACAGCACGTCCGGGCGCAGCGCCCAGGCGCGGGCAAGCGCAAGCTTCTGCTGCTCGCCGGCCGAAAGCAGGAGCGCCGGCTGGGCGGCAAAGCGCCTGAGCCCGGTTGCGGTCAGCACGTCTTCGATCCTCTGTTGGCGCTCGGCGCGGGCGAGGTCGCGCAGACGGAGCGCGTAGTCGACATTGGCGGCGACCGAGCGGCGCAGCATCACCGGGCGCTGAAACACCATCGCCTGGCGCAGCGCCGGATCGACGGCAGCCGCCCCCGTCCACACGATGCGACCGCCCGTCGGCCGGATCAGGCCGTGGCAAAGCCTCAGCAGCAGCGTCTTGCCGGCACCGTTGGGCCCGAGCACGATGCTGCGGCTGCCGGCGCAGAGCGTTGCGCTCACGCCCTTGATCAGCGTCTTGCCGCCGGCAGCAAAGACGAGCCCCTCGAGGCCAAGCGGCAGGATGGCGGGCGCGGCGGCGGCGGGATCGGTCATGCCGGGCGCTGCCGTTCCGCCGCCAGCTTCAGCGCATAGGTGCCGCCGGAAACGCCCATCGACAGCGCAATCAGGATGATGCCGAGGCCCAAGGCCAGCGACAGGTTGCCCTTGCTGGTTTCAAGGGCGATCGTCGTCGTCATCACGCGGGTGACGTGGTCGATGTTGCCGCCGACGATCATCACCGCGCCGACCTCGGCGCTGGCGCGCCCAAAGCCCGCGAGCAGCGCCGTCAACAGGGCGATGCGGCCCTCCCACAACAGCGTTGCCAGGGCGTCACCCCGGCGCGCGCCAAACGATTGCAGCTGCTCGCGATACTCCTCCCACAGGCCGACGATGGTCTGGCAGCTCAAGGCGGCAATGATCGGCGTGATCAGCACCGCCTGCGCCAGGATCATGGCGGCAGGGGTGAACAGCAGCCCCAGCGCCCCCAGCGGCCCGGCACGCGAGAGCAGCAGATAAACGATCAGCCCGACCACCACCGGCGGCAGGCCCATCAGGGCGTTGATGGTGATCAGGACCGCCGACCGGCCCGGAAAGCGGAACACCGCCAGCGCGCCGCCCAGCGGCAGGCCGATCACGGCCGCAATCGCCATCGCGGTCAGGGTCACGCGCAGCGACAACAGAACGATCCGGACCAAGTCCTGATCGAGCGACCAGATCAACAGGGCCGCGGCGGCGAATGCATCCGCAAGGTCACTCATGGTTCCTGACGCCCCGGTCACCCTTGCCGGGTGTTGCTATCCCGCGATCGATCTTGGCGGTGCCGCCTCAACAACACAAGCGCCACGGCTCAGAATTCCGCTCGTTTCAGCGCCGCGCCGGTACTAGGATCGGCGCGGGGAAGGTGCTGCAAACGGAGGGGCGAGGGAGAGACGATGGCCGACAGGCCGCTGGTTGTTCCCGATCCGAGCGATCCGCGCCTGACGCGACGCTTAAGCGGCCTCGATCAGGACCGGCAGTCAGTCGTGAGCGACGTCGTCGTCGAACGGCCGCTGACCTTGTACCTGAACGGCCAAGAGATCGTCACCATGATGACGATCGGCGACTATCCCGACTGTCTTGCCGTCGGCTACCTCCTCAACCAGAACATGCTGCTTGATGGCGACCGCATCAGCGGCATCGATTACGACGAGGAGGTCGAGACCGTCGTCGTGCGGACCGAACGCGTCACCAATTATGAGCAGAAGCTGAGCCACAAAGTGCTGACCTCGGGTTGTGCCCAGGGCACGCTGTTCGGCGACGTTCTGGAAAGATTCCGCGAGGTCAGGCTCGATCGCGACGCGGTCCTGCACACCCGCTGGCTGAAGACGCTCCTGCGTGAGATCGGCACGCTGCCCAGCCTCTATCTCGCCGCCGGCGCCATCCACGGCTGCGCGCTGTGCGCGGGCGAGGACGTGATCCTCTACATGGAGGACGTCGGCCGTCACAACGCCGTCGACAAGATCGCCGGCTACATGTTCCTCAACGGGATCGAACCGCACGACAAGATCTTCTACACCACCGGCCGGCTCACCAGCGAAATGGTGATCAAGACCGTGCAGATGCAGATCCCGATCCTGATCTCGCGTTCGGGCGTCACCGCCTGGGGCGTCGAACTCGCCGAGCGCGCCGGGCTGACGCTGATCGGCCGGGCGCGCGGCCGCCGCTTCCTTGTCCTGTCGGGGCCTGAGCGCGTCATCTTCGACGCCGTTGCGGACGAGGACGGCGGTGCCTGATCCAGCCGCGGATGTCGCGGGAGTCGTCCTCGCCGGCGGCCTCGGCCGGCGCATGGGCGGCGGCGACAAGTGCCTGCGCACGCTTGGCGGCCGGCCGTTGATCGCCCACGTCGTCGCCCGCGCCAGGCCGCAGGTCGCAGCACTGCTGCTCACTATCAACGACGGCGCAAGCGCTGCGCAGCTGACCGGCTTCGGACTGCCCATCGTGCCGGACGTGGTCGCGGGCTTCGCCGGGCCGCTGGCCGGCATCCTGACGGCGATGCGGTGGGCGCAGGCATCGGCGCCCCAATGCCGCTGGCTCGCAAGCTTTGCCGCCGATACGCCGTTCGTCCCGCTCGATCTGGTGGCGCGCCTGCGCGCGGCGATGGCCGAGCATGGCGCCGAGATCGCCTGCGCGGCTTCCGGCGGCCGCAGCCATCCGGTTTTCGCGCTGTGGCCGGTCGCGCTCGCCGACGCGCTTGAGAGCGCGCTTACGGTCGAGGCCATCCGCAAGATCGATGCCTGGACGGCGCGCTTTGCGGTCTGCCCGGTGCCGTTCGATGACGAGGCAGGCGATGACCCGTTCTTCAACGTCAACACGCCGGACGATCTGGCCCGCGCGGCGGAACGCCTGGCCGCCGCGGACCGGCCAAGCGCATGCCGGCAAGGCGCTTGCCGGCAAGGCGCATGAACGTGTTCGGCATCGCCGGCTGGAGCGGCAGCGGCAAGACCACGCTCATGGTGGCGTTGTTGCCGCTGCTGGTCCGCTCGGGGCTGCGCGTCTCGACGATGAAGCACACGCATGAGAGCGTCGATCTCGACCGGCCGGGCAAGGACAGCTACCGCCACCGCGCCGCCGGCGCCTGCGAGGTGATGCTGGTCTCCTCCAGCCGGTGGACGCTGATGCACGAGCTGCGCGGCGACCAAGAGCCGGCCCTGGACGCGCTCCTGGCCCGGATGACGGCGGTCGATCTCCTTCTGGTCGAAGGCTTCAAGGCCTATCCGCACCCGAAACTGGAGGTGCACCGGCCGGCGCTGGGCCGGCCGCTGTTGTGTCGGCAGGACCCCAGCATCGTCGCGGTCGCGAGCAACGGCATGCCTGCGGGCTTAGCGGTCCCGGTGCTGCCGCTCGACGATGCGGACGCGATCGCCCGCTTCATCCTCGCCCGGTGCGGCCTCAAGTCCGGCCACACGACCGAGCGCGGCCACGAGCCGTAGGGGCTGCCGCTTTTCCGGCGTCCGCGTCTCAGACAAAAAGCTGCGGGCACTCGCGCTGGATGGAGGAGCGAATGGATTGCCCGCGGGCGGCATTGAGCGGAGGGCCACGCGAAGGTACGAAGTTACCGGGACGTTACGGCGCAGACGTTCCGGCGACACGATACGGAAGCGCGAGATGCCCTCACGGCAATTCAGTGGCGTAGCTGGCCAGCGGCGGGATCTCCTTGATCAGTCCGCGGCTCTTCAAGAACGCGGCAAACCGCTCGTAACGCGCGCGGTCGAGCGCGGCCGGCCGCAGGGCGAACCGGGTCAGGGTATCGCGCCAGGCGCGCCGATTGAGTTCGTCATCGAGGTCGGGATAGGCGGCAGCGAAGGTGCGCCAGCCCTCGTCCGGATGGTTGATGAGCCACATCGTTGCGCGTTCGAGCGCGTCGACCAGGCGACGCAGCCGCTTATCCCCGGCACGCGCGCGCGCGGCGACAACGATCAGCTCGTCGTAGGGCGGAACCCCCTCCTCCTCGGGGAAAAACGCCCGGCCCGGCGAGCCTTGGAGCGCCAGCTGGTTCAGCTCGAAATTGCGAAAGGCGCCGATGACGGCATCGACCTGGCCCGACAACAGGGCCGGCGACAAAGCGAAGTTGACGTTGATCAGGGTGACGTCGGTTGCGGCGATCTTGTGCTTCTCCAGCATGGTCGCGAGCAGCGCCTCCTCGAAGCCGCCGACGGAATAGCCGATCTTGCGGCCTTTAAGGTCCGCAATCGTGCGCACCGGCCCGTTGTCGAGCACCACCAGTGATGCAAGTGGTGTTGCAATCATCGTCGCAATTCTTAGTAACGGTAAACCTTGCGCAACCTGAAGGTGGAGCTGCGGCTGGTAGCTGATCGCGAGGTCGGCCTTGCCGGCCGCAACCAGCTTTGGCGGGTCGTTCGGATCGGCAGGCGCGATCAGTTCGACGGCGAGACCTTCGTCGCGGAACAGGCCGCGCTCCTTGGCGATCACCAGCGGTGCGTGATCGGGATTGACGAACCAGTCGAGCATGATCGTCAGCCGCTCCTCGGCCGCTGCCGGCCGCGCGCAAACCGCAAGCGCGAGGAAAATAAGGGGCAGGATCGTATGCATGGCGGGGGTCAATCCTCTGCAGGGGAGCTCTCGGGTTGCCACGGCATAAGCCGCTTGAGCAACCGATCGACGGCGAAGTAGAGGGCAACGGCGATCACACCCAGGGTGAGCAAGGCCGCGAACATCAGGTCGATCTGCATGCGGGCATTCGCGTGCAGCATCAGGTAGCCGAGCCCGGCGCTGGCGCCGACCCATTCGCCGACGACGGCGCCGATCGGCGCTACGGCGGTGGCAACGCGAATACCGGACGCAAGCGCCGGCAGCGCCGCCGGCGCGCGGATGTGGCGCAAGCTCGCCAGCCGGCCGGCATCCATGCTGAGTGCCAGGTCGAGCCAGCCGGGGTCGGCTCGGCGCAGGCCGTCCGAAAAGGCCGCCGTGACGGGGAAATAGATGATCACGGCGGCCATCGCCACTTTCGAGGTCAAGCCGTAGCCGAGCCACAGCACCAGGAGCGGCGCCAGCGCAAACACCGGCACCGCTTGGCTGACGACGAGCAGCGGCAACAGCCAGCGCCGCGCCGGCCGAAAGGCAACGATGAGGAGCGCCGATGTCGCCCCCAATCCGATGCCGAGGCAGAGGCCGAGCACGATTTCGGCGAACGTGAGCGCGGCATGGCGGCCGATGCTGGCGGCGTGCACGAACAGCGCCGTCATCACCCGCAGCGGGTCGGGCAGGATGTAAGGCGGCAGCGCCGTTACCATCACCAGCGCCTGCCAAGCCGCGAGCAGGCCGAGACCGATGACCATCGCGCGCGCCGCGCCCTGCAGGGCACGGCTGGTCATGAAGCGCCCGCTCATGAATGCGCCGCCGTCAGCCGGCGCAACAGCTCCCCCTGCAGTGCCAGCACGCCCGGGTCATCGACCGGCCGCGGCGGATGGCCAGGAGCGTGCAGCGGCTCGCCCAGTCGCGCCGGCCGGCCCGCCATGACGAAGATCCGGTGCCCCAAGCGCAGCGCCTCCAGCGGGTCGTGGGTGACCAGCAGCACCGTTCGCCCGCGCAACAGGGTGGCGGCGAGATCCTGCAGCCGCACCCGCGTGATCGCGTCGACCGCCGAGAACGGCTCATCCATCAGCACCACCGGCCGGTCCTCGAACAAGGTGCGGGCGAGCGCCGCGCGCTGGCGCATGCCGCCCGAGAGCGCATCGGGGCGCAGACCTGCCGCATCCTGCAGGCCGACGGCTTCGATCAGCGCATCGGCGCGCGCGTGCGCCTGGGCGTCGATCGCCTCGCTGCGCAGGCGCCGGCCGAGAAGGACATTGTCGCGGACGCTGAGCCACGGCAGGAGCAGGTCGCGCTGCGCCATGTAGGCGACGCGGCCGCGCAGAGGGCGGCCGTCCTCGCAGGCAACGACGCCGGCCCCGATCGCCCGCGCAGGAGCCTGCAGGCGGGTCGATTCCAGGATCAGCCGGATCAGGGAGGTCTTGCCGATGCCGCTGGGACCCAGGAGACAGGTCCAGCTGCCGGCGCCAAGCGTGAGATCGAGGTCGCGAAAGAGCGTGGTCTTGCCGAACGCGCACGTGCCGCCGACAATGGCAACACTAACGCTCACAGCAGTCGCGGCACGGTCAACCAGCATGTCCCACGCGTCCCTACGCCGGCATGATCCGGATCAGGTTCTAGGGGTCGTCTCCGTCCGCGGAGACCTCTCAGCCGGGGCGCCGGCTCCCCCTGGTGACGACAGGAGAACCAGTATGGTCCGTGCACGCGGGCTCTGCAAGCATCGCCGGCGTCGGCTGAGCCGGGCGCTCGCGTTTGCGCTGCTGCTCGCGGGCGTGCTGCCGGCGGCAGCTGAGCCGGCACCGGCAGACCCCGGCGTGCTGATCCTCGTCACTGAGACCGGCGGCTTTCAGCTCGCCGTCGAGGTCGCGGACACGCCCGCAGCGCGCCGGCAGGGACTGCAGGGGCGTCCCAAGCTCGCCGAGAACGCCGGCATGTTGTTCGATTTCCGGACGCCGCAGCGGGTCGCGATGTGGATGCTGAACACTTACATCCCGCTCGATATGCTGTTCCTCGACGATGACGGCCGCGTTGTTGCGATCGCGAAGAACACCGTGCCGCTGTCGCTCGACCGAATCGGCATCGAGGATCCGGTGCGGGCCGTGCTGGAAATGCAGGCCGGCGTCGTCGATCGTTTGAACGTCCGCGCCGGCGATCGTGTCTGCCATCCGATTTATCCGCGCAACGCCTGCTAGCGCGCCCATTTGAGGGAGAGCCCCGTCACTCCCGCGCAGTCGTGCGCTGCGAGCGGACCTGTTCTGCCCTCATGCCTCTTGCAATGCAACAGGCAGCGCGCTTAAGTCTGCGTTAACATATTGCACTGCAAAATACCCCACGAGGTCGGTGCTTAATGAGCAACAACGCATTCCCCGGGAGGGGCGTCCGTTCTCGCGGAGGTTCGGAGTGGCCAAGTTTCGTTTTACCGCCCAGGAAGTGAGCTCTCTCGAAGAGCGTGTCGCCGCGGTGTCGGGCTGGGACAGCTGGTCGCGGCGGTGCGACAAGGATGGGCGGGACGTGTTGGAGATTCGCGCCTCTGGCCGTCGGCCCGGCGTGATCCGCCTCGTCCGCACCGAGGGCGGCGCCTACGCGGCGACCGGCTATGACGGCTGGTCGGTAGTGCTGTGCGACGACTTGAAGCAGCTGATCGACCTTGTCGCCAAGCCGTTCACGCGTCCGGCGGACGCCCCGCCGCCGGTTTTGGCGCAATTGCCCACAAGGCGCTCGGCAGCCTGAGCCGCTGGCCGCAGCGCTCCGCCCGGTAACGCATCGGGCCGGCGCCAGGGCGTTGCCGGCATGCCCAAAAATCACTACTCTCTCTTCGTGCGCGGGGAGTAGCGCAGCCTGGTAGCGCATCTGCTTTGGGAGCAGAGGGTCGCTGGTTCGAATCCAGTCTCCCCGACCAGACGTCCGCCCCGCCCGGCTGGCCCAGGGGCTACCGGCGTACGGCGGGTGTCGGCGCGGTGGCGGCAGGGGCACAAGAAAGGGGTCACCGCAGCAGCGTGACCGCGTGCAGGCGTTTCACCGCGGCGGAGGGTGGGTCACGCCGATGAGCCGAGCCCGATGAGCCAGACCGACGTTGGCGCGCTCGCCGCGCGGGCGGTCTGCGGTCCCGCCGGCGACGGCCTGTTTGCGCGGCTGCAAAACGTTCGCAGCACGCTGGCCATCGCCGTGCCGCTCGGCGCCCTTGCCGTCCTGCTCGCCCTTGCGCTCGCCGTGCCCGGGGCATCCTTCCAGACGCATCTCGTGCATGACCATCTGATGTTCGCAAGCCTCGCCCATCGGGTGGCGAATGGCGCGCTGCAGCACCTCGATTTTCAATCCCCGCTCGGCATCCTCACCGCCCTGTTGCCCGCCTGGGGCTATGGCGTCGCCGGGACCTACGGCGCCGCCCTGCCAACAGCCCTCGCGCTGTTCCTGCTCGGGCTGACGCCTGCCCTCCTCTACGTGTTGATGACAAGGCTGCGCTGGTTCATCGCACTGGCGGTCGGCGCCTATGTTCTGCTCCTTCTGGCGGCACCGCTGCTACCGGGGCATGCCGTGTCGGTCCTGACCTGGGCGATGTGGTACAACCGGATTTGCTGGGCGGTGCTGATCGTGCTTCTTTTGCTGGCGCTGCCGCCCACGCGCGATCATCGAGCGCTTGTCGTCGGTGATGCGCTGGTCGCCGCCGCATTGGTCGGGATCCTCTTTTATACCAAGATCACCTTCGCGCTGTTTGCGCTCGCATTCCTGGTGCTGTGGCCACTGTTCGATCCGCGCGCGCGGCATTCCGCGCTCCTTGCCGGCGGTCTGGTCCTTTTGCTCGGCGGCGTTGTCGAGCTTTGCTGGCCGATCCATCGCGCCTACTTCGAGGACATCGCGTTCGCCATTCGCGCAAGCCCGCAGGTAACGAGCGGGGTGCTGCAGCCCTTGAAGCAGGCGCTGCGCTTTCCGACCGAGACAACCATGCTGCTGCTCGGAGGCGGCATCCTTGTTACGCGCGGGAGATCGTGGCGGGACGCGCTGGTCCTCCTGTTCATCTTTTTTGCGGCGACGATGATCGTCGTCCAGAACACCGACGACCGCGCGCTGCCGCTGGTGGTGGCTGGCCTCGCGTTCGCCGCCGAACGGCTCCGGCGCCTCGCCGCCGTGTCGCGCGATGGCTGGCGTGACGGTGCCACGTTGGTTGTGCTGACATGCCTCGCGCTCTCTCTCGCCCAGCCTCTGGTGCACAACGCCATCGCGGTCGCCACGCACGCCTGGCACGCTGCCCGGGCGCCGGATGCGGCGGATCTCCCCGCTGCGCTGCACGGCTTCCGCGTTGGCACTGCGAAGGGCGTGCGGATCGCGGCCGATGCGCCCGTTCTGTTGCCGGAAGCGGTGCGCGCGGGACCGGCGGCAGCGACGGTGACATCGCTTTTGAGCGACCATCAGCGTTGGTGCTTGAGCGGCAGCGAGTACCTGTTCACCATCGGCCAGGCGGTTGCGGACCTGGAGAAGGGCGGGGTGACGGCGCAGGAGACGTTCGTCTTTGATGTGCTCAATCCGATCCCGATGACCCTGGGCTGGCCGACCCAGAAGGGCGTGCTTTTCACCTATCACGTCAACCGGCAATTCAGTCAGGAAACCCACCATCCGGTCGAAACCGTCCTCGGCCATGCCGGCATCGCCCTGGTGCCGAAGTTCCCTTTAGGCTCGCGCGAGAAGGGACTCCTGCTCGACTTGTATTCCGACTATCTCCGGCAGAATTTCCGTTTGGCTCAGGAAAGCGAATACTGGCAGATCTGGCAGCGGACGACGCGCTTTGCTGCCGCCATGGAAGCGACCGTCGTTGCCCAGACAAATCAGCCGGCCCCGGCCCAGCCGCGCACGCCGCCGCCCAAGCCGACACCAGCGGAACGGAACGCGGGCGCACTGTTGCGCGAGGCGACCGAGTTTCAGAAGCGGAAAATCGAGGAGTCGGCCGACGAAGTGCAGGAGCTGAACGATCGGCGCAAGGCGCTCCATCGGCCGGCACGGCACGACAACTGATGCGGCTGGTCAGCGTTTCGACATGGCGGAGCTGAAACTCGGCGCGGTGGTGCTGGCGGCCGGCCGGTCGACCCGGCTCAAGGTCGGCAACAAGCTGGTGGCGGAGTTCGGCGATCGGCCGATCATCGCCCGCGTCGTCGATGCCGTTCTGGCGGCCGAACTTACGGTGGTCCACGTGGTCGTCGCCCACGAGAGGGCGCGCATCGTCGCTGCACTCGCAGGCCGGCCGGTCACGTTCGTTGCTGCGCCCGAGGGATGTGGAATCGGCGTCTCCATCGCCGAAGGGATCCGGGCGCTCGAAGCCGCAGCCGTCGACGGTGCCCTCATCGTGCTGGGCGACATGCCGTTCGTTGATCCCTGCCACCTCAACCGGTTGATTGCGGCCTTCACGGCGTCGGGCGGGAGAGCGATCTGCGTGCCGACCCACGCCGGCCGGCGCGGCAATCCATGGCTGTGGCCGCGCGGCTGCTTCCCCGGCCTGATGCGGCTTTCGGGCGATATTGGCGGCCGCGCCTTGCTCTCGTCCGTCGCCTGCGACGTCCTTGAAGTCGCCATGGGCGATGATTCCGTGCTGCGGGACATCGACACGCCGGGCGATCTCGCCGCCGTGGCCCGTGCGCCCGAAACCGCGGGCCGAGGGTGACCTGGCAGCCGCCGACACTGCCGGTGAGCTCTGCGGTCGCGCGGATATCGTCCAACGTTGCTTGGCGCACCTGCGCAAACCGGTCCTTGCCGCCGGCCGCCATCGCTGCTCAGCTCATGCGCGCGTGCTCTCCGGGCGCACGACGATAACGGATGTGTCGTAGCTGACAAGGAGCTGATCCGGATATTGCACCGCATACGGCTCGATCCGGCGTGCAAACGCGCGGTGCAGCGCGCGTACGGGATCGCCGTCTCCCGGATCGGCTTCGAGGGGGGCCTCGACGATGGTCTGCAACGAACCTTCCGCCGTTTGCACGCTGAAGACCGGCAGCAGCGGCGCCCCGGTGGCGAGCGCAAGCCTGGCGGCACCGTTTGCAAGCACCAGTTCTCCGGTGAGGAACGGCACGCGCACTTCCGAGCCGACGCGGTTGGCGGTGATCGAAACGATTTTGTTCTCGTGCAGCCGGCGGGCGAGCAACCGGGTCGCGGCGATGGTCGTCAGGCTCGGGCCGATGGCTATGCGCTCGGCAAGGAAACGATCCTCGGCGCGGCGCGTCAGCGCGTTCAGAAGCCGGTTGCCGACCACACTCGTAAAGCGGCCATGCCAGAAGCGGCTGAGATGACTGACGCCGAGACCCGCCGTTGCAGCCGCGATCTTGGCGTGCAGGGCAAAGTACACGAACGGTGCCAGCCAGAGGATCGCGCCCTGGCCGCGGCCGAGCGCCGCGTCGAGCGCTGCCCGGCCCACGAGTTCGCACGGCGGCTGCCAGCCATCAGGGCGCAGGCAACGCAACAAGTGGAGCTGCAGCAGGCTTCTGTGCGCCGCCTTTTTTGCCGTCGCCTCGGCAAGCGCGGCCGGGTCTACCCGTTCCCTCAACAGCAGATCCAGGATGACTTGACGCGCGCTGGCCCAGGTGCCTCCACGCGCGTGCATGCGCTTGGCCGACAGCTGAGCGAGGCGCGGCAGCACGGCATCCGACGGCAGCCAGGCGATCGCGAGCGACAACGGCAGCTGCACCAGGGCGCGCATATCGCCCGCGGTCACGAACGCGTGTTTGTCTGTCTCGGAACCAAATTGATCGTGGCGTTTGTTCAATTGGGCTGCCATCATTGCGGCGCGGCTCCAGAGGGAAAGCCAGCGTTGACAATGCGCGCGAAGGGGGAGGGCTGCAACCTTGCGGCGCGGGATCGGCACGACAATGGTGGCACGCTGGCCCTTATGGAGCGGCGTGTGACAGTGCGCACAGCCTTCCCAGCGCGCCTAAAGCAAACTGCCAAGAATGTGGTGACTATGCATAGGTGATAAGCGCTATGACACGCTTGGATCTCCATTCGGAGTTGGCACGTCGCGGTACGGTGCCGTTCATCGGCATTTACGACGTGTTCTCGGCGCGGCTCGCGGGACGTCATTTCGATTCCCTGTTCGTCAGCGGCTTCGGTTTTGCCGCCAGCCATTACGGGTTGCCGGACATCGGCTTCATGTCGTGGTCGGACCTGAATGACTTCGTCATTCGCCTGCGCGCGGTGCTGCCGGACCATCTGCTGCTGGTCGATATCGATGACGGCTTCGTCGACGTGCACGTCGCCGAGCACATCGTCGCCATGCTCGAGCGGGCGGGCGCGTCGGGCGTCGTCCTTGAGGACCAACGGCGGCCGCGGCGCTGCGGCCATGTCGAAGGCAAGCAGATCCTTCCGCTTGCGGAATATCTGCACAAGCTGGACCGCGTGCTGCAGGCGCGCGAAACGATGTTCGTGGTCGCGCGGACCGATGCGACCGATCGCAGCGAAGCGCTTGATCGTGCCGCCGCGTTTGCCGAGGCCGGCGCCGATGCGGTGCTGATCGATGGCCTGCCGGACCTCGCCTGCATCCGCCAGCTCGCCGATCGGGTGGCTGTCCCGGTCGCCTTCAATCAGATTGCCGGCGGCAAATCGCCTGCTTTCGACCTCGCCGAAATGCGCAGCGCCGGTGTCGGCATCGCGATTTACAGCACGCCGGCCTTGTTCGCCGCGCAGCAAGCGATTGAACGCGCGATGCGCTGGCTCTCCGCCAGCGATGGCCGCCTGCCGGCAGCCAAGGTCGGTGGCGGCGGGCTTGCCGCCTGCAACGCGCTGCTGCAGGGCTTTCCGCAGAAGCTCGCCGACGATGGGACCCCCTTGCTCCGGCAGAGCCAAGGCGACTGACCGGGGCCCCGTGTGCCGGCGGGGCGGCTCAGCGCCGTCCCGGCCGGGCCTCATCCGGTGAGACCGAGCCGTTCGGCGAGGCCGATGCGCTGGAATTTCCCGGTCGGCCCTTTGGGGATTTCGGCGACAAAGACGACCCGACGCGGCACCTTGAAGGCGGCCACGTGCGCCTCGACGTGCTGGCGAACGTCGTGTTCGGTGAGGCTCATGCCGGGGCGCAGGACGACCGCGGCGGCGACATCCTCGCCGAGGGAAGGATGCGGCATCGCGAACGCGAGTGCCTGATCGATGGCAGGATGCTCAAGCAGGACCTCGTCAATCTCGCGCGGGGAGATCTTCTCGCCGCCGCGGTTGATGATCTCCTTGAGCCGGGCCTTGAGGAACAGGTAGCCATCGGCATCGAGCGACCCGACGTCGCCGGTACGGAACCATCCGTTCGTGAATGCCTTGGCATTGGCTTCGGGGTTGGCGAGGTAGCCAGCGGTGACGTTCGTACCGCGGATGACCACTTCGCCCTCCATTCCGGCCGGCAGGAGATCGCCGGCCTCGTTCATCACTGCGACGTCGGGGCCGGCGGCGAGGCCGACGCTGCCGGGCTTGCGCCGCGCCGGCGGCAGCGGATTGCACGCCATCAGGTGCGAGGCCTCGGTCATGCCGTAGGCCTCGATCGCGGGGCACCCGAAGACCGTTTCGAGCTCTTGCATCAGGCGCGGCGGCAGCGCCGCCGAGGACGAACGAACGAAGCGCAAGCGCGCCTGGGCGACGATGCCCTGGTTGCGCGCGGAGCGGGCGACGATCGCCTGATGCATCGACGGCACGGCAGAATACCAACTCGGCGCGGCTTCATGCAGCCATCCGAAGAACTTGAGCGCATCGAAGCCGGGCGTGCAACAGAGCGAGCCGCCCGCGTTGAGCGTTGCCAACAGCATCGCCGCCAAGCCGTGGATATGGAACAACGGCATGACGTTGAGGCCGCGATCGGCCGCTGTCAGCGCGAGCGAGCGGCGGACGTTGGCGGCTGAAGCAACGAGATTCGTGTGCGTGAGCGGCACCAGTTTCGGCCGCGACGTCGTTCCTGACGTGTGCAACATGAGCGCGATATCGTCAGGCTCGGCGAGCCCGGCCACGCCGCTGCCGGCTGCGGGTGCGCCTTCGAGCGAGAAGGTGCCGGCGGGTTGCGCCAAGTCGGCGCGCAACGTGATTACAGCGATCCCGCGTGCGCGGGCCGCATCGAGGGCGGGCGAAGTCATCCCGTCGCCGATCAGGAGCGCCGTGGCGTTCAGATCGGACAGGAAGAAATCGAACTCTTCGCGCTTGTACGCCGGATTCAGCGGCGCCGTCGTCGCCGCCGCGGCGATGCTGACGAATGCCGCGGCCATCTCCGGGCCGTTGGGAAGCACGATCACGACCCGATCGTTGCGGCCGATCCCGAGCCGGTTGAGGGTGCCTGCTGTCGCTTCGATCGTCTCCGCCAGTGCGCGGTAGCTGAGCGGCGTGCGCCCGGGCGCGGTGAGCGCGGGGGCGTCGGGCTGCCGCCGGGTTGTTTCGAAGATGAGCTCGGGTAGGGTGCGGGGCGTGCTAGCCATCGCGAGTTGATCCTTGTTTGATCCGAAAGAGAGCCCTGGTGCGCAGACGCTCGATCAGCTGCCGGCGCAGCCACTGCATGTCGGCACCAAGAAACCAGCGTGGATTGGCGAGCACCAACAGCACGAGTTCGGCGGCGGCAAGCACCAAGAACACGGCAGCGCCAACAGGCCCATCCGTCGAAAGGCCGCTGCCTGCGGTCATGACGAGCCAAGTGAGGATCAGGCAGGCGCCGTAAACGAAGCCGGCCCGCATCGGCGCCAGCGTCGCGATATAGCTGACGCCTAGTGCCCAGCTGACAAGCCGGTTCCAGCCGAAGAAGGCCGCCGCCGAGGTTGCGAGGATGGCACCGGCGATGACCGGCAACGGCTGTTCGCGCAACAGCAGCATGCCTGCAATCAGCGCCAAGGTTTGCGTGCCGGTCAAGAGGGCTGCCAGCTTCTGCTGGCCGAGACCGCGCAGGGTCGCGACGATCGGCATGCCGATAAGGGAAAAAAAGATGTTGCCGGCGACGACCTCCAGGATCGGGACGACGGGCTGCCACTGGGACCCAAGAAAGATCGCGACCAGGGGCGCGGCCAGAAAATGGGTCACAATCGCCGACGGCACCGCGAACAAGGCCGAAAGCGCGATCGCCTCGCGGTAGCCACGGAAAACGCGCTCGGGCTCGTTCTGCAGCTTTGCCAGCACCGGGAACAGGACCTGGTTGACGGGGATGCCGAAGAACTCGGAGAACATGCCGACGATGCTGCGGCCGCGGCTCAGGAAGCCGACCGCTTCGGCACCCAGGTACGGCGGCAGGACCAAGCGTTCGCCGCTGGCGTAGATCTGGCCGAAGGCGGTCCAGGCGCTGCTGAGCGCGCCGAAGGAAACGAGCGGGCCAACCGCGGCTGGCGCGAAGCCGGGGCGAAACCGCCGCCAGCGGCCGAGGCCGAAGCCGATCATGCGGCAGCCTTCCTGGATGATGAGGCTGCCAATCAGCGCCCAGTAGCCAAGGCCGATCAGCGCCAAGCCGATCGCTGCGAGTGCTCCGCCGACGAGTGAACTCACCACATCAACCACCGCGATGCGGTCGAACTCGAGGCCGCGGCGGGCGTCCGCCCACCACAGCCGCGTCAGCGCGTTGACCGGGATTGCGAGCGCGACGGCGCGCAGCGGCAGGACGAGCTCGGGCAGGGCGAGAATATGAGCGAGCCACGGTGCAAGCCCCCACAACGCCGCCAGCAGCATCGCGGCGGCGGCGAGGATCAGGCTCATCGCGGTGCCGGTGTCGGCATCCGTAAGCTGCCGCTTTTGTACCAGCGCCTCGGCGATACCCTGCTGTACCAGCAGCGTTGACAGGCTGAAAACGGCGGTGACTGTCGCCGCCAGGCCGAAATCAGCCGGCGTGAGGATGCGCGCCAGTACGGCCAGCGTGAGGACATGCACGACGCCGATGATGACGCCGCGCGAGCCGGTCACCAACACGCCGCGCGCAGTCTTGCGCCGGAGCGGAGCGACCTTGGCGCCGTCGGCATCGGTCATCGTCGGACGCATCCCGTGACGAGGGTGAGGGCGGCCGCGGATGGCCTCGGCGCGCCAGAATCCCGGAGCAGACGCGCGGCGGAGGCGTGATGGCAAACGCCATCTCTACACACTGCCTCGCCGGACGAGCGATCACCGTGAGCGTACGGCGAAGCCGGTTAACGCTGCATGAACCGGTTCGTCACAACCCGCTCGTCCGCAGCAAAGTGCGCTTCCTGCTCGGCACGCAGCCGGTCCGACAGCCGGCCGGCGGGGACCTCGACATCGGCGTAGGTCAGTACCTCGTCGCGGGCGACGTCGCGCTTCAGCCGGCAGCCGATGGCAAGGCCGATCGGCAGCAGATTCTCCCCCCGTACCGCTTCCGCATTGTCGCACTCGCCGTAGGTCATGTAACCGCCGAGGCCGTCGATGACGTCGCCGGCCTTGAGATCGGTCTTGGCGCACGTGATGACATCGACTGTGGGTGCTCCTTGCGCAGCGATCACCGCATCGCCGAACAGGACGGCGCGCGCTGCCGACAATGCCACCTCGAAGATGACGAGGTGATAGGGGGTATAAAAGCTGTAGAGCGGCCCTTCGCCGAGCTTGTAGAGGTTGAGGTGGTGCTTTTGCAGCGGCTCGTCGGTGGTGGCGAAGACGAACACGCCCGGGCTCGGCTTGGCCCCGACCACGTAGTCGACGATGCCGCCAAGCGCGCGAAGTTCGTCGACGTCGTAACGGCCGGTCATCTCGTCGACGTGGCCGGTGAACTCGTAGCCGAGCATGCCCCGTTTGGCCACCCGCATCCCGGTCGCGTTGGCGACGATCGCCTGCTCGAACGAGATCTTGGTGCCGTCGGCAAAGCTCGTCACCATCTCCGGATTCTGGCCCCAGCGCTTGGCGAAATCGGCCTGGGTCGTCGGGTTGCGGTAGCGGTCCTGCAGGCCCTTGATGTTGCCGCACAACAGCGGCTCCAGGCCGAGACCTTTGACGAACCGGTAGAGGTTGAGCTGAACGCCAGGCTGATCGCCGTCGCAGCCGGAGAAGACGATGCCGGCGCGATCCGCCATCACCTTCAGGATCGGGCCGACCGTTCCGTCTAGCTCTGCATTCATCGAGACGATGTGCTTGCGCCCCTCGATCGCAAGCGTGGTCACTTCAGCGCCAAACTCGACGTGGCCGGTCGCCTCGATGAGGACATCGATTCCCTCGGCCCGGCACAAGAGCGTGGCATCGTCGGTGACCGCCGGTTTGCCGGTGGCGATGCAGTGGTTGAGCTCGTCTTGCGTCTCAACGCGCACGAAATCGCTGAGGCCGGCTTCCGTGTACGCCCGCGTTGCCGTCGCCAGCGTCCGATTGGCCACCGCGGAAAGGCGCATTCCGGGGATGTGGCGGATGATCTGGCTGGCGACGCCTCGGCCCATGAAGCCGGCGCCGATCAGGCCGACGCGAACCGGAAGCCCTGCTTTCTCGCGAGCCGCGAGCGCGTTGTCGAGAATGATCATGGTTGCCTTACGAGAGCCCGTTCAGTCCGTTGGTGATGAGCGGCCAGGAGCGGTCCTTGTCGGAAACCTCGACCACCGGGTGCGGCCAGCGAATGCCCAGCGCTGGGTCATCGAAGCGCAGGCCGCGTTCGCACCCGGGCGTGTAGAACTCGCTCACCAGATAAAAGACATCGGTCTCGTCGACCAAGGTCAAAATGCCGTGCGCAAATCCTTCCGGCACCAGGAGCGCGCGCCGGTTGGCGGCGCTCAGCTCGATGCCGAAGTGCTGGCCGCGAGCGGGGGAGCCTTCACGGATATCGATGATCACGTCATGGATGGCGCCACGGGTGCAGCGGAGGAACTTGGTCTCGGCCGCCGGCGGGATCTGATAGTGCATGCCGCGCAATGTCCCCGCCTTGCGATTGTACGAAATGTTCACCTGCACCACGCGATTGTTAATTCCGTGGGCCTCGAATTCCCGGCTGCAGAAGGCGCGGGCAAAAAAGCCGCGGTGATCCTCCATCGCCTCAAGATCGACGATAAACGCACCGCGAAGCGGCGTCTCCTTGAAAAGCATCCTGAGAAATTCCCGTCTGTCAGCGTTAATGGGGGAAGGTCATCCGGCGGGCCGCGAGAAAATGGGACTGCCGCTCGGCAAAATAACCCTTAGCGTTAGTCAGAAACGCCTAGGATTGGCGCGATATCGATTGTCCAAGGTACCCGAACTTGGTCGCGATTGGAAGCCGTACCAGCCGCCGCGGCACATTTTATTGCACCTGCGAGCACGGCTGCGCGGCTGCCGATCGGCAGCTCAAGGCTTGACCGGGCGGGGGGTGCGGCCCGACGATGGGCGGAGGCTTGGCGCCCGACGATGGTATGCGCGGCGCTGGCCGAAGCATGGGCAGGCTTGAAGCAGGGAGGACCAGCAATGAAAGCGGCCGTTGTTCCATCCGTCAACGCCACGTGGGAGATCCGCGAGATCGCAACGCCGGAGCCAGGTCTCAACCAGGTCCTGATCCGGATTCACGCGAGTGGGCTGTGCTACACCGACGTGCACCAGACCCGTGGCGATTTACCGGGGCCGTTCCCGCGCACGCTCGGCCATGAGCCGGTCGGCGAGATCGTCGCCGTCGGCCCCGGCGTGAGAAGCCGCCGCATCGGCGACCGCGTCGGCGTGCCATGGATCCAGACCACCTGTGGCCGCTGCGAATGGTGCCTGCGCGGCCGGCCGATGTTCTGTGCCGACCCCTTGAGCACCGCCACCGAGATGGCGGGCGGCCATGCCGAATACATGCTGGCGTATGCGGAGGCGACGATGCCGTTGCCCGACGGGCTGGCCTACGAACAGGCGGCGCCGATCTTCTGCGCCGGCTACACCGTCTGGTCCGGCTTGCGTCTCGCCGATCCGAAGCCGGGCGAGCGCATCGCCGTCGTCGGCATCGGCGGGCTCGGCCATCTGGCGGTTCAGTACGCGAAAGCGACCGGCTTCGAGACGATCGCGGTCTCCCACTCGCCCGACAAGGATGCGCTTGTGCGGGCGATGGGGGCGGACGCGATCGCGCGTGACGGGGACGGCTTGGCCAAGGCCGGCGGGGCGGACGTTGTGCTGGCGACCAGCAATTCCGCCAAGGCGATGGCGGATGCGGTCAAGGGCTTGCGGCCGGACGGCCGGCTGGTGGTGATGGGCTTCGAACCGGAGCCGCTGCCGCTCGCGATCGCGGATCTGATCATGAGGCGGATCCGTGTGCTCGGCAGCCAGCAGAACAATCGGGAGTATCTCTACGAGGCACTGCAGCTCGCCGCCGCCGGCAAGGTCAAGGTCCACGCGGAGACCTATCCGCTCGACCACATCGGCCGTGCGTATGAGCGGGTCGAAGCCGGCCAAGTCCGCTTCCGCGCTGTCATTACCTGCTGAGCAGCCCGCGGGAAGCGAAGCGCCAGCCCGTAGCCTAAGTGTGGACGGCCCACTGGATGGAAGGGTTGAGAGCGCGATAATCCGATCTGGAGCAGATCGCGTACCGACAGCAGCATGGCCTTCGCCTGCTGGTCCGCCGACTTGACCGTGACCTCGCGCATATTCGGCCAGCCCGCGGCTTCGCTGATCGCCTCGGCATCATTGCGATCAGTCTGGCCGCGCTTGACGAAGGGTTTGACGACTCCGGTCGCCGTCGCAGCAGGAGCTTAGTCGGAATGATGACAGGCTCATCTACCGACGGGTAAAGGGGGTACGAAACATGCCACGCGGGCGCAAACCGAAAAACCGGACCGCTCAGATGGCGCTGGCGCTGAACAGCCCGCCGACCCCAGCCGCCGCACGCGCGCGCCACGAAATCCCCTGAGTCGTCCTAAGTGTTCTTTGCGAGAAGGGTTTTCAGCTTTTCTTCCTGCTCGTCGCTGAGAGAGGTCCTCAGGACTTGTGCCTCGTAATGCGCCAATCGTGGCAGGACCTTATCTTCAACCGCCTTGCGCACGAGCAGAAAAAGTGCCGAAGAGTTTGGCGCAATCGTGCTCCCCAACGACTTGATGAAATCGTCGTTGATGCCGTAGTCCGCCATCTTGCCCTGGAGCGCGCCGGACCCGGCACCGAAGAGGCCACCGGCCAGAAGGCCGGCGAGAGGGTTCATGAACAAGATCCCGACCAGCGTCCCCATCAGCATACCGATTGAAGCGCCATGGCTGGCGCCGATCGAGACCAGATTGACACTCTGCTTGATGTGAAGCTTCCCATCGGAGTCACGGACAACGACACACGCATCTTCAAGCTCGAGGATGTGTTCCTTTTGCAGGTTTCTCAGCTCATTGAGAAAATGATCCGCAGTGTCCAGTTCGTTGAATGCCAAGCATATTAAGTCGCTCACGCTTCAGCCTCCTTATTCTTTCAAAATTCTCACAAGCACTCATCCATTATATTTTTCTCGGACGATTACCGCTCTTGTACGCGAGAGCGTCATATTACCGAGAAACTCTTGGTACGGTGCCACGACCGCTACGTACCACAGCCCCTTTTTTCGCTCAAGAGGATCAGCGCCGGGCCGCAACGACATCAGCCCCTTGGAGGTTCCCCCCGTGTCAGGGAAGTTGTCCATTCTTGTCCACCGGACAGGCACTTCATCGCGGTGGTCCGACCATGGTGTTTGCATTAAGTTCGCGGCTACCTTTCATCCGGGGAGTGTTCCGTGGCAACTGACGCGGTGCCTGCGGCCGCGAGCCCGCCGCCAGCCCGTCGCCGGCGCTGGGGCAGGGTGTGCATCGGCTTGGGCGTGGTCCTAGCCGCCCTCGTCGGCGCGAGCGCGCTCGCCATCCGCTTCGGGCCTCAGTTCGTTGCCCGGCAGGTGGTGCGCACCTACCTCAACGGCCTGAACATCGACACCAGCGGCGTTGAGACGCTTCGGATCCGGGTGCTGAAGGGGGAACTGTCGTTCGGCCCCGTGACCTTCCGCGGTGCCGGCGCCGAGATGGGTGAGGTCGGCCGGATCGGCGTCGACTTCGACCTGCGCCGCCTTTTGCATCGTCAAGTGCCCGTCCACTCGATTGTTATCGAGGGTGTCCGTTTCGAGGCGCGCCAGGCCGAGGACGGCAGCTTCAGCCTGAACGGCATCCCGCTCGGAGAGCTGCTTGCCGTTCAGAAAGAGGGCCCCGAAACGCCGCCTTCTGACGGGGGGCCGCCGTCGGCATCGCAGACTGACCCGTTCGGGCTGGAACAAACGCTCGGTTCGGGGGCTTTGCTCGACCTCCTCAGTATCCGGGACAGCCGCATCGCCTTCATCGATGCGCGCGGCGGCGAAGCGGTGATGCACGTCCATGATCTGGAACTCGGCGGTTTCCACACCTGGTCCCCTGAGCGCCCGGGCTACTACAGGCTGAAGGCAGAGTTGAACGAGATCGGCCTGACGGCATCGGGGATCGCCAAGCCGTTTGCCGACAGATTTGAGGTCGAGGCCGAGGCGGCCGTAACCGGCATCGAGGTCAACAAGATCGAGCGTTTTATCGGACCGCTCGGCTTCACCTCCCAGGCTGGAGAGATCCAACTCGCCGTCCAGCGGGCGTGGATCGGCGTGTTTACCGAGGGGCGTATCGATTCCCGACTGGCCGCGACCGGAAGGTTGACCGGCATCGATCTCGCCCAT
Organism: Defluviicoccus sp.; assembly: GCA_049291695.1. Lineage (GTDB taxonomy): Bacteria > Pseudomonadota > Alphaproteobacteria > Rhodospirillales > Defluviicoccaceae > Defluviicoccus. Next base: position 38,264 of record JBATPX010000114.1, read on the forward strand.
CCGCTGTTCGGCAGCGGCCAGCTGGCGGCGGGAACGCTCACCCTCGACAACGTCACCGCAGCCTACGACGCGGCGCGGCAGACAACTCTCGCCGGGGACCTCAGCATCGACTTGGCGGCGAGCACGCTCCGCTTCAGTGATGGCCGCGCGCTCTCGTTTTCCCGCGTCGGCTTCGTCCTGCCGGACACCCGGGTGCGCACGGCGCCTGGTTTGCAGCCGGAGGTCAGGGTCGCACCGCAACTGGACGTAGAAGGTCTGCAGCTCGACGGCGTGCATGTGCGTGGCACCATTGGCAAGGTTCTGTTTCGGCTCAGCGGCTTCAGTATTGAGGGCCAGCAGCCGGGCGCACCGTTCTTCGTCACCGGAAGGGTGGCGGCCGAGCGCCTTAATCTGATGCCGAAAGCGGCGCCGCTCGCAATCGACGCCGAGCGCATGGAGATCGACCTTGCCAACACACGCCTCGCCTTTCCACCCGGTCAAGGGGCGCAGATCAAGGGCGGCGTCGGCCTCGAGTTCGGGCAGCTGTCCGTCGCGCTGCACGGCGCCGCAGCACCCGGCCGCGCGCCGCCCCTGCTGCTTGGCATCGGTGCCGGCCGCTTCGTCTTGCAGCTCCCCGTACTGGGATACGACGACACCCTCGACGACGGGCCTTTGCTGAACGCGCAAGACCCGCTCGTCAGCGTGGACGATCTGCGCCTCGACGGCCCCGCCGTGCGCGGCCGCATCGATCGCGCCGCGCTGCGGCTCAAGGGTGTGGGCGTCACGGGGGCGAACGCACCGCTCACCGCGAACGGCACGCTGACGGTCGATCGCCTCGATCTTCTGCTCCCGGACGTGGAGCCGATCACCATCGCCGTTGGCGGCCTGCGGGCGGATCTGATCGACACGTCGATCGCGCTCGCGCCGGAGCCCGCGCCGCTTGGCGGCCGCTTGGAACTCGACGTGCGCGACGCGCTGTTCACGCTGCAGGAGAGAGCCCGCCGGGGCCAGCCGCCGCCTCCGCTGACCACCGCCAAGATCGCGCGCCTCGCGGCGAAGGTGCCGACCGTGACGGCCCCGCGACCGCACACCACTAGCGCCGCAATCGGGATTGCCGGCCCGAGCGTTGTCATCGATCAGCTGCGTCTTGGCGGCGCCGACATCGAGGGGACCGTTCGCAGTGCCGATGTTCGCCTTGCCGACATCGGAGTCGAGACCGCTGCGCCCGGCCCCCCCATCGTCGCCACCGGCAAGGTGGTGGCCCGCGATCTCGACCTCGTGCTCCCGGGCGCCGAACCGATCGGCATCGCCGCCCGAGAGTTCTCTGCCGAGCTGAGTCGCACCCGCTATGCCTTTCCCAGCCGGCGCGCGCTGATCGAAGGCGACTTCGGGCTCGATGCGAAGGATCTCGCCCTCCGTCTCGAGCAGAAACCCTCGGCGGGCAAGCCGCCGCCGCCGCTGCGCATCTCGGCCACGCGTTTCGCCGGCAAGCTGCCCCGGCTGATCATCGACGAGCACCGCAGGACGAGCCTGAGAGTCACCGTCGCCACGCCGGCGCTCAACCTCAACGGATTTCGCATGGAGGCGGCGGCCGGGCCGGACGCCGTTATGCGGCTCGCATCTTCGGCACTGACGCTGCGGGATGCGGACGTCGACATCAACGACAAGAGGACGGCGTTGCACATCGCGGTGCAGGCGGGCGCCACGGCGCCGGATCTCTCCCTCGTGAGCGTGCCGAAAACCGGCGTGGGCGGGGTGCAGGGAAAGATCACCGGGCTCGACCTGGACCTGCGCCGGCTCGCCTATCGCCGCGAGGGCGATACGAACGGGTTGGGCCTGGCGGGGCACATCGGGATCCGGTCACTGCAGGGCAACGTGCCGCCACTGCGGACGGGTGCGGCGGCGGATCACCTTGCGCTCGACGGGTTGAAACTTGACGTGGCGGAAGCCGACCTGACGACGGGCGGCGAGCGGACAGCGTGGCGGGCGCGCCTCGACCTCGCGCTGAAGTCGCTCGCGGCGACGCTGCAGCAGCCGTTGCCGCTGACTGCTTCGGTCGACGATGTATCGCTCGGCGGGCTCGCCGCGACCTCCGACGATGACTACACGGCCAAGGCCCTGACGTTGGGCCGGTTTGAACTAGCGGTGACGCGCGAAACGCCGCCCGGCCCGCGTCCGATCGCCCAGCCGCATGTCGAGGAGACTGGTCCCGCCACAGGAGCCTGGCCACCGGCTGATCTGCCAGCGTTACGGATCGGGCGCGCCGCGCTGCTGAACGGTGGTCGGATTACCCTGCGCGACTTGACCATTAGCCCCACCGTCAACGCCACGCTCGCCCTCGACACCTTCGTCCTGAACAACCTCGACACCACCGATCCGAGCGCGCGCACCACGGTGCGCTTCGGCGGGCGACTGGACGACAGCGCGTTCGCCGTCGACGGCTGGGCCGAGGCATTTCAGCCGCGGCCCAGCTTCGACGTGCAGGCGCGGGTCGACGATCTGCACCTGCCGACCCTGTCGCCCTACCTCGGCCCGCGGCTGGGGCTCGACTTCCGGCGCGGCAACCTGTCGGTCGACGCCGCCGTCGCCGCGACGGCAGGGCGGCTGGACGGCATGCTGCGCGCCCGCATGACCGACGTCAGGATGGCGGACCGGCCGGCCGCCGGCACCGACGAGATCACCCGAGCGATCGGCCTTCCGCTCAGCACGCTCATTCGCCTGATGGAGGACGGCGACGGTGGGATCACCGTCAGCGTGCCGATCGCAGGGAACCTCCCGTCTCCCGACGTCAACTACCGCCAGGCGATCTGGAACCTGCTGCCCCAGGTTGTGCGCGCCTTCTTCCGCTCACCGGTGGGCTTCGTCTCCTCCGCCGCGTCACTGGCGCGGGAAGCCCGGAGCGACCGCGTCATACCCCAGGCAGCGCCGCCCGTCAGCATGGAAAGGCCTGCGCTTGGTGCGGCTCCTGCCACCGGCGCGGCCGCCGCGGGCGGGCTTCGGCAGCCTCGATAGTCGATAACCCGGCTGCACGCGCGCGCCGGGACGCTGGCAGGGAGTGTTGGACTATTCGCCCGTCTTCTCCTACCAAAGGGCGGAAGAACCGACATGCAAACGGGATAGGAGAAGCCAAATCATGGCGCCACGGAAGATTGCGATTGCGTGTCAGGGCGGCGGCACCCACGCGGCATTCACCTGGGGCGTGCTGACCCGGATCCTTGAGGCCAAGAAGGCATGGGACGCAAACCCGGCCGGCGGCAATACCTTCGAGATCAAGGCCATCAGCGGGACCTCCGCCGGTGCCTTGTGCGCGCTTGCCACATGGTATGGGCTGGCTCCCAACAGCGCCGACAGCGCATGTGGCACGATCGACAAGGCGATCGAGCGGCTCGATCACCTGTGGACGGTCTTTGCCGCGACCACACTGGTCGAGACCGCACACAATGCCATGGTCGGTAAGCTGCTTGATCTCGCCGAGGCGGGGGCGCCGTTTCCGTCCTCCAGTCCGTACGGTGAGTTCGGCGACTTGGCGGCGACCGGTCTCCGCATGCTGGGGGCGCGACAGGAGTACTTGGGCTTTCCGGCGCTCCTGCAGTCCGTGTGCCCGGACTTCGCCGGGGTCGATTGGCAGAAGCTTGCACAGAAGAATGTTCGTGCTCTTGCGGGTGCGATCGAGGTTTTCAGCGGCAACTTCGAGGTGTTCGATACCAACAAGACCCTGGAGGAAAAGGGCCTGCTCGCAGCGCCGTCGCAAACCGACCAGTATAGCGCCACCCGTTGGCGGATGCGGCGATCGTTCTCGCTGGAAGGCGTGGCCGCCTCGGGAACGCTGCCCGAGATCCTGCCCGCGCAACAGATCGACGCGACCGTTTTCCCGACCTGTACGCCGGGCAAGACGGTGACCCGCACAGCCCACTACTGGGATGGTCTGTACTCGCAGAATCCTCCGGTCCGCCAGTTGCTTGACGGCGTTTCCAAAGACGACAAACCGGACGAAATCTGGGTCATCCGGATCAATCCCCAGGAGATCGACTGGAACATTCCCTTTACCGGACTTGAGGACATTCGGGACCGCGAGAATGACCTCGCCGGCAACCTGTCGCTCAATCAGGAACTCGACCATATCATCAGTATGAACGCCTCGTTGCGGGACCTTGGAGGCGACAATCCTTTCCTCAAAGCCTACAAGATCATTGACGTTCGCACCATCAAGATGACCCGCGAAACGGCGTGGGGCCTCCGGCGCACCTCCAAGTTCGACCGCAATCGGGATCACCTCCGTAAGCTCTGGAGCGAGGGCAGGGCCGTTGCCGAACAGTGGCTCGAGCGCTGGAGGAGCCTCGGCAAGGACTTCGAACGCTATCCCGACGACGCGCGCTATCCCGACACGCAGTAACCGCGTTTCCGGGATCACCCACAGGGTGCGCCCGCGTCAAAGGAGCCGAACGATTGTCATTGCTTGCGAGCACAAATAGCGCGCCGGCCATCCGCGAAGGGTGCATTCCATGTTCGATGTCGTCGTCGTCCTCTTAGCCCTCGGCCTTTTGATATTCCTCGCGTTCCGCGGGATCACGCTGATCCTGCTGGCGCCTGGCGTTGCCATGCTGGCCGCGCTCGGCACCGGGGGTCTGCCGCTGCTTGCCGGATACACGCAGGTCTTCATGGCCAGGACCGGGGACTTCATCACGGCGTTCTTCCCGCTGTTCCTTCTTGGCGCCATCTTCGGCAAGCTGATGGATGATTCTGGCTGTGCGCGGTCGATCGCTCAGTCGGTCAGCGCCCGGCTGGGAGCGGAGCGCGCGATCGTCTCGATCGTGCTGTGCTGCGCGGTTCTGACGTACGGCGGAGTCTCCGCGTTCGTCGTTGCGTTTGCGATCTTTCCCGTCGCCGCCGCTCTGTTTCGCGCTTCGGACATCCCCAAACGCCTGATCCCCGGAGCGGTGGCGCTGGGGGCTTTCTCCTTCACCATGTCGGCTCTGCCCGGCACGCCGGCGATCCAGAATGCGATTCCGATGCCGTTTTTCGGGACGACCGCGTTCGCCGCGCCCGGGCTCGGGATCATTGCCGGCGTGATCATGTTCGCGCTCGGCGTCGCCTGGTTGAACCGAAGGGCGGCCTCGGCGCGGGCGAACGGGGAAGGCTACGGTGCCCATGCCGACGGCCTGCCCGCGGCCGACGTCGTCCTGCGCGAGCACGCCCTCGGCAAGGGGTTCGATCTCAACGAGCTCCAGGCAACCGCGGCGAACGGCGGGACCCCGCCACCGTTTGCCCTGGCGGTCCTGCCGGTGCTGGTGGTGATCGTCACCAACTTTGCGTTTGTCCAGTTCGTCGTTCCGTCGATGGACACTTCCTATCTCGCCGATCCGCTGTTCGGAGAGACGACCATCGAGCGGGTGCGCGGCGTCTGGTCCGTCATCGTCGCCCTGTTGCTCGCCATAGTCCTGCTCATCGCCACCAACTGGCAGCGGTTGACGGACCTGCGCGCGAGCCTGGACAAGGGCGCCGATGCCTCGGTGCTGCCGATCTTCAATACCGCGAGCCTGGTCGGTTTCGGGGCGGTGATCGCTGCGTTGCCGGTGTTCGATCGGATCAGCGAGGCGGTATTGTCGATCGGCGGCAGCAACCCGCTGGTATCGGTTTCGGCATCGGTGGGCGTGCTTTCCGCCATGACCGGCTCGGCGTCGGGCGGCATGACTATTGCGCTGGACGCGCTTGGCGCCACCTTCGTCGAGCTGGCCGGGGCCGCCGGCGTATCGATGGAGGCGATGCATCGGGCAACGGCGCTGGCCTCGGGAACACTCGACGTCCTGCCGCACAGCGGAGCGGTCATCACCCTGCTGGCGGTTTGCAAGCTCTCCCACCGGGACAGCTATCTCGACATCTTCGTGGTCTCGATGCTCGGCCCGATCGTGGCGCTGGCCGCGGTAATCCTGTTGGCGAGCCTTTTTGGCTCGTTCTAACAGGCTGCTGAAATGGCCCCCGCACGAAAGTCCTGACAGTCTCCGGATCCCCTGCTCCAGATCAACGTCACTGAACAACGTCCTGCGAACCGCGTCACACCCACGCGTCCCGTCCTCCCGATGCTCAACGAAGAGTTCGGAATCACGAGCCCGCGTCCAACACCACTCTCTTGAGCAGCCTGCAAGTCGTACGTACTTTCCCCGTGCATCGGTCAGGCTAAACACTCAGCCGCCCTGGACTTGACACTGCTCAGTGTTCGGATTTCTGGCCCCGTTCAGCGGCCAATGCATCCAGCTCTTTTCGGATGCTGTTGAGGCGCCCCCGAAGCTCGTCGATCTGGCTTTCCGCGGGCGGCGCATCCGCCGTCTCGTTCTTTCCCGGCGCTTGGGGTTCATCACCAAAAAATGGGTTGAACATCTGCATCGCACGCTCGAAAAGAGCCATCTGCTGCTTGCTCATTTCCTCGAACCGCCCAAATGGCATAAGGCCGTCAAACGTATCACGCATCCCTTCACGCATGTTTTGCTGGTTAACCGCAAAAGCATGCATTACCTGTTCGAGGTACCGGGGAACCAAAACCTGTAGGCTATCCCCGTAGAAGCTTATGAGATGGCGCAGGAAGCTTACCGGAAGCAGGCTGTGTCCCTTCGCCTCCTCTTCGACAATAATATGCGTAAGAACCGAGCGGGTTATGTCTTCTCCCGTCTTTGCATCATAAACGATAAACTCTGCTCCCGTCTTAACTAACTGAGAGAGATAGTCGAGAGTGACATAGCAACTGGTGGCCGTGTTATACAGCCTGCGGTTGGCATACTTCTTGATCGTAATTGCGCCCGCTTTGGCGTTTCGCCGCTGCTCGCTGTCGGACGGTTGGTCCATCGCCTGTCGTCTCTGGGCTATCGAACTGGAACACGCGTTCGAGCATCAGTATCCTGCAAAACTTATTGCAATGCAATATCGCCGCTGTGTCCAAGATCGGCGCGCCAAAACGCGCGTTACGGACCTTCCGTCGGGAGGCGCAATGTAACTCCTCGAATTGGCACGTCCGAGCCACCATTCGTTGAGAGTTTTCCGGGTGAACGAAGTGGATGGCGGGTTGGGGGCCGAACGTGCGTCAGGTGCGTGCTGCGATGTTCGCACGTGCGTCACAATCATTTGAGAGAGTCTCGCAACGGCGATAAGAGCTTTATCTCTGAATAAAAAGCTCCTAAACCAACGGTTTCGCGGAGTGCGGTACGACGTATGCGCTGCGAGAAGCGCGTGTTGCCGCCTCCGCACCGCACGCTCGGTGCGCCAGAGAATTTTTTGTCAAAGGAGCGAAAGAAAAATGGAGATCAATAAGGTCGGGATCATTGGGGTGGGTACGATGGGACTTGGTATTGCTCAAGTCTGTGCGCAAGGTGGTTACCCCGTCGTTGCGGTGAAGGCAACGCCCGGTTCTTGGGAGAAAGCAAAAAAATCACTAGAGAATTCTCTGAACAGAGGCGTCGAACGCGGAAAGATGAAGGCAGAGGAGCGGGACGCCATTGTTTCACGAGTTGTCTTTACAACTGACGAACGTGCGGTCGCCGACTGCGAACTGGTTATTGAATCGATTATCGAAGAAATCGAGACCAAGAAAGATCTGTTCAAACGACTTGAGGGAATTTGTGGACGGGATGCGTTGCTAACGAGCAACACATCGACGTTGTCTGTTACTGCAATGATGGCCGTTTGCAAGCATCGTGAGCGCGTCGCCGGTCTTCATTTTTTCAATCCTGCGCCAGTGATGAAACTGGTCGAGATCATCCACGCTTTCGAGACATCTGAGGAAGCGGTTGATACGTTGAACAGTTTCTGCAGCAAGATCGGCAAGGATCCGGTTATTGTTCAAGACACCACTGGCTTCATCGTCAACCGCTTGCTTACTCCCTACATGCTAAATGCCATTCGAATGCTAGAGCGCGGCACCGGGACAATCGAAAGCATTGATCACGCCATGAAGGCAGGCGCGGGTCTTCCGATGGGACCATTTGAACTGGCTGACTATATAGGCCTCGATGTGGTCGAGGCGATGGCGATCAACATCTTTATGGACGTTCGGCATGAACATCATGCCCCGCCGCACACCCTCACTCGCCTCGTACAGCTGGGTTACGTGGGGCGCAAGGTGGGCAAAGGCTTTTATGACTATTCGCAGAAGCCGCCGGTGCAGAATCCATCCCTCAATCGGCCGGTGGTTTGATCGCGTCCTTGCATAGCAAATATCGGCGCGGCAGGAGAGGACATTAGCCGCGCCCCTATTGCCTCGGTGCGGGTGGGTGCCCCCCTCGGCGATGGGAGTGCGCACTGCGCGCGGTGCGCCGAGAGGCCGTGCAATTTCAACTGGCTTGGCGGCCTTGCCGGCGATCGTCGCTGTGAGCCGGTCGTTGGCGGCGGCGGTGAACGGTTTTCCGCCCTGTGGATGGCGATCACGGTTGGCGCCTTGCCCAGCCTGGCCCAAATTCTGCAGTGCCGCTGAAAATATGTTTCCCAGGATGCCGAGATTGTGGCCGGCGACGTGGATCAGGTAGCGCTGATCAGGTAGCGCTTATGAACGTTCTCGCGGCCTCTCGCTTTGTCGATCCCCTTGACCCCCGAGCGCCATCCCGAAATTCCCCGACCCAAGACTCACCCGGCCATGGAGTCAGAGTCGGCTTGCATCGTCAACAGGCTGCTAACGGAACAGCAGTCGCTGCTTGAAGTGGAAGCGTCCCTGCTCGAAGTGCTTCGGCACCCACGCCTCCGCTGTCGGCTTGAGGAAGCCGACGTCGGAAGCCGACGGCCGATCGCCGAACCTCATGGCCAGATAGCGAAAATAGTGATGGAAGAAGAGCCTCATGAATTCACCGAAGTAGAGGTCGGCCACCCGCGTATCCCCGCGAATGACGAGCATGTTTTCGTCGTTCCTGGTGGTCGACGCCTCGCTGAAGTTCGCCGAGCCGGAGATGATGAGCGGATCATCGCTCAGCGGATCGACCATCAAGAACTTGGTGTGAGCGAAGCGGACGTGGCGGTTGAGATCGGTCAGGTTCTCCCGCAGCCAGCGCGTCAAAGCGTCGCGCCGTACGGTTTCGTGGTCGAGGAATGACCCCACGGCGACCTTGACGTCAAAATTCTCCTCGATTGTCTGCTGGTCTTCGTCTTCGCGTTCGAGCAGCAGGTAGCGCAACCGGCCGGTGCGCTCTTTGAGCGCGTCCTCGAAGCGATCGTCGACGCCGAAGGCAGCCGTCAGAAAGAACGCCTGCTTATCGTGCCGCGGCCGGTTCGCATACCAATCGAGCATGCCGAGCGTCTCGCGAGGGCTGAAGAAAGCCGTGGTTCCCGGAGGAGGAACATCATGATCCACGAGATCGGCTTGAGCGGCGACGTTGGCGCGCCGGATCGTCGTGAACGGGGGATCCTCGGCGAGGCGCTGCCAATAGGCGAGGAAGGCGGCGGCGACGGCGGGATCGGCGACCACGTGGCCGACGTTCGACTGCCCGTAGATGCCGCCGGCGGTGATGTTGGTCGACCCGGTCCAGACTTCCTTCGGCGCACCGTCTTCGAGAAGCACCATGAACTTGTTGTGGCTGATGGCAGAGTTGGTTTTGCGCGCGGTCATGCGATCAAAGAGGCCCTCTGCCTGGGCGATCCGTTCGGTGACCTGCCAGACCTTCTTGCTGTCCCCGGTGCCTTCCTTGCCGCGCCGGTCGTAGACGATCCTTACGTCAACGTTGCGTTCCAGGGCCGCTTTGAGCTCGCGCAAGATCGGACGATGGGAGAACTCGTAGACCGCGAGGCGAAGGGCATGCCGCGGCCCTTGCGCGCGGCGGACGAAGTCCCGCATCCCTTCGAACAGTCCGCGGGACAGCCATGCCCACGCCGGATCCGCCGGGTTGTCCTGGTCAGGGACACGGTTTCCGAAACGGCGCGCGTAGGCTTGGGAGCCCGCGACCCCGCGGTTGAAGATGACTGAATGACCGGGGCCGAACACGGGCTCGGTCGTGACCCGGACCGAAACTTCGGGACCGTACGCGAGGTTCCTCGGTTTTCCGCGAACGCAGATGACCCGATAGACATAGTCATGGCTGGGTTTCGCCGTGTAGTCACCCCACTGGAAGCTCTGCACCGGGTGCTCGAAGGTCGATACCGGCACGCCCGCCGGCACCCCTTCCCCGGTTTCCTTGAACACCTTGAGCCCGCGCAGGAAGTAGCGCTCGTTTTCGGTGATGTCTTCGCGCTCGACGGCAAAGCCAAGCAGATCGCCGCGCAGCGCTTCCGCCACGTCGAAGCCGAGGAACACAACATATGACCCGGCCACGGCGTGCACGGAGACGCCGCCGTTTTCCGCTCTGATGCGCATATCGCCCCCCTCCGTCACGCCGCTACGGCGGCCCGTCGCAATGGCACACGAGTATGCCACGAATCCGCGACCAAGTCTCCCATTGCACCGCTATTGGCGATCAGCCATGACTCACTGCCCGCTGGCCATCCGGCTGGTCACAGCCCGTCGGTTGGCACCCGAGGAGAGGATGAACGATGACCCCAAGCACGGCCGCGGACCCCCCTGCGTTGGGCGGAGCGATCACCATCGGCGGCGACATGATGGTCCGCCGCCTCGGCTTCGGCGCCATGCGATTGTGCGGATCCGGCGTCTGGGGCGAACCGTCCGAGCCGGCGGCGGCGCGCAAGGTGCTCTTGCGCGCCGTGGAGTTGGGCATCACGCTCATCGACACTGCCGACGCCTACGGGCCCGCGGTCAACGAGCGCTTCATCGCTGACACCCTTTACCCGTATCCCGAGGGACTGGTCATCGCCACCAAGGGCGGACTGACCCGCCCAAGCCGTGCAGCCTGGAACCGCGATGGCAGGCCCGAGCACTTGCGCACCGCCGTCGAAGCCAGCCTGCGGCGATTGCGGCTGGAGCGCATCGATCTCTACCAGCTGCATGCGCCCGACGCTGAGGTGCCGTTCGAGGACTCCGTCGGTGCGCTGGCAGCGATGCGCGCCGCCGGCAAGATCCGTCACATCGGCCTCTCGAACGTCAGCGTCCGCGAACTGCAGCGAGCGCAGGGCATCGTGCCGGTGGTCTCGGTCCAGAACCGCTACAATCTGGCCGACCGCTCCTCGGATCCGGTGGTTGCCGCGTGCGAGCAGCAGGGCATCGCCTTCCTGCCCTGGTATCCGCTCAACGCCGGGACGATCGGTTCCGGCACCGTTGCGCCCGCCGCCCGCCGGCATGGCGCGACGCCGGCCCAAATCGCGATCGCCTGGCTGCTGGCCCGCTCTCCCGTCATGCTGCCCATTCCGGGGACCTCGTCGCTGGCGCATCTCGAAGAGAATGTCGCCGCCGCAGCCATCCAGCTGTCGGCCGAGGATCTTGCCGGCCTATAATCTTGCTCGGTAGCCTCACCGGCACTGCCGGTTCTTCCACAGGATCAGCGCGAGGGAGCCAAGGCCGAGCAGCGGCAGGGTTAGGTCCTCGACCATTCCGAGCGCACAGGCGGTCGCGCCCGCGATCAGTGTCCACAGCACCGGCACGGCGGCGAGGTGCAACGGCGCGCGCCCGTCGGCAAGCAGCAGCAGTCCGAGCGTGAACAGCGCCGTCGGCCCCGGTGCGAGACCAACGACTTCGGCGCGCGCCAATCCTTCGCCGGTCATCACGGCGAGCGCGGGATCACCGACAACCGCATAAGCAGCCAGCGCCACGCCCGCCCAGCCGACTGTGCTGCCGTCCAGCCGCGGCGTCAGGCGACCGCGGACAGCGCCGGACCAGGCGAACAGGAGGGACTGGCCCATGAACACCCAGCCATACACCGGCGCCATGAAGTTGATCGCTGCAAAGTGCTGGAGGTGAAACACCGCCCCGGTCCAGGCCCACGCCGCGGCCAGGGCAAGGCCCGAGACGTGTCCGCCGAAGCGGCGCTCACCGGCGGCACGGTTGCGCAACGCTAGCCCGAGGAGCGCCAGAGCCAGCGCAACGGCGACGATGTGCGCCGGCCAAACCGCATGGTTATAGCCGGCGACGACCGACGCCAGAACCTCGGCGGTGAATGGCAGCGTGCTCGTCTCCAGCCCTCCAGCTGCGCCGTCCGGGCCCCGCTTCGGGCAGCCTAGAGGTTTTCGACGTAGCGGATCATGCGCTGGCGCATCGCGGCGTCCGGTAGCCGTCCGCGCAGCGCCCCCATGTTCTCGGCCATGTGGTCGACCCGCGAGGTGGCGGGTATGGCGCACGTCACTGCCCCATGCGAGACGACGAACTTCAAAAAGAACTGCGCCCAGTTGACGCAGTCGATCTCGTGGGCGAAGTCGGGCACCGGATAGCGGGCGAACAGCTCGAACAACTCCTTCGTCCGGAACGGCCGGTTGATGATCACCGCCACGCCGCGATCGGCGGCCATCGGCAGCAATCGCCTCTCCGCCTCGCGATCCAGGATGTTGTAACTGAATTGTGCGAAGTCGATCGGCTGCGTCGCCATCAGCTTTGCCATGTCCTCGTGCCGGCGGCCGTGCGAGGTAGTGATGCCGACATAGCGGACGTGGCCGGCAGCTTTGGCGTCGAACAGCCACGGCAAGTGTCCGTCCCAATTCAGAAGGTTGTGGACCTGCATCAAGTCGAAGCGATCGCGGCCCCACAGCCGGCCGGACTCGGCCATCTGCGCCTCGCCGCGGGCGGTGAACGGCGTCCACACCTTGGTCGCCGCAAACAGGCCACCGGTGTTCGGCAGGCGCTGCAAGCCGTAGCCGATCACCGCCTCCGCCGACCCGTACATCGGCGAAGAGTCGATCATGCCGCCACCTAAGGCGAAGAACGCCGCGAGCACGCGCATGCGTTCGTCGCGCAGCGCCGTGTCGTCGCCGACGTTGAAGGTTATCCAGGTGCCGAGCCCGATCAGCGGCAGCGGCTCGCGGCTGCTCGGGATCGGTCGCGTCAGCGGTGCTGCTGCCGCCGGTCGAACACCAGCGGCGACCGCAGCGCCGCCGCCCAGCGCCGCAAGGGCTGCGCGGCGCGTGATGCCGCCGTGGAGTCGAGACCGGGCTCCCGTCATAGCCACGAAGATGGGAAACCGCGACAACGAAGACAACCGCGGCAGCCGGCCCTGGGGCGCGCACGGCTCTCTCCGGGTGTGCGGATCGCCGATCTCGACAGCCACGGCGTGGCCGGGCAATCGCTGCCAACTCGACCGGCCACGCTCGCGCTGGCACTGTGACCGGCCCCGAACTACGTTTCGGACAGTCCGCTGAACGGGGCGGATCACGACCTCCGGATTGCCGGAGCCTGAGAGGTCCTTCGATGCGTTGCCGGACACTGCTGCCGGGACTGCTGTTGATAAGCCTTGTCTTGGCGCCTGCCGGCCGGGGCGCATCACAGCCAAGCATCGACATCGTTTCGGATGGACAGACCGTCGTGCTGTCGCACACCGCCTTACTGCAGCGCAGGGATCTGCGTGAGATCCGGATCCCGCACGACCCCATTTACAAGCGGCCGATGTCCTACCGTGCGCTGCCTCTCGCGAGCCTGCTGGCGGGTCTCGCGCTCAAGGCCGGCGAGGTGATCGAGGTCGTCGCCTCCGACGGTTTCGTCTCCGTGCTGCCTCCTGAGCTCATCCTTGGCATCAATGACACGGGCTCGGTTGCCTATCTCGCCGTCGAGCCCGTGGACGAGGCCTGGCCAAACATCCCGGGCAAGACCGTCAGCGCCGGGCCCTTCTCCGTCGTCTGGCTGAAGCCGGAGGCGGCCGGCGTACACAGCGAGCAGTGGCCTTACGCGGTCGTGAGCATTCGCACCGCCGCCTCGCCGACGCAGCGCTGGCCGGCATTGTCCGTCGATCCGGCACTTGCCGCGGGCGCGCCGATCCGTGCCGGCCAAACTCTGTTCATCACGCGATGCATGCCCTGCCACACACTCAACGGCGCCGGAAACGCCCATGTCGGCCCCGATCTCAACTTACCGCAAAATCCGACCGAGTACCTGACACCGCAGGCGTTGCACCAGCTCATCCGCAATCCCGCGTCGGTGCGGCACTGGCCGGACATGAAAATGCAGGGGTTCGATAAGGATGCGCTGAGCGATCACGACATCGAACAGATCATTCACTATCTCCTGCACATGGCCGCCCGCAAGAAGACCTGAGCGCCATCCTCGGCGCTCCTGTTGCCCGGTTCCCTCTCGGCGTGCCGGCCTTGTTGAAGTACAGGTCCGGCGAGTGACAACCAGGCACGTCATCACCCGGCTCCGCCACGGCGACGTCTTCGGCGAAATGGCCCTGCTCACCGACGAGCCGAGAGCCGCCTCGATCGAGACGATCCTGCCAACGCTCGTGTTCGAACTTGACCGAAGCGGTTTCGGCGACGTTTGCTCTCGCTGTCCGCGGCGCCCCGTGACGGCGCGCGAGCGCAGGAGCCGAGATGGCAGCGGTAACCGCCAACGATACCAGCCAGCCCGTCGACGACAACGGAGGCGCTGCACCGAATCGGATCGGCCGGGCGCAGCGATGGAGCGTCGGTGTCGTTTTGGCGTCCCTGGCAGTGTTCCTGGTCGTGATGGGAAGCCAGTTCACCATGGCTTCGCTGGCAGGGCTTGTGGGCGCGCCGGTGCTCAGTAAGCTCCGCGATGCGATCCCCGTGAACGCCCGCGAGGCCAAGGACCTCCTCGCTGCCAAGCAAGGCGAGTTGAAGTGGCGTGAGAACGGCGAGGCTTCGATGGATGCGGGGCTGGCCCGGCTGCTCATCGCGGAGTCGCTCCCTGCCGACGCGAAGGATCGTGCCCGCCTTGTGGCTGCCGCTGTGATCGATCTCCAGCAGGGCTTGACGGCAGCGCCGCTCAGCGGGCGCGGGTGGGCACGCCTCGCATATGGTCTTGCGGCGCTCGAAGGATGGTCGCCTGCTGCGATGACGGCGCTGCGGTTCTCGTTCGCGGCGGCGCCATTCGAACCGTCGCTGACGGCCTTCCGACTGCGGTTGAGCTTTCAGGCGTGGCCTCACCTGGATGCTCGCGACAGGGTGTCGGTCTTGCAGCAAGTCCGCTACGCGGCAAAGGCCGATCTGAAGGCGCTCGCCGCGCTTGCCGAGGAAGCACAGGCCGTCCCTGTCGTTCGGGCAGCACTTCGCGACGAATCGCACTTATTGGCCGAGCTCGATCGGCTCCGCGCCCAATCTGGAAGCGATCCTCAGAGGGAAACGGGTGGCTGATCTGAGGCCCGCGTTCGGTCGCGTCGATGCGCTGTCGGTTCGCTGGGATCTGCCTGTGCACAGGCGATGCCGGCAATCAAACAGTAGGTCGCCGTCACTGCGGGGATCTGAAGACTGAAGTCGAGGAGCGAATGAACGCCGACCAAGACCGTGGCACTGAACCCGATGCAGGGGTAGATGGCGTCACGACGGCGTCTGCGGGCTCCGCGCCAAGTACGAACGGCAATCGAAACGAAAATCACCACCAACGCGGCCGTTGCCGGCAGCCCCAATTCCACCGCGTTCTCGAGAGGGGTGTTATGGGCCTTCGTGTACCGGGTTTCCATGTCCGGTTGCCGCCGATGCGCGAAGAAGTTCTCGAAGGTTCCGTATCCGCTTCCGAAGAGTGGCTGCTCCTCGATACCCTGCAGAGCGAGCACTGCCAGCCTGCCGCGGTCATCCGGCTGGCTCCAAAGAGCCTCGAATCGTGCCTGCCAGCCAGCGCTGCCGACGACAACGGCCGCCCCAAGCAGGACGATCGCGCCAGTTGCAAGACCGATGATGACCTCTCGGCGAGCGCCGCGTGCGTACGCGTACAGCGCGACCAAGCTCGCCAGTGCCACCACCGAGCTGAAGGTGCCACCCCGAGAATGGGTGAGCAGCAGCGCACTCGCAATCAACAGCCACCCAGCAATAAGGGAAGAACTGCGGGCGATGATTGCATCAATGCCTCGGTCCACGCTAACTTTGAAATCACCGGGGTTGGCCATCCGGCCCTCAACCCTTGCGATAATGAGTCCGCTTACGCAGACCAGAGCAAGGCCGGCGTACGTTGCGAATGTGTTCCGGTTAACGAAGGTGCTGCTGAGGTCTCCTTCGGCGGCAATTTTCGGGAACCAGAGGACCATCCTGCTTTCAGAAAGTTTTACAACCAAACCGTAGAGAGAGAAGGTAACTGCAGCGAAAACGAGTGCCTTGATCATCATCTGTGCTGCTCGCCGGTCGCGGCCGTATTGCAGTGCGAGCCAGAAAATCGCCCCATAGGTGATCAAGCGGGTCAGGGCAGCGATCGTCTTTGCGGGGTCAACGGTGATTCGGGAACTGGGGGCGGCGTTGAAGGCGCTTGCGGGCCATGACCATGCGGAGTGGTGCCAGGATTCGGGGGTCGTCGGCAGCATCTGCAGGATGATCCACGCCACAACCAGAAAAAAAGGCAGGAGGGTAGGCCACACGGCGGTCAATGGCACCGCCAGCGGAGCCTTCCCGGCGAGAAGCCGGAAACACCAGACACCGAGAAGGGTGCCGATGCCGACAGCCAACAAGCCCCAGCTCCACGGGTAAACCGACCCGAGCGGCAATGGTGTCAGAAGGACGAGAACAACAAAAAGGTGAAGCATCCGGCTACGACCTTGCGGCTTTCAGATCTTCATCACAGGAGCGCGTCGGCAACGCAAGGAATACCGCACAGTGATGGGCCGCGCGGGCTGCCGATTGACGAGCGGCGGCTATCCATATGATATGCCGGCCATATGATATGCCGGCCATATGATATGCCGGTCGGGAACTGGTGCTGTTTGGTAGATTACGATCCGGCCGAACCGGCGGTCGATCTCTTCATCATTGACAGTTCCTGTCGGGCGGCCGATCCGGGGAGGACGTAAAGCGTGCAAATGGAGAGACCGAACTTAACGCCATCAGATCGAAGCGATTGGGCCGCCGAGCCCTCGTTTGACATCCGTGAGCTGACAAGAATTGTCCGCCGGCGAAAAAGCATCGTCATCGGCACGGTTACGCTGATACTTGCCCTAGCTGTCTTTTTCCTGTCGCAGATTACGCCAACGTACAGGGCCGAAGCACTCGTAATTGTTGAGAGCCGAAGGGCCAATATTGCTGACCTGCGGGAAATCCTGACTGACATCAGCGCAAACCAGGAGACGACGCAGAATGAAATCGAAGTGATCCGCTCACGAACCCTTGCCCGGCGGGTGATTGCGCAGTTGGGTTTGGCAGAGCGCGAGGAATTCAACCCCTCGCGCACGCCTTCGTTGCTGGAGATTGCATCGAAGGTGGCGCGGCTCGGCGGCAAGGACGACGCAAGTCCCGGCTCGACCGATCGCTCGCCGCAGGCAGCGGAGGCTGCGCGCGCCGTCAACCTCGATGAGGTCGTGGATACGTTCCTCAGCCATCTGGATGTTCGCCCGACCAAGGCATCGCGCGTGATCTCGGTCCGGTTCCAGTCCCGCGATGCCCAGCTCGCCGCCGACGTTGCCAACGCCCTGGTTAACACCTACACAGACCGCTTCGTCGAAGCAAAGATTGCGATGGCCGAAAAGGCCACGGGCTGGCTCCACGGCCAGGTCAACGCGCTCCGCGAGGCGGTGGCACGCTCCGAAAATGCGGTCGAGGCATTTCGTACCCAGTCCGGGTTGTTGCGCGGCGGCCAAGTCACGCTCGTCAGTGAGGAAATCTCCGAAATCAACCGGCGCTTGGCGGGTGCCATTGCGGATCGGGCACAAGCCACGGCGACCCTGACCGAAGTGCAGAGCCTGCGGAAAGCCCGCAACATCGAGGCGGCGCAGGCCATCATGGAGTCGCCAGTCGTTCAGCAATTGCGCATTCAAGAGGCCGCGGTCCTGCGCGAACTGGCCGAACTATCGATCGAACTGGGCGAGCGTCATCCAAAGGTCATCAATAAGAAATCGGAACTCCAAAACTTTCAAGCCAAAATCGATGCTGAGATGGAGCGTGCCCTAAAGGGCTACGAGACGGCCGTTTCAATCGCTACGGCGAGAGAAGATAGCCTAAAGCATGAACTCGACAAATTAAAATCCAAACAGGCGTTGGCAAACACTCTCGAAATTGAGCTACGGGAATTGGAGCGCGAGGCAGAGGCGAACCGCAAGCTTCTTGAAACATTCTTGACTCGTTTAAAAGAGACAACGCCGCAATTGGATACGGAAATGCAGGTCCCGGGCGCAACTGTTCTCTCTCCAGCGGCTGTGCCTCACCTCTCGTTGCCAGACAAGCGCAAGGTTCTTGCGGTCTCCGCGATGATATCGCTATTGCTTGGCTTAGGCCTCGCCCTCATGGCGGAGCGCCTCGACTACGGCTTTCGCCATGCGGAACAGGTCATGGGAGCAACCGGACTGCCGGTGATCGCGCACCTGCCGGTGGCCCGCGGAGGAGGCCGCGACGGGCCCGACTCGGCGATGCTGGATAACCAGCCATCGCTCTTCCTCGAAGGCATTCGCTCGACGTACATCCAGCTGGCGCTGCGCAGCAAGCGACCGACGATCCGCAGCCTTCTCGTCACTTCGTCGATGCCGAAGGAAGGCAAGACGACGTTGGCGATCGGCCTCACGCGGGCCCGGGCGATTGCCGGCCATCGGGCGCTCCTTGTCGATGCCGACCTGCGCCGACCGTCGGTCCATCTCCGCCTCAAACTCGCGCGGAAGCCCGGGTTGGTCGATCTCCTTGCTGGTGATGCAAGCCTGGAGCAGGTCCTCCAGCGCGACGAGCCGACTGGTGCGTTTGTGATCGCCTCCGGCAGTACGGCCCGCGATCCCTCCGATCTTCTCGGATCCAAAGCCGTTAAGGCCTTCCTTGATCAAGCGTGCGAGTCCTTTGACTTCGTGGTCTTGGATTCGTCACCGCTGATGAGCGTCTCCGACGCCTGCAACTTGGCGCCCCATGCCGAGGAAACCGTGTTCGTCATTCAATGGGGCAAAACGAGTCGTGAAGTGGTGAAGCTGGCGCTTGAAAAGCTGACCGAAACCCAGGGCGTGCCAAGAGGAGTCGTGTTGTCGCGGGTCGACACCACCAAGATCAGGCTTTACGGCTATGGAGACGCCGCCTACTACGACCGGACAGTCCGCGAATACTATACGCGCGGGTCGGCTTAGTTGAAGTGGCAGCCGACCCTCTGGTGGTTGGATCAACCTGTCGGTGGTATAGAACATCGATAAGAGACTTAACGAGCAGCGGGAGGAGCTAAACAGGATGGGCGCGAACAAACGAACGGTCGTTCGAGGGCTCGGAGCTGTCAGTGGCTGGCTCGTCGCAGTCGTCCTGGCGGCCCCCCCGGCGGGGTCGGTGGAGCTCAAGACGATCGGTGAGACCGCGGCGCGGATTGGCGAGACGTCTCTGGTCGTCCAGTCGGTTTCGGGCGTGCTGCCGGCCGGTCGGCGTGCGCTCGCGTTAGCCGATCCGGTGCATTCGAACGAGGTCATCGAGACCGGCGCCGAGAGTGCGGGGCGCTTTGTCCTCCTCGACAAGACCGAGCTCGCAACCGGTGCGAATTCGCGGATCACCCTTGATCAGTTCGTGTTCGCCAGCGACCCCAGTGGGCAGAAGGTTGCGATCGGCTTGACCAAGGGGTTCATGCGTTTCGTGACCGGATCGATGGACAGCAAAGCCTACGAAGTAAAGACGTCAGACGCGGTGATCGGCTTTCGCGGCACGTCCGTGCTGATCGAGCTGAAGGATGACCAGGCGGTCGAAGTGTGGTGCATTGGCGGCGTCGCGGTGCAGGCAACCGCGGTCGCACCCGACGGCACCACGACCACGCTCCAATGCCCGGTCGGATCAGCGATCAGTTTTTCGGCGGGAAGGGCGTTGGTCTGCGGGCCGCCGAGCTCGGGCATCCAGGTGAACAACGCGAACATTACGGCCACCATCGCCTTTTTCAGCGATGGTCCGCCGGCTGACACCTTTGAAACCGTGACTTCACAGCAGCAGGCGATGACAAACGCGGCGCAACAGGCGGCAGCATCGGATGTCAGCACCGGTGCGTCCTGCAACATTGGCTGTTAGGAAACTGCCGTGAAAGCACCAGCGAGCGTCGTGATCGGGCTGGTCGCCGCGCTGGCCGCAAGCGGCTGCCAAAGCGGGCCCGATCAATCGGCCGCCGGAACGGCTGCGCCTTCGCGGCCGGCCGCCGGCGAGACCACATCCACCGTCGAGGGATCATTCACCGCCGACCGCTTCCAGGTGCCGCTGCCGCCCGGCCGTTGGCAGGTCGCCTATTCCCAGGAAGAGAAGCTCGATGCCGGCCGCGCCTGGCGACATGTGCTCGTCAAGGTGCACGGATCGGTGGTCTACCAAGCGGTTCTGATCTACCGTTCGGAGTTGGACGGCGGCCAGCGCTACCGGCCCCGCGAGGCCTGTCGCTACGAGGGCTATTTCTACAGCGCTGAAACGGAAATAGGCCGCGGCGCCGGCGACTGCCGTCAGGTGCGCGCTGTCAGCTTCGGCCTTGCCGGCCCCCCCAACCCCGTTAGCCTTGTCTTCCAGGCGCTCCGGGACAAATACCAGTACTTCGCGCCGGCGGCGATGCTCGGCTCTCGCCATATCCGGTTTGCGGGACCCGATCAGCTTCAGGTCGATTATTTGTGGACGCCCGAACTCCTGCTACCGCAGCAAGCGGGAGGTGTCTGGCGTGCGCAGGACTGGTCGAACGAGGCGGTTCGTCAGGACGGCCGCAAACTGGCGATCATGAAGAACCTGCAGCGCTGGAGCGACGATTGGCACCCGAGAGTTGTAAGCGCCTTCCCGATTTAGCTTTCCGGGGCGGCGAAGGCTTCGCGCCTATTTGCCCGCCATGACGATGCGCGTGCCGCTTTCACCCTGCTTCAGCCGGTTCAGATGAAAGGCGGCGAGGGCATCGTCCGGATGGTCTTGGCATAGGGCCTCAAAGGCGGCCAGCGCGTGTTCGGCTCCGTGTTTGTCTCCGTGTTCGTCTCCGGCGTCGAGAAGGCGGTAGGCGCGTAAATAGGCCTCTGTCCGGGGCGCGTGGAAAAGGCCGTCTGCAAGCGGCTCGAAGGCTTCGATCGATTCCGTCTTCCCTTTGAGGACCAAGGCGCCGATCGGCCGGCCGGCAAAGCGCTCGCAGAGGTGAGCGGTGGAGCCGCTGACGCAGACGCGGGTTCCGAAGAACTTGTTCGCACTCTCCAGACGGGCAGCGGTGTTGATGGCATCGCCATGCGCCGTGTAGTCGAACCGCAGGAAGCCGCCGAAGTTGCCGACCACCGCCGGCCCCGAGTTGACCCCGATACGCGTCATCCCAAACGGGATCCCCTCTGCACGCTTGCGCTGCGAGAAGGCCTGGCCAAACGCATCCATCTCGAGCGCGCAATCGACGGCGCGCTGGGCGTGGTCGGGCCGCGTCACCGGCGCACCGAAAATGACGTGCAAGGCGTCGCCCACGATCTTGTCGATGGTGCCGTCATGTTTGAAGGCGATGCGCTCCAGGGCGTCGAGATATTCGTTCAACAGAGGCACGATCACATCGGGGGCAGATCGCTCAACCAGCGACGTGAAGCCTTCGAGATCGGTGAACACAAAGGTCAATTCCTTGCGCTCGCCGCCCAGACTTAAGAGACCGGGGTTCTTGACCAGCTCTTCGACCAGGTTGGGGGAGACGTACGTCGAGAACGCCGAGCGGATCCAGCGCTGTTCTCGCTCCGTCTGCACGTGCCGCAACAACGACGACATCAGGTAGACGGCGACGACGATCATCGCCGGGACGAGCGGATCGAAGAGGAGGCCTTGGTGGGTGAACGCGATCCACGACCAGGCGATCGCGAGCGCCAGCGTGACGGCGCAGATGACCGCCGTCCACAGGGCGCCCACCCACGGCCCGAGAACCATGATCAGGATGCCGAGGCCGACCATCAGCAGCACCTCCGCCCCCTTCGCCCAATCGGGCCGGACGAGGTGAACGTCGTGGATGACCTGTTCGATGAGCTGGGCATGCAGCATCACACCGGGCATCGAAAGGCCGAGGGGTGTGGCGTGAAAATCGTGCAGGCCCGTCGCCGATGTGCCGATAAAAAGGATCTGCCCCTCGATGCTCTCGCGCTCGACCTCGCCGGCCAGCACTTTCCAAGCGGGAATCGACCGCTCCGGTATCGGCGGGGTAAAGTAGATCGAGACTTGGCCGCGGGCATCGGTGGGCACGGTGAACGCGCCGATGCGCACGCTGGTGATCCCGGTGGTGGCACCGAAGTTGGTTTCGCCGCTGGCACCGGCGGCCTTGATGACGAACGTATTTGCGCCCTGCGCCACGCGCAGCGCTTCTGCCGCCAGGGAAGGGTAGAGGCTATCGCCAAGCCGGAGCACCAGCGGCACCCGCCGGCCGATACCGTCGAGGTCGCGAATAATGTTGATCGCCCCGTTGCCGCGAGCGGCGGTCTCGATGATCTCCAAGGTGCCGACCGCAGTTTCGAAGGCCGGCACGAAGGCCGCCGGGTCGGAACCGGCCACGGCGTATCCGGCCTTGACCTGAGGGATGCGCACGCCGCCTGCCGCCGCCAGCGCGAAAGCCGTTACGACGTTGGCCGGGGCAATCGCCTCGCGCAGCCGCTCGTCGTTGTCGGGGAGCTCAGCCATGAGCATCCGCAGCGCCGGCTGGTCGCCCCACTCCGGCAGCATCCGCGCCGGCGAGGTTCGGTCAGGCTCGGCGAACAGCACGTCGATCGCGATGACCGCCGCCCCGAGGCGGTGCAGTGCCGCTACCAGCTCGGCCACCCGCGTTCGCGGCCACGGCCATTGGCCGATGCGGCGCAAGCTCTCCTCGTCGATATCGATGACCCGCACTGGCGCCGGCTGGTAGGTGCGCGGCTTGATCCGTTGGTAGGCATCGAACACCGGGTTGCGCAGGTGGCTGAGCCACAGCGGCTCCTGAAGATGAATAACCGCCGCCGCCAGGATGATGAGAAAGCAGAACCCAATCCGCGCCAGACCTATAGTTGACGACCCTGTCATGTTTATCGCGTTATACGTCTAAACGAGCGCCAAAGACCGACACATCTTTCTTTGCCGCCCATATTCTCATAGAATACCACGTTAATTCGGCGGGGAGGCGACCTCATGTCGGCTTTGTTGCGGGTCCTTGGTGTTCGACAGCGGCTTGTTCTGCTGACGGTATTGGCGATCTTCGGCCTGGGTGCGATTAGCGCGGCAGCTATTGATACGCAAGCCTTGGTCGCCGAGGTTCGGCGGGGCCTCGCCGCCGGCGAGCCAGGCCAGATCGGCGTGATCTGCGCCAATGCCGACATCTCCGCCGAGAGCGCCCTGACCGCGGAGCAGCGTGAGGTCGTGGTCACCGAATTCACGGAGGCTTGCGGGGTCGACGCCGCCAAGCTCTCCACCTGCCCGGCGTGGACGGCCTTTCTTGAGTCCTACCAGAGCCAGTTGGCAAGCCTTGGCGCGGATAACGCAGCCATCGCAGCGGACGTCTCCCGCTGGTACGGGGCGGTGGCGGCCCTGGCTGAGCCGGCCGCCGGTCCCCGTGGGACCACCGGCTTTGGCGGACCCTTCTTCGCGCAAACCCCGACCGTCGGGACCGGTGGTGGCGGCAGCGGGAGTGCCATCATAGAAGCTGACGGCAGCCCGAGCGAATGAGCGAACTGCCCTAAGCTCAGCCAATCGAGCCGAATTCGAAGTCCTCCGCATCGAACTGTTTCCCCTCCGACGCGCATTGGTCAGGTCGTTCAGATCGCGGCGCGGACTGACCGCAATCCGCCAAATCTTGCGGCGGGGGTTACGGCCGCGTGTGGGCGGCGAGGAAGGTGCGCACGGCTGCCTGCACGCTCGCCCGCAGCTCAAGCGGTGTTGGTTTGGGCTCCAGGCCGAGCAGGTGCTTCAGGAACAGATCGCCGCGGACCATGCCGAGGAACTGGCTCGCGGCGAGCTCCGGCACCGGCACCCGCAGCACCCGCTCGCGGTCGAGCCGGCTCAGGTAGTCGGCAAGGCCGGCAGCGGCCCG
Organism: Defluviicoccus sp.; assembly: GCA_049291695.1. GTDB lineage: Bacteria > Pseudomonadota > Alphaproteobacteria > Rhodospirillales > Defluviicoccaceae > Defluviicoccus. Next base: position 62,139 of record JBATPX010000114.1, read on the forward strand.
GCCCGGCCCGGAGCGATAGAACACGTCCGCGAGCTCCGGGAAGCGGGCCCGTTCCGCCATCACCAGGCGCAGCCGGGCGAGCGATTCCGGCTGCAGGATGATCTCCAGAAAGCGCGTGGCGAAGGCCTCCAGCGCTTCCGCCGGTGCGCCGCCCGCTTCCGGTGCCGCCGGCAGCGGCTCCAACAGCCAGTCCGCCCGCTCCAGCATGGTGGCGCCGAACAGGGCCGCCTTGGTGCCGAAGTGGGCGTAGAGGGTCTGCTTGGCGACGCCGGCCGCGCGCGCGATTGCCTCCATGCTGGCGAGCCCGAAGCCGACCTCGAGAAAGACCCGCTCGGCAGCAGCGAGGATGGCGCGCCGCTTCGGCGACACGGCAGCCGGCCAACGGTTTTCCGCAATCGCCGTCGTTTGTGCTATCATTGGTCTCTTTGGATGTGCTGCCTTCCGCGCGGCAAGGATACCGCAGACTGGACTGGACGGTCCAGTCCAGTGCACGCCGTGCGGTCGGCGCATCCCAGACCCAAGGGCGGAGGGTGTCCGCTTCCCTTGTTCCGCTGATTTGCCCACTTTCGTTGATGATCGCTCCCCGGTTCCGTCGCGTCCGTCCCGCCCGCGTCGCCGCCGTTGCCGGCCTGCTGGGCGCGTTTGCCGCGCTGGCGCAGCCTTCGGCGGTGCGGCCGGCGACAGCGGATGAGCCGGTCCTGGTTGCGGTCGATGCCGTCCGCAGCGAACCGCTGAGCGAAACGGTGCCGGTCATCGGCCGGCTGGTGGCGCTGGAGAGCGGCGAGGTCGCAACCCGTGTGCCCGGTACCGTAGCAAGCGTCGCCGTCCGCGTCGGCGACCGCATCACTGCCGGGGCCGTGTTGGCGACGCTGATCGCCGACCGGGCCACGGCCGAGCGCGACTTGCGGG